>JALWDU010000091.1 GCA_027036735.1 Aquificales bacterium | reverse complement strand
TTTTCAAAATAAACGGGAAACCGGTAAAGGAGAGGGATGTAAAGGAGCTCCTAACGAGGGCGGGAATTACCGAAAACGCCTATAACGTCGTCCTCCAGGGGGACATTATCCACTTCCTCAAAATGACACCCGTTCAGAGGAGAAAGCTCATAGAGGAGATTGCCGGTATAGGGGAATTTGACGAAAAGAAACAAAAGGCACTTGAGGAGCTTGGAGAGGTCGAAATAAAACTCAAAGAGCTAAAGCTCATTCTCGAAGAGCTCGAAAGCCAACTCAAGACCTTGAAGAGGGATAGGGAGACGCTTCTGCGCTATAGGGAGTTAAAGGCTAAGGAGGAGGAGCTTAGAAAGAAGATATTGGCAAAGGAGTATAGCCGCCTGCGGCGGAGAATGGAAACCCTCGAGGGGGAAAGGGAAGAGAAAGAAAACCTCCTTAGGGCGCTCGAAGGGGAGAGGGAAAAACTCTTGGAGGAACTCCAAAAAGAAGAAAACCGCCTTTCGGAGGTCGAAAAACTCCTCGAACCCTACAGGGAGAAGATAGGGAAATTCCAATCGGAGGAGGAGTTTCTAAGCAGGGAGATAGAACGCCTTAGGGGGGAAATTGAGAGACTCCAAAACCTAAAGGGGGAACTGAAACAAAAGATAGAAAACCTCAAAGGGGAGATAGAGGCAAAGGAAAACCGAAAGGCGGAGATTGAAAAGGAAATAGAGCACCTAAGGGGAGAAATGGAGCCCCTTCAAAACCTTTTGGAGGACTACGACAAAGAGCTTGAAACCCTCGAGGGGAAACTTTCGGAGGCGGTTAAGGGACTCGAGGAGGCGGAAAGGAGGTTAAAGGAACTCCAAAAGGAGAAGGAGGAAAAGGAAAAACTGATAAGGGGGCTTCTCAAGGAGCTCGACACCCTCGATGTGAAAATCGAAAAAACGGAGGAACAACTTAAGGAACTCGAAAAGAAAAAGAGGGAACTCCTCGCGGGTTTTGTTGGGAATTTCTCCTACGAGAAGGAAAAACTCGAAAAACTTTTAGAGGATAAGGAAAAGGAAAAACAACAATTGGAGGAACTGCTCCAAAAAATAGATAACCGCCTAAGGGAGATAAAGAGAAAGAAGGAGGAACTTTTAAGGGAACAGATAAGGCTCGAGGCGGAGCTCCAGAATGCGGGCAACGAGGTGGTCGAGTTCCTAAAGCGCAATGTCGAGGGCGTTTACGGAACGGTGGCGGAGCTTATACGCGTTCGGGACGAGGAGTATATAACCGCCGTCGAGATTGCGGGGGGAAACAGGCTTCGCTACGTTGTTGTAGAAAATGAGGACACCGCGAAGCGGTGCATAGAGCTTTTAAAGAAAAACGACCTCGGAAGGCTTACCTTTATACCGCTAAATAGAATAAGAGCGCAAACGCCCCAATTTCTCCCGCGGACGCGGGGTGTTATAGATTTCGTCTATAAACTGGTCGATTACGACCCCCACTTTGAGAAGGCGGTTCTATACGTTTTCGGCGATACGGTGCTGGTTGAGGATTTCGAAACCGCCAAAAGGCTCGGGATAGGGATTTACCGAATGGTTACCCTCTCAGGGGAACTTTTTGAAAAGGGTGGAACCATTACCGGTGGAACGGCGAAGAGTTCGAACCTCCTAAGGGAGGGCTACATAAGGGGACGCCTCGAGGAGGTAAAGGAGGAACTCGCCTCCCTCGAGAGGAAGGGGGAGAAACTCCTAAAGGAGTATGAGAAAACAAAAGAGAAACTCTGGTCGGTCGAAGGTGCCATTAACTACACGAGGAGGAAAATAAAAGAGCTGGAAAACCTCCACTCGAGCGGTGTAAAGGAACTAAAGGAGGTCGAGGAGCGCATCAAAAAGGGTGAGGAGTATCTCCAATACCTCAAAGGGGAGAGGGAGAAAAAGGAGAAACTCCTCGAGGAACTGGAGGAGAGGGTCGTCCAACTGGAGGAGGAGATAGAGGAGCTGACCCAAAAGAGGGAGGAATATCTCGTGGTCATTTCCCAAAGCGGTATGGAGGAGATTAAACAAAAGCGCAAGGAGGTGCTACAAAAGTTAGAAACCCTTAAAGCGGAACTCCAAAAATTTGAGAGGGAACACTTGGCGGTCGAAAAGGATATAGAGAACCTAAGGAGGGAACTCTCGGAAACCGAAGTGCGCCTCTCGGAGGTGGATAAAAAGATTGAAGAACTCCAAAAGGAAATTGGGGAAAAGGAAAAGCGCCTAAGGGAGGTTAAGGAGGAATACCTAAAGGTGGGTGAAACGGTTTCCCACCTCGTAAGGGAGAGGGATGAAATAAGGGAACGGATAGAGGGGTTAAAGAAAGAGCTCGCCCTTTTGGAGGCAAAGGCTGAAAAGGTGCGCTCCGAGAGGGACAAGATTTTGGTCGAACTGGCAAAAGTGGAGCAGAACATCGAAAACCTCCTAAAGGAGGCGGGAGGGGAGATACCTCCCGAACCGGTGGAGGATTTGAATACCCTAAAGAGGGAGCTTTCGGAGGTTGAAAAGACCTTAAAGGGTTTGGGGAATGTAAACTTCCGCGCGGAGGAGGAATACGAAGAGATAAAAAACCGCTACGGGGAGTATAGGGAGAAATATCAAACCCTTCTGAGGGAGAAAAGGGCAATAACCGACTTCATAAGGGAGATAGAGACCAAAAAGGAACGCATTTTTATGGAAACCTTTAGGGCGATTAATAGACACTTTAAGGAGATATTCGCCTTTCTCTCCCCCGGCGGAAAGGCTTATATGGAACTGGAGAAACCCCACGATATCTTCGGCGGCGGCATAAATATGGTGGTTAAGCCCCGCGGGAAGGAGGTCAAATACCTCGAGGCGATGTCGGGCGGAGAGAAGACCCTGGCGGCGCTCTCGCTTATATTCGCCATTCAGAGGTATAAACCGGCGCCTTTCTACTATTTCGACGAGGTCGACGCGCACCTGGACGAGGCGAACGCCGTAAAGGTCGGGGAACTTATCAAGAAGTATTCGAAGGAGGCGCAGTTTATAGTGGTGACCCTGCGCGAGAGCGTGGCTTATCTGGCGGATAGGCTTATAGGTGTAACCTCTAAGGGTGGGGTTTCGGAGGTCTATTTCTTAGACCCCGCGAGGTTGGGGAGGTGAAATTCTTTTCCCCTCGCTGACTTTTTTCGATTAAAACAAAAAGAGAAGGGGGGTTAAAACACCACATTTTTGACTATAGGCATTCTCCAATCCCTGTCGAAGGAAACCTTTGTGATTTTCACCCCTATGGGTGCCTGTTTTCTCTTGTATTCCGCCCGGTGGAGCATTTTTATAACCCTTTCCACCAATTGGGGTTCAAAGCCTCTCTTTACTATCTCCGAGGGGGGGAGATTTTCCTCTATGTAGAGTTGGAGGATTTGGTCAAGCACTTCGTAAGGGGGGAGGGTGTCCTGGTCGGTTTGGTTGGGTCTCAGTTCCGCCGAAGGCGGCTTCTCTATTATCCTTTGTGGAATAACCTCTTTACCCCTACGGCGGTTGTACCAACGGGCGAGGCGATAGACCCAGGTTTTGTATACGTCCTTTATGGGGGCAAATCCACCCGCCATATCCCCGTAAATGGTGGTGTATCCGACCGCGCTCTCACTCTTGTTGGAGGTGGAGAGGACTATATAACCCCCTTTGTTGGAAAAGTAAAAGAGTATGTTTGCCCTTATACGGGCTTGGATATTTTCGTCGGCTACGTCAAACCTCCAATCGGGGAACAGGTTTTTAAAGGTCTCCTCAAAGCGTTCGAAAAAGGGTTCAACCTCCACAACGCGGAAGTTTATTCCCAAATTCTCCGCCAAGCGTTTCGCGTCTTCGTAACTCTCGGTGGAGTTGAAAACCGTCGGCATGTAGAGGGCTAGCACGTTCTCGGCGCCGAGCGCCTCGCTCGCCAAAACCGCCGTCAGCGCGCTGTCTATTCCCCCCGAAAGTCCCAAAATTGCCCTTTTAAACCCCTGTTTGGAGAAGTAATCCCTTATACCCAACACGAGGGCTTTAAAAACTTCCTCTTCAAACTCCATAGGTGTATAGGTGGAAATTTCGCCCCTTTCGGAGGAGGTGTTTATTTCCTTTTCCACCGAGAGGTTTATAACTTCTTCCGACACATCTTCGCAGATTGTAGCCTCCTTTACCCTCTGGTCACGCAGACGGGAGCGCACCGCGTTTTGGGGTTCTATATCCACAATTAGGAGGTCTTCCTCGAAGGCTTTCGCCACTTTAACCAATTGCCCCTGTGGGGAGACGACAAAGCTCCTGCCGTCGAATACGAGGCTGTCCTGTCCGCCGACCAGGTTTACGTAGGCGGTGTAGTAAAGCCCGTCGGTGGAGCGGGCGCAGACGAACTTTATCTTCTTCTCAAACTTTCCCACCTCGTAGGGGGAGGCGTTTATCGACACCAAAAGGTGGACTCCTAAAAGAGCGTAGTCCCTCGCGAGGGTCGGATGCCAGATATCCTCGCATATGAGAAATCCGACTTTTGTCCTGTTTTCTCCCCTTCCCACCTCGAGGGTGAGGAGGTGTTCCCCCCTTCCGAAGTAGCGGTATTCGTCGAAAACCCCGTAATTGGGTAGGTAGTGTTTGTAATACTCCCCGAGGAGTTTGCCCTTATGTATAACCCCCAAGGTGTTGTAAACGATGCCTCCTTCGGTAAGTTTGGGATATCCGACCACCAAAACGGGGTCTATTTCTTTCGAAAACTCCACGAGGCGTTTTAAGGTTTCATCCACCCCCTTCAGGAACTCCTCCCTTAGAAGCCAATCCTCGGGGAGGTAACCGCTTAAAACCAATTCGGGGAAGATTACCAAATCGGCTTCCTCGAGGTGGGCTTTTTCGGAGTATTCCCTTACGAGGGAGAGGTTCCTATCGAAATCCCCCACTTTGGGGTTTACCTGTGCCAGGGCAATCCGCATTAAGGTTTAATTAAACACCCCGCCTTTAAAGGTCTTTGGGTTGCTAACCGCCTGGCGGCGATTAATTTCAAAACCATGAAAGGGTTGGAAGGCTCTTTGAACGAGCTTCTCGAGAGGTTAAAAGTCCTTCAGGAGGAACTGAAAAAAGAGGCTAACGAGAAACTCCAGGAACTCACTCCCCAAATAAAGCAACTTGTGGAGGAACTGGAAAAGCGTAAAGAAAAACTTTCGGCGGAAGAACTCGAAGCTTACAAACAAAAGTTGGAAGAGCTGAAGAAGAAACTCGAGGAGAAGAAGGAGGAGTTACCCAAGGAGCTCCTACCGAAGGTTGAGGAATTGAAGGAAACCCTGAAGGTGGTCGGAGAGAAAATTCACGAACTCCATTTGGAGGAAAAGGTCGAATTGTTGAAACGGAAGGCGGAAGAACTAAAAGCCGAACTCGAGGAGCTAAAGGGTAAGGTTTCCAAGGAGGATATAGAGGAGCAGATAAACCGTCTCAAGGAGAGGATAGAGGAGCAAAAACGCGCCTTGGAAGAGGTTTCCCAAAAGCTGAGGGCTAAAGGTGAGGAACTGAAAGAGGAATACCAAAAATTGGTCGAAAAGTTGGAACACCTCAAAGAGGAAGGAGCCAATTTGAAAAACCGCTTGGAGGAGGTTCAAAGGGATATAGCCGATAAGGTTGAAAGTTTCCGCAGAGAAGTTAAGGAATTTTTAGAAAAATTTATTTAGAACAATACTTTTTATAAAGTTCTTGGGTGTATTTTTTGTAAAATTTTTCGTCTAAAGGAGAAAGTTGAAAGTTAGTGATATATTCTCTTGGATAGGAAACTTGCACTATTAAAAATATGGGTAATAAAACAGGAAAAATTATACCTCTTGGATTTTGCTTGTTTTTTAACAAACAAAAATTATTAATAGTAGTATTATTGAAACTATACCTTACTAAGGTAAAGTAAAAATTATAGGGATTTTTATTTTTTAGAGCCTTACATAGTACCTTTTTATTTTCTTTACTTAGTAAGGTTGCTATTTGTGATAATTTATAGGCTTTATTTCCTATTACTAAAACAACATCATTTTTAGTTTGAAAACTCTGTATGAGATAAACTCCATTGTACCTGAAGTATTCTTTCAAAGTTTGAAATATTACTTTATATGTTTGATTTTGTAAAGCAAAATCTTTGAGATAGAAGAAAGGAGAGCCTATATAGGACATAATCGATAGTAAAACAATTAAAACTAAAAAAATTATCCATAATAGAGATATTAGAGTTTTAGCAATTATATTTATATTTTTCTTTAAATAAAAGAAACATATTTCTGCATAAAAAATAAAGATTACATAAAACCAAAAAATTTTTATCAATTTAAAATTCAATAAAATAATATATGAAAAAATTAAAAAAAGCTTCCATATAAAGGTTAGGGATGAATTTTGATAAAGCCAACCTAAAATATCCAAATATGTTAAAACTATATCTATGGTTAGATATAACCAAGTAAAATATAATAACCATCTAAATTTTCCAATGGTGAGTATTAAATATAGCAAAAATTCAAAAATTTCTTTACCAATGTAGAAAATAAGATTTTTCATTATTATAAAGTTTTAAATTTAAGGAACTTTTAAAGTATATTCACTTTCCTTATAAACCTCTCTAGGGTTTCCAAAGACCTCTTTGCCATCAACTCCTTGCGGAGTTTTTTGTTTTTTACCCTCTTGGGGAGGGGTGGGAGCAGTCCGAAAACGGGGTTCATCGGTTGAAGTTCCCCCTCCTTGGAGGTTATGTAATCCACCAAAGCCCCCAGCATGGTTTCCTTGGGGAAGGTTAGGGGTTCCTCGCCCCTTAGAAGCCTTGCGGCGTTTATACCCGCCAAAATGCCCGTTGCGGCGGAGGCGACATACCCCTCAACGCCGGTAATCTGTCCCGCAAAGAGGAGGTTGGGATACTTCCTACTCTGCAGGGTCGGTTTTAGGAGCTTGTTACTTTGAAGGAAGGTGTTTCTGTGAATAGACCCCAAACGGACGAATTTTGCGTTCCTCAAACAGGGTATCAGTCTGAAAACCCTCTTCTGTTCGGGGTAGGTGAGTTTTGTCTGAAACCCAACGAGGGATAGGAGGGTTCCCTCTTTGTTCTCCTTGCGGAGTTGGACGACGGCGTAAGGCTCCTTACCGGTTCGGGGGTCGATAAGACCGACCGGTTTCATCGGTCCATACCGGAGGGTGTCCTTACCCCTTTCCGCCATCACCTCTATAGGCATGCAACCTTCGAAGTAACAGGCACCCTCGAAGTCTTTGGGGATTACCTTTTCCGCCTTTAGTAGTTCCTCTACAAATTTTTCGTATTCCTCCTTTGTTAGGGGACAGTTGAAGTAATCGGCACCCCCCTTGTTGTAGCGGCTTCCCCACCAACCCTTGGAGAAATCGACCGTTTCGGCATCGACTATGGGGGCTATGGCGTCGTAGAAGTAGAGGTAATCCGCCCCCAGCTTTTTCCTTATATCTTCCGTCAGCGCTTCGGAGGTGAGGGGTCCCGAGGCGACTATTACAACGTCGTAATCCTCCAAGGGTATCTCCTTTACCTCTTCTCTTATGAGGTTGATATTCGGGTTTTCCTCCAATTTGCGGGTGATGTATTCGCTGAAGATATTTCGGTCAACCGCCAACGCCCCGCCGGCGGGAACCTCGGCTTTCTTAGCCGCCTCAAGGACGATGGAGCCGAGCCTTTCCATCTCCGCCTTTAGGAGACCGCTACCGGTCGTTATCTCCCTTCCGCCGAGGGAGTTGGAGCAAACCAATTCCGCCAGATTTCCCGTTTTGTGGGCGGGAGTCATCTTTTTGGGGCGCATCTCGTAGAGGT
>JALWDU010000090.1 GCA_027036735.1 Aquificales bacterium | reverse complement strand
ATATAACCGCACCTCTGGCTATAAAGGTCTTGGAGGAACACGGAATAGACAAGGTTTTCGACCCCGAGAAGATAGCCCTCGTTATGGACCACTTTACCCCTCCCAAGGATATAAAGAGTGCAACCCAAGTTAAGTATGTCAGGGAGTTTGCCAGAAAGCACGGGATAAAACACTACTACGAGGGCGGAGAAGTCGGTATAGAGCACACCCTATTGCCCGAAAAGGGTCTCGTCAGACCCGGAATGTTGGTTGTGGGCGCCGACTCCCACACCTGCACCTACGGTGCTTTGGGCGCATTCTCCACCGGTATGGGTTCGACCGATATAGCCTTTGCGATGGCTACCGGTGAGGTTTGGCTCAAGGTTCCCGAGACCATGAAATTCATTTACAGGGGTAAGCTTAAAAAGTGGGTAACCTCCAAAGACCTAATCCTATACACCATCGGACAAATCGGCGTCGACGGTGCGCTCTACAGGGTTATGGAGTTCGACGGGGAGGTTATAAGAAATCTATCGGTCGAGTCCCGTCTGACTATGGCAAATATGGCGATTGAGGCGGGCGGTAAGGCGGGTATTATTGCCCCCGACGAAAAAACCGTCCAATACGTTAAGGAGAGAACCGACGCTCCCTTCGAGCTATACCACTCCGACCCCGATGCCGAGTATCACTCCGTATACGAGTGGGATGTGAGCGACCTCGACCCCGTGGTGGCGCATCCCTTCTCGCCCGATAACGTAAAGAGCGTTTGGGAGAGCACAAACATAACGATAGACCAGGTCTTTATAGGCTCCTGCACCAACGGAAAGTATGAAGACCTAAAGATAGCGGCAGAAATCCTCAAAGGGAAAAAGGTTCACCCCTACGTGAGGTGTATAGTTATCCCCGCAACCCCCGGCGTTTACAAGCGCGCCCTTGAGGACGGAATAATAGAAACTCTGCTCGACGCGGGTTGCGTAATAGGTCCCTGCACCTGCGGTCCCTGCCTCGGCGGACACATGGGTATTTTGGGACCCGGTGAGAGGGCTGTTTCCACCTCCAACAGGAACTTCCCGGGAAGGATGGGACACGTTACCGCAGAGGTCTACCTCGCATCTCCCGCCGTAGCCGCCGCCTCCGCGGTGTTGGGTAGAATAGCCCACCCCGAAGAGGTGGTAGGAAAAGAGGAACCCGTAGGGGTTTAAATTCCTTCCTATTTCCTCCTTTTGTAGCTTTCGGGCAATTCCCTCGGTTCGGGACCCAGATATTCGACCTCCTTTTCCTCGTCGAGGCGCTTGGAAAAGGGTTTTTCCATCGTGAGTTCCTCGTAAACGTGAGCCACCAAACCGGGGATTCGCCCGATAATAAAGAACCCCTTTCCGAGCCTCCAATCGAAACCCATCTCCGAGGTTATAGCCGCTATTGCGCCGTCGACATTTAAAACGAGCCTTTTGCCCTTGACCTTCTCTATAGCCTTTTCGACCTCGAGGGCAAATTCGCAGTATTTGCCGAAAAATCCGAGCTCCTTGGCTATTTCGAAAAGCTTTTTGGTTCGGGGGTCGAAATCTTTGTAAAACCTATGCCCGTAACCGGGGATTCTTCTTCCGGAGGAGAGGTATTCCTCAACCACCTTTAGGGGGTCTTTTTCCACATTCTCCTGAAGGAATTTCATAGCCCCTTCGAGGGCGCCGCCGTGAGCCTCTCCGAACGCCAACACACCCGCACCGACACCGACGTTCATCGGGTTTCCGCCGCTTATTACCGCCCTCGCCGCTATGACCGAGGGTGGGGCTATCGAGTGTTCGACAACCGATACAAATATGGCGTCGAGCATTTTAGCCTCTTTTTCCGTAGGGAGTTCCCCCTTCAAGACGAGGTATATCGCCTCGGTAAAGGTCAGATTTCCGACCAGTTCCTCCAATCTGTAACCCCTAACGTAGGGTTCGTGTCCCTTGTGGAAACTTATGGCGGTTCTCCACTTTTTTCTCTCCATTAAGGGGAATTCTATTTTCGGTTTGGAAACCCTCTTAGGGGTCTGCGAAACTACCCAGACCTATTGGAGGTATTGAATTTTTCCCGATAAAAGGACAGATTTCCCCCGAAGGGGGGACATAATTTAAAAGACGTAAAAGCGTATGAGGGCGATACTCGTAGGGGTTTGGAAGAAAGGGGAAACCAAGGGAGAGGTCTATCAGTCGATTAACGAGCTCGGCGGTCTTGTCGAAGCCGTCGGCGGTAAGGTGTTGGGAAAGCTCGTCCAAAAGAGGGATATACCCGACCCCTCAACCTATATAGGGAAGGGAAGGGTTGAGGATTTGAATCTCCTCGTACAGGGAACCAAAGCCGACGCCGTTGTGTTCGACGACCCCCTTACCCCATCCCAGGTTAAGGAATTGGAAAAGAGACTCCGCGCAAAGGTTTTGGATAGGACAGACCTCGTTTTGGAGATTTTTACCCGAAGGGCTAGGACTAAAGAGGCAAAACTTCAGGTCGAGCTGGCAAAACTTCAGCACGAGCTTCCCCGCCTCTACGGAAAGGGTAAGGC
>JALWDU010000089.1 GCA_027036735.1 Aquificales bacterium | reverse complement strand
AGGTTCTCCCCTATATTAACCCTTTTATGGATAGGGAAATAACCCTCGCCCACGGAGGGGGAGGGGAGGACACCCAAAAACTCATAAAGGAACTCTTCTTCAAACACCTCGGAAACCCCATTTTGGAGTCGATGGAGGACTCGGCAATCCTCAAAGTGGAGGGAAAAATCGCTTACACCACCGACGGGTTTACCGTTAAACCTATCTTCTTCAAAGGTGGGAATATCGGAAAGCTCGCCGTTGCGGGAACGGTGAACGACCTCGCCGTTATGGGTGCAAAACCGAAATATATGACCCTCTCCTTTATCATCGAAGAGGGTTTCCCCTTTGAGGATTTGGAAAAAATCGTCAAAACAATAGGGGAGGAGACCGAAAAATTAAACCTCAAAGTGGTTGCGGGGGATACAAAAGTCCTCCCGAAGGGTGGGGTAGATGGGATAGTTATCTCCGCCTCCGGAATAGGGGAGGTCGTTTACGGAGGGCTTTCCGCCAAAAACCTCAAAGAGGGAGACCTGATAATAGTCAGCGGAACTATTGGCGACCACGGTGCGGCGGTTATGTCTGAGCGGCTCGGCTTCGACCTTCCGATAGAGAGCGACTGCGCCCACCTGTGGGGATTGATAGAACCCCTCCTAAAAAGCGGGGTTGAGATTCACGCCATGAGAGACCCCACGAGGGGAGGCTTATCGGCGGTTCTCCACGAGTGGGCGGACAGCTCAAAGGTCGACATCCTCGTAGAGGAGGAACGAATTCCTATCCGCGAAGAGGTTTTGGGTCTATGCGAATTCCTCGGATTGGAACCCTATCACTTCGCCTCCGAGGGGAGGGTGGTTATAGCGGTATCCCCCAAAGATGGGGACAAGGTTCTCGAGATATTGAGAAGCCATCCATTAGGCAAAAACGCTACGGTCATCGGGAAGGTGGTCGGAAAATCGGAAAAGCCCAAGGTAATTTTAAAAACCCCCTTCGGGGTGGAGAGGATAATGGAACCCCCCGCGGGGGAACTCCTACCGAGAATCTGTTAACCTCACTCCCCTTTTATCAATCTTTCCAAAAGCTCCTTGACGGAGATAATTCCCTGCTCCTTCAGGCGGTAGCCGTTTGCACCGCTTATGAATACCCCCTCCTCGACATCGCCCAAATACGCCGCCCCGAGGCGGTCGGCTATGCAAAAGCCGACCTTTTTAGCCTCCTCCCCGTGGTTGCAGGGAATTACGCAGTTGGAAACGCACCCCTTCCAACCGTTGTAGCCGTTTAAAAGCCTCTCTATAAAGGGCGTTTTTACCACCCTTAGGGGAAAACCGACGGGGGACTTCAGGAGGATAATGTCATCTTTATCCGCATTTAGGAGCAACCTTTTATAGACCTCCGGAGCGTCGCACTCGTGGGTGGCTATAAAGCGGGTCGCGATTTGCACGCCCGCCGCACCCATCTCCATAAAGCGGTCTATATCCCTTTTATCCCACACCCCGCCGGCTACTATTACCGGGATGTCGCCCCATTTTTTTGCTTCCTCCAGCACCGAGGGGAGTAGGTTTTCGAGCTGATTTTCCGGCTTGAAACAGTCTTCGTATTTGAAACCCTGGTGTCCGCCGCTTAGGGGACCCTCCAAAATGACCGCTTCGGGGAGACGGTTGTATTTCTTTTTCCAAGTTTTGGCTATAAGTCTGAGCGCCCTTGCGGAGGATACTATCGGAACGAGCGCAACGTCGGGGTAATCCTTGGCGTATTCGGGAAGTTTTAGAGGCAAACCAGCACCGGTGATGATAAGCTTAGCACCCGCCTCGCAGGAAGCTTTTACCAACTCGCCGTAATTGGTGACGGCGTAAAGTATGTTAACCCCTATAATTGCATCTTCGCTTCCCGCTATATCGTAAGCCATGCGGATAATCTTTTTCAACGCCTCCGGGGAGTTGGTGTTATGCTCCCCTATGGGACGCCCGAAGCGGTCGCGCTTTACCAATTCGGGAAATCTGTAGCCGGTTCCGACCGCCGAAACCACCCCGACCGCCCCCTCTCGGGCTACACTTCCGGCGAGCCTCTCCCAGGAGAGACCCACCCCCATTCCACCCTGGATTATCGGAATGCGGGCGGTCCATTTACCGATTTTTAGAGGTTTCAATGTCATTACCTAGATAATTGTCCTAAAGGGGGAGCGGAATTTAAAAGTTTTATTGTCCTATCCAAAAGTTGGTTTGTTCCTTCCTTACCAAAAGGGGATTATCCAAATTCGCACCTTTAGAGGTTACTCCTCGAAATATTCCGCCCCCCCGCCTTCGGTCTCCCAAACGACCACCTTCACCAATTGGGGGAACTTCTCCTTTATAACCCCGTAAAGGTATTTGGCAACATTTTCCGCCGAAGGTGAGAAATCGAAAACATCGTTCAAACACCTGTAGTCGGGAAGTATTTCCTCCAAAAAGCGTTCCACCTCCACAAAATCGACACCTATACCGGCTTTGTTTAACCCTTCCACCCTAAAGTGGCACTCCACCATCCACGTATGCCCGTGTAGGGGTTCGTTCTCACCCTCTCGGGGATAGTTTGTAAGGTAATGCGCCGCTTGGAACTTCTTTCTAACCCTCACAATCCAAGGCATAGTTATCGTGTAAATTACAAACGTCTAAATTGTTTATAAATTTCGTCATCATTCCTTTTACCGATAACAATTATCTGAATTTCACGAGGCTTCTCCTCCACCCTATAAACGATACGAAATTCCCCAACATTCACCCTAAGGAAAGTTTCTTTTCGTCCTTTTATCTTTTTTGCATCGGACGGATACGGATTAGTTAATAGGGTGAAAATTTTATCTACAATTTGAACATATTGCTTTTTATTACTTTTTAACTTTTCCAAAAATTTTAAACTTCTCTTTTCAATTAACAATTTATAAGCCATTTTAAAGTTGAGTAGGGTCTAACTCTACAAATTCGGCATCTTTTAAAATTTCTTCAGCTTTTAAAGCCCAAAGAAAGTCTTCCAATTCCCTTAATTTTTCCTTTAAAGTCTTGTATTTTTCATAATCTACTATAACAGCAATTTTTTTATTCCTGTTTTTTACTATTACCTCCTCTCTGGAAACTTCGTTTATTAATTTTCTGGATAGTTTACCAAATAGCTTTTCATCAACCTCTATTGCCATTAATTAAAATAATAAACCCCACTATTCCAAAGCTAAAAGAAATTTAATAAGCAGAAAATGTTCGAAGGTCTCTACATCCACATACCCTTTTGCAACCAAAAGTGTCTCTACTGCGATTTTTTCTCCGTAGTCGGTTCCCCCGTAGGGTTTGAGGAATACTTCGAAGCCCTCTTAAGGGAACTCGAATGCTACCGAGACCTATACCGGTTTAACCTAAAAACAATATACTTCGGAGGTGGAACCCCCTCGGTAGTCCCACCGGTGGTTTACGAAAAATTTTTCCGACAATTGGAGGAACTCATCGACCTATCCCGCGTGGAGGAGATAACGATAGAGGTTAACCCCGAAAGTTATACCTACCGAGATTTCAAACTCCTCAGGGAGATAGGATTTAACCGTCTCTCCGTCGGGGTGCAGAGCTTTGTCGAGAGAAACCTCAAGGTGTTGGGAAGAAAGCATTCGGTAAAACATTCTTTGGAAACCGTCGAAAACGCCCACCGCGCGGGGTTTGAAAACATATCGGTCGACCTCATATGGGGTCTTCCCGACCAAACGCCCGACCTCCTTAGGGAGGAATTCAAAATTTTGAAAACCCTACCGGTGAAACACCTCTCGGCATACCTGTTAACGGTTTACGAGGAAACTCCCCTCCACTCGATGGTGGAAAAGGGCGCTTTTAAACTCCCTTCGGAGGAACAGATAGAGGAGCTCTACTACACCCTTTTGGAGGAAACGGAAAAGCTCAACCTAAGGAGGTATGAAATCTCAAACTTCGCCCTTTCGGAGACATACCAATCGAAACACAATCTCCTCTATTGGAGGCTGAAACCCTTTTTGGGAATAGGCGCGGGGGCTTGGAGCTTCGACGGCAAAAAGCGCTGGCACAACGTTAGAAACATCCGCCTCTATATCGACAAACTCCTGAAAGAAAATAGCCCTCCTACGGCGGGGAAAATAATTTTGGACGAAAAGGAACTCCTCAAAGAGGCGATAATCATGGGTCTCCGCACAACCGAGGGTATTCCCTTCGAATGGATTAAAGGAAAACTCCCCGAGGAGGTTATAGAAGAATTTTTCACCTTCAAAGGGGACAGAATAGCCTTTAACGATAGGGGTTTTCTAGTCTCAAATTCGATACTCTCTTTGTGTCTCAGTTCCACTGAGTGGAAATAAAACAAGGTCTCGCCGAAAATTCAGGGGCTATAAGGATTTTGTTTCAATTCCACTAAGTGGAGATAAAACCGAGCAACATGCAAACTATTTTCAGTTACCAAGGAGCCTACTCTATCAAAGTTTAGATTTTCATTTTACACAAAATTCCAAACCCGTCAAGTGAAGTTAATTTTCACTAACCGCCAAGTTGTGTAAATACCAAAAGTTAGTTGATAACTCCCAACTTACTCCCTTAAAAGTTTCAAATTACGCCGTCCAAACGTCGGGAAGTATAGACGTTTAGACGTCATGACGTCAAAATATGTTTATCTAACCACCTTGGGAGTAAGACGAAATAAACGGGAACTTTAAAAGGAAAATTTTTAAAACCGACCGCAAACGGGAGGGGGAAAAATCTACCCCTTACCTCCAAAGGGTGGCTTTAAATTTCGCACATAATTTATGGTCTATGTCCAACATTCTCAACAAACCCATAAAGGAATTTCTTCAAGAGAACAAACTTTCGGTGGGAGATAACGTTATATTCCTCTTCAAGGCTTTGGGGTTGGAGGGAAAGGTCGACCTAAAGGCGTTGGAAAAGGATTTCGGCGAAGTGGCGAAGATGTCGAAATCGAAAGCCAACGTCGTCGACCCCGAAAGCGTTATTGAGAAATACGGAGCCGATACCGTCAGGCTCTACACCCTATTTGCCGCACCCCCCGAAAGGGATTTCGAATGGATTGAGAGCGGTATAGAGGGGGCATACAGATTTCTAAACCGCCTTTGGGATTTTGTTATAGGAAACCTCGAAGGGATAAAGGACATATTCTACGAGGGAATAGACAAAGAGAAACTTTCCAAAGAGGGGAAGGAGATAAGGAGAAAAACCCACGAGACGATAAAGAAATTCGCCCAAGAGATGGAGAAAAATTACCAGTTCAACACCGCCATAGCGTCGGTTATGGAACTCCTCAACGCGTTGGAAAAATTCAACCCCCAAACGGAGGAAGATAAAAAAGTCCTAAAAGAGGCTGTTGAGGTTATGTTAAAGCTCCTCTATCCGATAACCCCCCACATATGCGAGGAACTTTGGGCGCGCCTGGGTAAGGAAACCCGCCTCTATACCGAACCTTACCCCACCTACGACGAGGAAGCCCTCAAGAGGGAGGAGGTTGAAATTCCCGTCCAGGTTAATGGAAAGGTTAGGGGAAAAATTGTTATCCCCTTCGGGGCTTCCCAGGAGGAGGCTTTCGAAATCGCCAAAGGCAACGAAAATATCGCAAAATACATCGAGGGGAAGGAGATTCGAAAGATTATCTATATCCCCAACAAGCTCCTAAATATCGTCGTCAAACCTTAAAGAGGATATAGGCGATATTGTCCCTGTCTATATTTTTGTTCCTCTTTGAGGTTTTAAACAAAAAGTTCAACCTATCGCTGAGTTCCTCTATTCCCTCATCCGCGTATTGGTTGAAAAATTCCTTCAACTCCTCGAAGGTGAGAAGCTTTTCAATCCCGTCCGACACGAGGAGATAGATATCCCCCGGTATTACCTTGCCCCTTTTAATCACTATGGGTGGGTTCCAATCGGTTCCGAGGGCTTTGACCTTTTTTCTTCCCTTTCTCTCCTCGACGGTATCCTCCGTTAACTGTTTCAATTCCCCCCTGCGGTAGCGGTATATCTTACTGTCCCCACTGTGTCCGATAATGTAGTTATCCCCTTTTAGGAACATAGCCGAAAGGGTGGTTCCCGTTATTCCGCCCATTTCATAGACGGTATTCATCACCTCTTTGTTCGCCTTTTTGAAAATCTCCTCTATCTCCTCTTTGTCGAACTCCTTTAAGGGGAAATTTCTCTCCAAAACCTCCAAAGCCTTTTCCGCCGCAACCGCACCGAAACCGCTATCGCCCATCCCGTCGGCTATGGCGAAGAGCTTTTGGTCTCTATCCTCCAAAAAGAGGATACGGTCTTCAAAATTCTGTTTGTCCCCGATGTTCATGTTGGTGACCACTTGGATATCCAGCATTCCCTTCACCCCAATTTTTTTAAATCTTGGAGTAATTCCCCCGCGGTGCGGTATCTTTGAAAGGGGTTAATTTTAACCATCCGTTCGAAAACCTCCCTCCAATCCTCCGGCAGGGAGGGGGGAATCGGAACGACCCCTTTGCGGTTTAAAAGTTTCTCCTCCGCCCTATTTTTCCCCTTGAACGGGTGGTGTCCCTCCAACATATAGTAGAGCAGACACCCGAGGGAAAAGATATCACTGCTGCGGTGTATCTCCCCTCTAAACACCTCCGGGGCGATATACCCCACTGTTCCCTTTACATCGAGGATACCGCTGAAACCACGCGTTTTGAGAAGCCCAAAATCTCCCAATTTCCAGAGTAAACCCTCTCCGGTCTTTTTAGCCAAAACATTTTCCGGTTTTATATCGAGGTGTATATACCCGTAGCGGTGGAGGTATGCCAATCCCTCCGTTATTTGGCGGAGAATATTTAAAGCCTCCTTAGGGGGGAGTTTTCCACCTTTTGAACCCACATACCCCTTTAGGTCTCCCCCATCGCAATACTCGTAGAGGAGATAAACCCTATTCCCGCTACGGGAAGTAAAGTAGTGGTAGAGCTTCACCAGGTGGGGGTGGTCTATCAGCAAAACATTTTGCGCCTCGTTGAGCAGTTGACCTATATAAATGGGGTCTTTCGCCTCCTTCAGAGCGTATAGCTCTCCCTTTATCCTATCCCTCACGAGATAAACCTTTCCGAACCTACCCTCTCCGAGGTTTTTCAAAACCTCAAACCTACCGAGGAGCAGAATTTCACCACCCCCTTTTGAGGAAATTAAACCCGACATCCCCCGAGAGGTTTAAGATAAAAAGCATTTACCCAAAGGGGTATTCTTTTTTCCTAAAATTCCCTTGACTTTAAACTCCCCTTGGTTTTTGTCTTAAAATGCATATTTTCATAAATTTGAAATGTTCGCGGGGGATAGGGTTCTACTCGAAGAGTACGCCAAACTCAAAAGTTTAGAAAAAACGGTTGAACTAAACCTTGCCGTTTTGGAAGAGTTTTCCTTTCTTCTCGAAGACAACCTCGAAGAGCTAACCCACTACTTCGATTTAGTCGGCGATGAAGAGAAGCTATTCATAGAAAAGCTCAAAGGATTGGTTAGCACCCTTATAAAGAACATCCAGCTGCTCCAAGCCGTAATGGAAACAACTTGGGAAGATGTGGAACTTTCCCTCCTCAGATTGGCTCTCTACAAACAGATACCCCCCACGGAGGAACTTAGAAACCGTATAACGGAAGGGTTTCAAAGTAAACTCGATACCCTAAAAGATTTTCTAAACATTCAATGTTCCATATTGGGGAGCGATTTGGAAAAATACAAACTCAACGGGAAAATACCCTTTGACGTTTATATCTCCTTCTTGGAAAAGATGACGGAGTTCAACCACCAACTTTGGAGATAATTAAAAATCAAAAATCACATAGGAGGGGTGAAAGCTGAGTAACTTTGAAAAGAGGTATAGGGTTAACAGACAGATAAGGGCTAAAGAGGTCAGGGTCATTGACGAAAACGGACAAAACCTCGGTATTATGTCGGTAAAAGAAGCCCTCGCTTTGGCTCAGGAAAGGGGTCTCGACCTGATAGAGATAGCCCCCAACGCCAAACCGCCCGTCTGCAAAATCGCCGACTACGGGAAATTCAAATACGAAATGAAGAAAAAGGCGAAAGAGGCAAAGAAAAAGCAGAAAACCATAGAGGTAAAAGAGCTCAAAATGAGGGTCGGAATAGAGGAACACGACTACCAAGTTAAGTTGAAACAGCTAAAGGAATTCCTCGAAGAGGGAAATAAGGTAAAACTCCGCATCATCTTCAGGGGAAGGGAAAACATAAGACCCGAATTGGGCGAAAAATTGGTTCAACGCTTTAAGGAAGATGTGGGAGACCTCGGAGAGCTTGAGAAAAAACCCTCCAAAGAGGGTAGGTTTATGATAGCCATTTTCGCACCCAAGAAGAAAAAACAGTGATAGAATGGAACCTTTCGGAGGTAAGAGGTATGCCGAGAGTTGGAGGAAAGGTTAAGACCAATAGAAGTTTGGCTAAGAGGATAAAACTTACCAAAAAGGGAAAAATCAAAAGGTGGAAGGGGGGATACTCCCACTACGCCTTGAGAAAGGACAAAAAGTACAAAAGGCAAGCCAGAAGGGCTGTTATTATGGATAAAAAACACCCCAGACACGAAAAACTCATCAAAATGATTGAACCTTCTCTGTAAGGTATTTCCATTTTTTCACCTATGGGGGGTCTCCCCACTAATTTTTCCTTTTATGGACTCCACCCTCGAAAAGGTAAAAAATCTTTTAACCCTAACCCATAGGGCGGGAAAGGTTTATTTCGGCTTAACAACCGCAAAGGATTTGATAGCAAAGGGATTTAAAGGGTTTTTAATAATAGCCGACGATGTTTCACCTCGCGTGGAACGTGAATGTTCCTTTTTTAAGAAGAGGGGATATAATGTCTATCAAATCCCGGTTAGCAAAAAAAACTTGGGAAGTTGGTTTGGCAAAGGAGAAGTCGGATTACTATTCTTGCCCAATCACTCTTTAACCTTTAAAATTGAAAGTTTGCTTAAGAACTTTAGGTTTAAAAAGGATTCTACCCCCTACGGGAGGGGGTTAAAACATAAGGAGGTAACCAGCCTTGAAACTAAAAGAATACGCCGAAGAATTGGGAATAGATTACAAAAAACTCCGTCAAATATTAAAGGAGAATTTTGGTCTAAACGTTCGGGCAAACACAAAGGTTACCGAGGATTTAAAACAAACAATAGACCTCATAGTGGAAGCGTTAAAAACTCCTCCCCCTCCTCCCGAAGAGGAAGAAAAAGTTGAAGAAACCCAACCTTTGGAGTGCGAAAGTATAACGGAATCTCCACAGGAAGATAAGGAAGAAGAGGAAAAGGAACTCTCTCCCGAAGAGAAGAGGAAAAAGGAATTAATGGAGTTATTGGAAAAATCGAGAGAAGCCCTATTGGAAAAACTGAAATCGGAAGAAGAGGAAGAGGAAGAGGAAGAGAGACGTTATCTATTGGCGGAACCTTACGAGGAGATTGACGAACAAAAGAGAGAAGAGATTAAGAAAAAGGCAGAAGAACTCAAGAAGTTGGACGAACTCGCCCTCCTTCAAAGGTTGCAATCCTTAACCCGCGACCTCGTTCCGGAACAAAAAGAGGAAAAACCCGAAGAGATGAGGGATAAAAAAGCCCAAAAGAAGAAAAAAGAGAGAAAAAAAGCTTCTCACGGCGAGAGGAGAAAAGAATTTGTAGAGAAACAAAAAATGGAAGAGAAGATGAAAAAACAGCAGGCGAAAAAACAACCGAGCAGACCTCCCAAGAAGAAAAAGGAAGAGGAAGAGCTCAAAATTATTCAAATACCCGAAGTTATTACCGTCCGTGAATTGGCGGAACTGTTGGATGTCTCTCCCAACGAGATTATTGCCGAATTAATGAAGCGCGGTATCCTCGCAACCATAAACCACACCATTGACCCCAACATAGCGGTGGAAATAGCGGAAAAATTCGGTTACCTTGCGGAGGTCAAAACCGCCGAAGAGGAAGTCGAACAATTGGTGGAAGAGGAACTGCAACAGGAAGAAGGGGAATTGGAGGAGAGACCGCCCGTTGTTGTCGTAATGGGTCACGTTGACCACGGAAAAACCTCCCTACTCGACAGAATTCGAAAAACGGATGTGGCGCGCAGGGAAAAGGGCGGTATAACCCAGCATATAGGTGCGTCGCAGGTCGAGTTATCCAGCGGTAAGAAGATAACCTTCCTCGATACTCCCGGACACGAGGCTTTTACCACCTTGAGGGCTCGAGGTGCAAAGGTTGCCGACATAGCGGTTCTCGTCGTAGCGGCGGACGACGGCGTTATGCCGCAAACGGTAGAGGCTATCAACCACGCGAAAGATGCCGGTATCCCCATCATCGTGGCGGTTAACAAAATCGACCTACCCCAAGCGAATCCGGATAAGGTCTTGAGGGAGCTATCGGAACACGGACTCATACCGGAGGAGTGGGGAGGCGATACCCCGGTCGTAAAGGTCTCCGCCAAAACCGGTGAGGGTATAGACGAACTGTTGGAAATGATTACCCTTGTCGCCGAACTCGAAGAGCTAAAGGCAAATCCCAAAGGGAAAACCAAGGCGGTAATAATTGAAACCAAACTCGACCCCAAAAGGGGACCCGTGGCGACCGCTATAGTTCAAAACGGGACTTTAAAGATAGGCGATATCTTTGTGGCGGGTGCCACCTACGGGCGCGTTAGGGCTATGATAGACGACAAGGGAAGGAGGCTTAGGGAGGCACCCCCCGGCACCCCTGTGGAGATTTTGGGTTTTGAGGAGCTTCCCGAACCGGGTGATATCCTCATAGTGGTTCCCGACGAGAAAACCGCCAGGACTCTAGCCGAACAGCGAAAACGTCAAAAGGAACAGGAAAAACTAAAGGGAACGGCGCTAAGGTTGGAAGAAATTTACGAGAAAATCCAAAGCGGGGAACTGAAAGAATTAAAGATAGTCCTCAAGGCGGACACCATAGGTTCCATCGAGGCGCTAAAAAAGGCGTTGGAAGAGCTATCCACCGATAAGGTAAAGGTTTCGATAATCCACTCCGGTGTGGGTGCGATTAGCGAGAGCGACATTATGCTGGCAAAGGCGTCCGGAGCCATCGTTATAGGTTTCAACACCAGACCAAACCCCGCCGCCAGGAAATTGCTTGAGGAAGAAAAGGTCGACGTCAGAACTTACGGCGTTATCTATGACGCCGTTGAGGACGTTAAGAAAGCCCTCGAGGGTCTGCTCGAACCCGAAAAGGTTGAGGAAATCCTCGGTCAGGCGGAGGTTAGGGCTACCTTCAAAATTAAGAAGGTCGGAACCGTTGCCGGTTGTTACGTACTCGACGGCAAATTGGTTAGGGGAGCCAAAGCCCGCCTAATCCGCGAAGGTGTCGTCATCTACGACGGCGAAATAGAGGGATTAAAGAGATTTAAGGAAGACGTTAAGGAAGTTCCCAAAGGCTTCGAATGCGGTGTAAAACTAAAGGACTTCAACGACATAAAGGTAGGAGATATTATCGAGTGTTACGAGATTAAATACGTTAAACCCAAGTTGGATTTCGGAAAGAAGGACAACAACGGCTAAACCCTTTCCCTCCATCTCCCTTTAAAATCTTTCACAGTTATGCAGAGGCTATATTATCACCTCCTCCTTATAGTCGCCGTTACCATCGGGGCGGTTTGGATAGCCCTAACAAAGCCGGTAAATTTCGGATTGGACTTAAAGGGTGGAATAGAGATTATTCTTTATCCCGAAATAGATAAAGCTCTTAAAAGCCAATACGAAAAGTATGCAGAAAGTATAGAAAACCTTTTGGAGAAAAACGGTTATCCCGTTTTGGGTTATAAGGTCTCCCCTAAGGGAATAGAATTCCAATTGTTGGAAACACCTCCAAAAGACACCCTCAAACGTTTGTTTGAAAAGAACTTCGGTTCCATCTTTGAGATAACACTTAACGGAAACAACCTGTTTGTGAAATTGAAGGACAAATACCTCAAAAGGTTCAAAGAGACCATCATTGAGAAAACCATCGAAGTCTTGAGAAAAAGGGTTGACAATTTGGGCGTAGCCCAGGCGGTGGTTACCCGTTTGGGGGACAAATATATCTATATAGAACTACCGGGTGTATTAAACCCCAAAAAGGCTAAGGAGATTCTCGGAAAGACGGCAAAACTGGAATTCCTACTCGTTTTGGACGTTTCCAAGGATAAGAAACTCTTGGAGGAAGAGGCTAAAAGATACAAAAATGCCAGAGTCTTACCGGGAGCCGACGGCTTTTACTATCTCGTTAAATATCCCCCCGTGATTACCGGTTCCGATTTAGCCGACGCCTACCCCACCACCGATAGCTACGGGAGACCGGCTGTTGGTTTTACCCTCACCCCTTCGGCGGCAAAACGGTTTGCCGAATTCACCCAAACTCATATAGGTAAACGAATGGCTATAGTTTTGGACAATTACGTGGTATCGGCTCCGACGATACAGGCGCGTATTTACGATAAAGGAATTATTACGGGACAATTCACCATAGAAGATGTTAAAAACCTGGTTGTGATACTCAAAGGCGGGGCGCTTCCCACCGACCTAAAAATCGAAGAGATTCGGGTTATAGGTCCCATGCTCGGAAAAGAGGCTATAAAGCAGGGTATAGCCGCCTTTATAGGTGCGGTAATTCTTCTAACGCTCATATTGGTGTGGAGGTATAAAGTTGCCGGGTTTACCGCCACTCTGGCGGTATTTCACAACGCCCTACTGCTGTGGGTTGGCTTAGCCCTTTTGGGAGCTACCCTTACGCTACCCGGTATAGCCGGTATCGTTCTTAACATGGGTATAGCGGTGGACAGCAACGTCTTGATTTTCGAACGGGTTAAGGAGGAACTGAGAAAGGGAGCCACGCTTCTCAAAGCCATAGAGTTGGGATATAAGAGGGCGCTATCCGCAATTATAGACTCCCATATAACCCTTTTGGTGGCGGCTTTAATTCTTTCGCAGTTCGATGCGGGTCCGGTTAAAGGTTTTGCGGTTGTATTGGCTATAGGAACGATTGCCTCCTTTTTCTCCAACGTATACATGTCAAAAATCTTGCTCGATTTCGTCGCCCGAAAAAGGTGGTTGAAATTCTCGATATAGACCAAAAATGGGTGAGAAGGTTTTAATCCTATCGGGGAGAGGTAAACTTCCCCTCCTCTTTAGGGAACTCTCACTGAAACACGGATACCAACCTGTAACCGTCGGGGTTAAAACGGTAACCGATTTCAAAACCGATTACACCGTTCCCTTTATGGGTTTTGTCGAATTCGAACAATTGGTGGAGAAGCTCGGCAATCCCCCCATCGTGCTTTTGGGAAAGTTCGACCCCCGCCTCTCGACCGCCCTTTTCGATTCCATTCTCCAAAAGTTGAGGTTTAAACTCTTCGGCGGAAACTACAAAAGGAACCGGGAAATCCTAAATACCTTGAGAGGTAGCATTAAAAACACCCTTCCCGGGGAGGTTATCAGGGGCTTTATGAACTACTACGAAAGGAAAGGGTTTAGATTTCTACCCTCGGAGGAAATAAAAAAAATACTCTCACCCCTGTTGGCGGATGAAGGTCTGTTAACCCCTTCGGTGAAGGTGGAAAAGAAACTCCTCGAAGAGGGTAAACGTTTCCTCTCCTATACCCAAAAACTGGCGGATATGGAGATAGGGCAGGTTCTGGTTTTTAAAAATGGGAGTGTGTTTGCGGTTGAGAGTGTGGAGGGTACTGACAAAACGATAAAGAGGGGGGCAAAATTGGCGGGAAGGGGTTTTTCCGTAGCAAAAGCCGCCCGCTCGAAGCAAGATTTTAGAATAGATATCCCCGCCGTAGGCGGGCAAACTTTAAAACTTTTAAAAAAACTGGGGGCTAAAGCCCTATTTCTCGAAAGCGGAAAAGTCTTAATACTGGAACGGGAGAAATTTTTAAAGGAGGCGGAGAGGGCTGGAATAGCCGTTATAGGTTTAACTCTTCGTTAGCCTTTGCAATTTTTTCCTTCATTTTCCGACGGTATTCCCTCAACTTCTCTTCCAATTGCGGATACTTTAGAGATAGTATCTGCGCGGCTAAAACCGCGGCGTTGGTTCCGCCAGCCTTTCCCACCGTTACAGTCGCAACGGGAATTCCCGGAGGCATTTGAACTATGGAAAGTAAAGCGTCTAACCCTCCCATTAGGGGAGATGTATCGAGGGGAATACCTATTACGGGTTTAAGCGTCTTCGAAGCGACGACCCCGGGAAGATGAGCGGCATAACCGGCGGCGGCTATAAATACTTCGGCATCGCTTTCGTTTAAATATTCTTCCAACAACTCGGGTGTTCGGTGAGCCGAAATAATTCTCACATCAAAATCGATTTCAAACTCCTTAAGAGTTTTGATACAACCTTCCACCAAAGGGAGGTCGCTTTTACTTCCCAATATAACGGCTACCTTTCCAACTCCCATAGTCGGTTTTATTTTCTACGGGTTGACTTTTGAGAAAGGAGATTTTTATAATTATCAAGCATTATGGAAGTAGTCCAAGCGACCAACATGTGGATGAGTCTCCTGATAGCGTTTCTTGCGATAGTGTTGCCCGGTGTAATGGCTCTTTTATATTGGACTGTGGGGAAAGATTAACTCCCCGATTCCGAAACTTGTTTTTTCTTAACACATTCCTCTTTGTGGATGTAGATATATACGAAGTGTCCTATTACGCCCTTCATAAATAGTATCGTCATAACTATTACTCCAAAAAATAGTGCTACCCATTCGGGAGAGTGTTCCTTCGGTGGAAACATGTGAAACCACATTCGACCTATTAAGGTTCCAATAAAACCTACAATCCCCAAAATGGCAAAAACAGTCCAGGTTTTGTAACCCCTCTTACAGAGGTCTCCCCAATGGAGCTTCATGTGATGAAAGTATTAAATGCGGAGATAAAAGGGAAAAATGAGAGGGGTTAGAGATTAATCGGCGTCGAGCATTTTGATAAGCCCGGCGGTTAGGAATGCTACCCCAAAGAAATAGATAAAGGCAACGAGGAGCCACATGGTTCCACCTCCTTACTATTAATAGCTAAACTGTCCTTTTTCCGCAGCCTCTTTGAGCTGTTCGGGGGAGAGTTTGAACAGGAACACCTTGTAGATGTATGCGGTATACGCCAAGACTATGGGAACCGCTATCAGTGCCGCAAGGGTCATAACCTTTAGGGTGTTTTCGGATGCGGCGGTGTTCCATACGGTCATAGAGTTTTCAAGCCCGTATATGGACGGAACGGTGAACGGGAATAGCGCTACGGATACCGCAAAGAGGATACCTATAATTGCCAACGAAGAGCTTAGGAAGGTTCCCCAAGCGCTGCCATTCCTTGCGAAGAAGAATACACCCAACAGTCCGAGAATTCCCAATCCGAGCAATATCCAGCCGATTATGGATACCAGTGCGGGTGCTTGGAATAGGAAGTTATCGTGATAGGTGAAAACTTTATCCAATACCGCACCCCAGTGGTAGAAGTCTATGTTTATAGTTTCGGAAATAACCTTGGGGTTGTTGGTGTGGAAGGTGTGGGTAAATCCGAAGCTAACAAAACCCCATACGGTGGTGATTACCCACAGTATAGCGGTAATAGGCCACAATTTTAGAACAAAACCTTTGGACCTTTCGAAGTGTTCACCGAGGGTTTTAACCATCAACCAGGTTGCACCGTGCATTATTACAAACAACAATGCGGTTATACCAACGAGCAGTTTGAATATACCGGCCGCCAAGTTGGGGAAGAACGGATTTAGCAGTTGCAGGAATCCAATTATTGCGGGATAGGGATGGAATTGACCGTTGGAGTCCAAAACGCCGTATACAAATCCTTTTAGGGAGTTGGGGTCTACCAAGGTAGTTTTCACAAAGGGTAATCCGACAATGATATTTCCGAGAGCGACACCCAGAACCAACGCAACTATACCAGAGCTTATAGAAATAGCCCAATCCCAGAAGCTCCTCCAAGCGGGAGAAGGTCTTTTAGACCTGTATTCGAAACCCACAGCCCTGAATATGAGTGCAAATAGGATTACCATTAGCGCGAGGTAGAGACCGCCAAAAATAGCCGCGTAAATTTCGGGAAATGCCGCGTAAGCCGCACCACCGGCGGTGATAAACCACACTTCGTTACCGTCCCAAATGGGACCAACGGAGTTTAGCGCTATCCTACGGCTGATGTCGTCCTTACCCATAAAGGGAACCAGAACGCCGACACCTAAGTCAAATCCGTCGGTCAGAATGTACATAACCCAAACGAGGGCGACGAGAACAAACCAAAGGGGGACGAGAACGTCCCACCAAAGGGGAGAATAACCGAGCGCTTCCATAGCTCTACCTCCTCAAAGTTTTTGATTAATAAGCCTCTTGAGCTTTAGCCTCACCGGTCATTTCGGGACCTTTTTTAGCGTATTTGGCGATAAGCCACCAGTCGAGAACCGCCAATACGGTGAAGATTACCAGGAATCCGAGGAAGGTTATCAGCACTTCGAGAACGGTGAGGGTGGGGGTTACAGCTTTGTAGGTAGTTAGACCCATGAATGCACCGGGAATTTGGGTTTGAATTATCTTGTCACCTTCTTTAATCAGAGCGGGTATTTGTTGGAATAGCTCGTTCCAGATTATATTGCCGTTGGCGTCGTGTTTAACTTCGGTTAAGGGATATACAACCCAGGGCTGACGACCAACCTCTGCGGTAGCCCAACCGAGCAAGCTTGCGATATAGGGTAGGGGTATGCTGTAAAGGGCTACTTTGAGAATCCAAGACTTGTCTTGGAGAACACCCTTTTTGGCATAGTAGAAGGCTACGGTGAATATGAACACGAATAGGAATCCGAGGTACACCATTATGTGGAATGCCCAGTAAACGATATTCACGGGAGGTATGAAGCTAGGCCACTGACCGTTGAGCATTACGTTGTTTTTGATGATGTCGGCGAGTTGAGGATTTTGCTGCATAGCGGCTTGGAAGTTTTGTTCCATATATTTTTGGACATCGTTCATACCGGGAACTTCGGCACCGAAGCTGTGATACGCGAGGAAGCTCAATATTCCGGGTATGGGCAGGGGTAGTTTAAACGCGTACTCGTACTGACCGTTTTCGTTTTGGGTTACCCAAGCCGCCAAGAGAATGGGAGCTGCATGCTCGCTATCCACAATAGCTTCCATGGCGGCCAATTTGGAAGGTTGGGTTTTTGCAACTTCGTGGGCGTGGATGTCACCGATAACTACTTCGGAAACGGACGCTATCATTCCGAAAATAGCCGCCGCCAGTGCGGAACGTTTAAAGAAATCTACGTGCTGTTTTCTAAGTAGGTGATACGCACTTATACCGAGGACGAACATAGCGGCAACTATCATTCCGGCGGTCATGGTGTGCATGAACTTAACGTCCGCAACGGGAGAAAATACGACTTGGCTGAAATCGTAGAGTTCCGCCCTGATACCGCCTACCCAAGTTCCCACTTTGAGCATACCACCGGCAGGGTGTTGCATCCATCCGTTAGCAACGAGAATCCACAGCGCGGATAGGTTGGTTCCGAAAGCAACAGCCCACGCTACGAGGGTCATTACAACATCGTTAACGCGGTTCCATCCGAATACGAGCATTCCGATAAAGGACGACTCCAGGAAGAATGCGAACAGCGCTTCGATTGCGAGGGGTGCACCGAAGATATCACCCACATAACGGGAGTAAACCGCCCAGTTGGTACCGAACTCGAACTCGTGGGTGATACCGGTGGCGACACCCATAGCGAAGTTAATCGCGAAGAGCTTAGTCCAGAACCGCGCCATCTCCCTGTAGATTTGCTTTTTGGTAATCAAGTAGGTGGTCATTAGAATCGCGATAAACAGGGAGATACCCAGCGTTAGCGGGACGAACAAAAAGTGAAAGTAAGCCGTGGTGGCGAACTGTAACCTCGACAACGAGGCTACAAGTTCGAGTTCTGCCGCCATACTACTACCTCCTTGTGAAAGATTTGGGGTATCTACAAAATAATAAGATAAATCGACTTTTTTGACAATAACTTTGTTGAAATCAACAAAATTTATAAATTAAAATTGAGTAGTTTGCAAAACTCCGTTCGGTTCCTTTTAATGGGGATTTATCATAAATTCCAACAACCCAAATATGGGAAAAATCATATTAACCTCTCCCCGAAAAGTTATATACTTACTTTCCTGTAAGCGCGAAAGGGAAAGGTTCCTTGAAAGGTAGAGCCGGTAGCTCAGTCGGTAGAGCAACGGCCTTTTAAGCCGTGGGTCCCGGGTTCGACTCCCGGCCGGCTCACCACTTGACTTGAAAAGGAAACGTGCTATAATAAGAACTTTAGAAGTTAACGGGCAGCCCCCGTCGTCTAGCCCGGTCTAGGACACCGCCCTTTCAAGGCGGAGATCGCGGGTTCAAATCCCGCCGGGGGCGCCTATCTCTATCTAATCTATCCATTTCAACCATCCGATGTCAAAAGTATTCGTATATACCTACCATCGGATTTTTCCAAAAAAATCCTACGAAATAGGTTTAAAGTTATTCGACTTCCACTTGAGGGTATTTAAAAATTTTTTCGAAGTCCTCGATTGGGAGAGATTTAAAGCTTACCTCGAGGGGGAATACAAACCAAAAAAGCGGGCGGTATTTATAACCTTCGACGATGGGTATACCGATAATTTCGTTTACGCCTATCCGCTGCTGAAAAAGTACGGCTTAAAGGCTCATCTCTTCGTAACCCCTTCACGGGTTCTCAACAAATCCACCGTCAGACCCTCTTTAGAGGATTACTGGAATGGTAAAGTCCAATTTAAGGAGCTTTTTAAACCCAAACCTATGTGGGAGGCGCAAAAGGAATTCCTCCAAAAGGGGGAGAGTGGGGAATTCCTAACATGGGAAGAACTTAGGATTATGTCCGATGTGTTTTCCTTTGGGTCTCATGGTATAGACCACTTGCAGGGTTTTGTAAGCAACCGATTGGTGGATGTGGCGGAAGACCGGCATTTAAACCGAATTTATAGCCTTTGGGGAATTTACTCCCCGCCGAAGGCGGGCTACCCAATTTTTGAAATGAAAAGTAATCTCGTAGCCCCTACGGGGAGGGTTAAAAGGGAGGTTTTGGAATTCTGCGAAAGCTTTCCAAAAAACGGAAGAAATTGGAGAAAAAAACTAAAGGAGGAACTCTTTAAAAACTTCCCATCACCTTTGGAGTTTGAGAGCGAAGGGGAATACACCAAAAGGGTTGAAAGAGACCTCTCACTCTCCAAGGAACTCATAGAGAAAAACCTCGGCGTGGAGGTGGATAACTTCTCCTACCCGTGGGGGGATTATTCCGAAAAGTTGTTCCCTTTGGTGGGAAAGTATTACCGCTACGCCTTTACGGTGGAAAAGGAAAATGTAAGACCTAAAGGGGAAAGACTGAAAATTCCCCGCGTTTATGCGGTTAAGGATGTTTTTACTTTTATAGGTCACTTTTTCAAATTTGCCCTTTAGGGAAGTTTTATATCCTTAACCCAATCCCATTTTTTTTCAAACCATTCGACCGTCCTCTTTATACCCTCTTCCAGGGAAATTTTGGGTTCCCACCCCAATAGATTTTTAGCCTTTGTAATATCCGCCCAGGTTGCCTTTAAATCCGCTTTGTGGAACTCTTTAAAGACGATTTCCGCCTTCCTACCGAGGTATTTTTCTATTAATTCGACCACCTCGAGGAGTTTGTAGGGATGGTTCCCTCCGAGGTTTATTATTTCGTATCCGAGAGGTTTTAAAGCCCTTACCGTCCCCTCGGCTATGTCATCAACGTAGGTAAAGTCTCTGCTCTGGGTTCCGTCCCCGTAAATCTCTATAGGTTCCCCCTTCTTAATTTTGTATATAAAGCGGAATATCGACATATCGGGTCTGCCGGCGGGTCCATAGACGGTAAAGTAGCGGACTACGGAAACATCTATGCCATAGAGGTAGTGATAAGTGTAACAGGTTACCTCCGCCGCCTTTTTGGAAGCGGCGTAAGGGGATATCGGGGTATTTACCGGCAGGTCTTCGCTAAAGGGCATCGGCTGACCGGCGTAGAGCGATGATGTGGAAGCCAAAACGAACTTTTTAACGCCGAATTCCTTCGAAAGTTCCAAAAGGTTTAACGTCCCGTTGGCGTTGGTGGTGAAATAGACAAAGGGGTTTTCCATCGAATACCTAACCCCCGCACGGGCTGCCAAATTTACCACCGCATCGAAAGGTCCGTATACCTCAAACAACACCCTAAGGGCTTGGAGGTCTTCTATATCCACGTTGTGGAATTTGAAGTTTTCCCGTCCCTTAAAGGTTTTCAGTCTCCAGTGTTTTATTCTCGGGTCGTAGTAGTCGTTTAGGTTGTCTATACCTATAACGGTATGTCCCTCTTCGAGGAGTTTGTGCCCCGTTTTCCAGCCTATAAAACCGGCTACACCGGTGAGGAGGATTTTCATAAAGTTTAAAATCCTACTCTTTGATGAAAAAGTTTTGGTATTGGGCTGAACCTTACGACAAAAAGGCTATAACAACCGCCCTCGAAAGCGGAGCCGATGCGATAGTCCTCCCTTCGGAGGAACACGTCGAGGAAGTGAAAAAACTCGCAAAGGTTACCGTAATAGCCCCTTCCGACAAGGCGGATTTAAAACTCTGTTTTCCCCAAAGGGGGGATAACGTTTCCGAGTGCGATGTCGCCTATGTAAAGATAGAGGGAAAAGCCGACGAGGAACTGGCGGCAAAGCTACCGGTTCCGGTAATTATAGAGACCACCGACTGGACTATTATTCCCCTCGAAAATATCCTCGCCCAAAAAAGGGATGTCTATATGGTCGTAAAGAACGCCGAGGAGGCAAAGACGGCGATTACAACCCTTGAAATTGGTTCGGAGGGAGTTGTTTTAAAAACCCAAAACCTAAACACGATTAAAGAAGTTGGTTCCGCCGTAAAGGAATACACGGAAAAACTACCCCTTGTGGAGGTAGAAATAACAAAAGTTCTCCCCTTGGGGTTGGGGGATAGGGTTTGCGTGGACACCACCTCCCTACTCAAGCGCGGGGAGGGTATGCTGGTGGGGAACTCCTCCGCGGGTATGTTTTTAGTCCACGCCGAAACGGAGGAAAACCCCTATGTGGCATCCCGTCCCTTTAGGGTAAACGCCGGTGCGGTTCATATGTATATCAGGGTTCCCGACAATAAGACCAAATACCTCTGCGAGGTTGAGGCGGGTGTTCCGGTGATGGTCTATAACTACAAAGGAGAGGGAAGACTCGTCTATGTGGGAAGGGCTAAGGTAGAAAGACGTCCCATGCTCCTCATAGAGGGTAAGACCAAAGAGGGGAAAAAGGTAAGTGCCGTTCTCCAAAATGCGGAAACTATTCGTCTCACCAAACCCAACGGGGAACCTATATCGGTTGTAGACCTCAAGCCGGGTGATAAAGTCCTCGGTTATACCGAGGAAGCCGGCAGGCACTTCGGAATGAAGATTAAGGAAACAATCGTCGAAAAGTGATGCTCCTAGAACTGAAAGATGTATCCGTTGCCTTCTCCTCTAATTTTCTTTTTAGGAAAAAAAGGTTTTACGCCCTTCGGGATATAAACCTCCAATTGGAGGAAGGTGAGAGTTTAACCCTTTTGGGGGAAAGCGGAAGCGGTAAGACAACCCTCGGAAGGTTAATAGTCCGTCTCCTAAAACCTTCGAAGGGAAAAGTTCTATACAGGGGAAGGGACATTTACAGGTTGGGAAGGGAATACACAAAAGAAGTTTCCATGGTTTTCCAAGACCCGCGGGGGTCGTTAAATCCCCGTTACACCGTATGGGAAGCGGTGGAGGAACCTCTAATAGTTCACAAATTCCCAAAAGACCTCCGAAGGGATAGGGTTGAAAATGCCTTACTCTCCGCGGGAGTGGAAAGAAATCTCTGGTTTAGAAGAACTTCGGAGCTTTCGGGAGGGCAGAGACAGAGGGTAGCGATAGCCCGCGCTCTGGTATTGAATCCATCCCTAATCGTTGCCGACGAACCGACTTCGGCTTTAGACCTCTCCATAGCCTACGGGATACTAAAACTTTTCGAAAAACTAAGAGAGGAGAAAAGCATCCTCTTTATCACCCACGATGTGAGAATGGGTTTAAGGGTAGGCGATAGGATTGCCCTCCTACTGAGGGGTAGACTTTTGGAACTATCACCTTCGGGGGAGTTCACAAAGAATCCCCTTCACCCTTACGGGAAATATTTACTCGATAATTTACCCGCAAAGTCCCCTTTTGAGAGGGACAAAAAATTACCCTATGAAAGTGGGGAAAATACATTTCCTGACGAGGGGTGTCCCTTTATCGGTACATGCCCCTACGGGGAAAGGAGATGTCAAAAATTCCCTCCGGCGGTAGAAATTGGGGATAGGGTAGTCTACTGTTGGTTGTATGTCGATTAAAATAGACTCCATAAGGTGAAAAAGTATTTATCCGTTTTAAAAAAAATAAGAAAAGTGGAATATTACTTGGCAAAGTTTTACTTTAAATTGCTGGAAGATAGCGCGTCAACGGTATTTTATATCTACAACCTCTTTTCCTTTACCGTTATAGTCCTATCGGTTACCCTAATCTTGCTAGACATATTTAATGCCATTCCAAAACCGGTTAAACCGGTTGCCGAACACATTATAGACTTTGCCACGTATGTAATCATTTTCGAATGGATAGGTCGTTTTATTTTGAGTTCCAACTTCAGCGATGATTTGGAAAAAAATCTCTTTAAGTTTAGAAGTTTTAAAAAAGCCTTTTTACAGGCACTGAAACCGAAATGGGACTACGTGAAATCCTTTTATTCGATTATTGACCTCTTATCGATTCTGTATATCTTCCAACCGTTGAGGTTATTTAGAATCCTTGTCCTTTTAAGATTGTTTAGATTAGGTTTTTATAAGTTTATCCTCGAAGGATTCATAGCCGTTTTTAAGGAAAATTTATCCCAGCTAATATTTCTTGTAATCCTCTTTTCAATTTTTCTAACCTTTATGTCTCTGTGGATTTTCACGGTCGAACACCGGCACAACCCGGGAATAAACAGCTTCTACGATGCGTTTTATTTCACCTTTATAACCCTAACAACCGTTGGATACGGGGATATAACCCCCCATACAAATTTAGGGCGTTTTGTGGTTATGTTAACCGTCGCCGGTGGGGTCGGTCTATTTTCCTTATTTACCGCTATTTTGAGTTCGGGCTTTATAGAATACTTTGAAAGGATACGTCGGGGAATGGTCGAGTTTAAAACCTTAAAAAACCATATAGTCATTTGCGGGTGGAACGAAACCGGGCGCTACATCATTAAAGAAATAAGAGAAAATCCAAAACTCTTTAAGAAACACATAATAGTTGTTACGGAAAACGAGAGCGAAACAATTCCCAAAGAGTGTTTCTTAAAGGTTGGAGACCCAACTAAGGAAGATACACTTATAGGTGTTAATGTCGCCGCCGCCGATATGGTAATCATTCTCGCCGAAAAAAAGGAACTTTTGGACGATGATACCATAGACGCCAGAAGTTCCCTAATAGCCCTTCTGGTGCGCTCCCTCGCGCCAAAAATATACATAATCGCCGAGTTTTTAAAGGAGGAAAACGCGAGGGCGGCTAAGAAAAGACGCTTGGCAAATAAAATTATCATCGCCGGAGAATACCTCGGAAAACTCATCGGTAAGTCGGTAATTCAACCCGAAAGTTTGGAAGTTTTGGAAGAACTCTTAGAGGAGTTGGATATTCAAGTAATCCACTTTGGGGAACTTTCGGAAAATCCCATGCGGGTGGAGGATATTCTAAAGAGGTTGGGATTTGTAAAAATTTTAGGGGTGTTTAAGGGGAAAAAATTGGTACTCTCCCCCCCGTTGGACTTGGTTGTAAATCCGGAGGATAGGGTTATATTGCTTGACGAGGAAAAAGCCGTTTGATATAATTTTTCCTTTAGTGTTTATTAAAGGGTTTCTCATGAACCTAATTTCTTTAAAAAAATCCAACCAAGGGGGAAGTTATGACCAACGAATTTGAGAAGCTACTCGAACAGTATCTCGGTAAAGAGGAAGAGGTTCAATTTCACCGCGGTCAAATTGTGAAGGGAACCGTTGTCGCCGAGGACGACAAGAATTACTACGTGGACATCGGTTACAAAATAGAGGCTATCCTCCCCAAAGAAGAGGTAACACAAGAGGGTAAAGAGCTAAAGGTGGGTGATGAGGTTGAAGCCGTACTGGTAAGGATAACCAACAGAATGCAACATCCCAGACTCTCGCTAAAACCCCTGAAACTGAAAAAACTCACCGAAGAGATAAAAGAGGCGGCGGGTACCGACAGAGTTTTTGAGGCACAAGTAGAAAAGGTTCTGGAAAAGAATAACAGGAAAATAGGTTATCTCATTTCCATAGGCGGTATAAAGGCACTCCTTCCCCTACAGGAGGCTAGCGGCGAACTAAAGGCGGGAGATACCGTAAAGGTTGCAATTTTGGACGTAAAACAACGCGGAAAACAACTTAGAATCACCGCCTCCCAAAAGAGGTTAGAAGAACTCGAAAGGAAGAAACTCATCGAAAAATACAAGAAGCAAATTAAAGAGGGTGACGTTGTCGAGGGTAAGGTTATAAAAATAGACCCCAACAAAGGTATAACCCTACAGGTTAAAAAGGCTTTAAGAGGCTTCATACCCCTCCAGGAGCTGTCTTGGGGTAGGAATAGAAACCCCTACGATTACGCCGAGGTTGGCGAGAGACTGAAAGCTAAAGTTCTCGGATGGAGCAAAGATGACGCCTTCCTATATCTAAGCCTCAAACAGCTAAAACCCAACCCTTGGGAGAATATAGAGGAAAAATACAAGGTTGGAGAGAAATACCCCGCACGAGTAGTTGGAATGATAGATAAAGGGGTATTCGTTGAATTAGAAGAAGGGGTTGAGGCATACGTTCCCAAAACCGAAATAGCGTGGAATATAGTTCCCGAACATCCCAAGGAGTTGCTCGAAAAGGGTCAAAGGGTTGAGGTTGTTATCACCCGCTTGGATAAGGAAAAGAAACGCATAGGTGCCTCTATTAAGAAAGCCCAACCCAAACCTTGGGAGGCTTACTACGACCAACACCCCGCAGGTTCCGTTGTTAAGGGTAAGGTTGTCGCCATCGAAGGCAACAGGGTTATCGTTGAGTTGGCTCCCGGGGTTAAGGGTTTTGTTACCAAAGGAAACCTCAGCTGGTTCCCCGTTAA
>JALWDU010000088.1 GCA_027036735.1 Aquificales bacterium | reverse complement strand
CCTACCATTCAACTTCCAAACGCGCCTTTGCGATAACGCTTAACGGAATATGGATTACCCTCTCCTCCCCTTTGGGACGAACCTTTAAAACGCCGTTTTCTATATCGTCTATAAAGCCGACTATCTCCCTCTTACCCTCGACCGGCTCGCGGGTAATCACCTTTATAAGCCTGCCTATGAAAAAGGCGTAATGCTCCGGTTTTTTTAGCTCCCTCGTGAGACCGGGAGAGGTTACCTCCAGGTGGTAGGAGTGGGGTATGTAGTCCTCCACATCGAGGAGGGGGCTAATGGTTCTACTCAGGCGCTCCAGGTCGCCGATATTCACCCCGCCGAACTTGTCGACGATAACCCTCAGAGTCCAACCCCTTCCCTCAGGGCGGTATTCGACGTCGAAGAGTCTAAGCCCCTGTTCCTCGACTATATCCCTTATTAGCTCCTTGGTTTTCTCCTCTATCCTCTCCCGCTCCTCTTTGAGACCCATAAGAAACAAATATAGGTTTGAAGGGAAAACTACCTTTTGAAAGAGAAATAGCCCGCCGAAGGCGGGGATGGATTATTTTTGGGGAACGATGGTCGAAATGGCGTGTTTGAAGAGGAGCTCCTCCTCGCCGTTTACCTCCAAAAGGATGCAAAAGCGGTCGAAAGCCTTCACATAACCGGTTATGCGGTTACCCCTGGTTAAAAATACCGTTACCGGTTTGTTGTTCTCCATAGCCTCCTGCAGGAGTTTGTCCTGTATCAAAATCTCCTGTTGGTTGTTTTGCTCCATAACTTTCCTCCAAAAGTTGTTTCTATATTATCTTATTCGCCCTTCGGAGGTTGGGGTTATATCCTAAACCTTGAAATGGTAATCTCTCCTAAGGTTAAAGACCTCCGCGAGGAGATAGAACTTCTAATTCCCGCTTTGGGCGATAAAAAACTCCAACGCATCGCGGAAAAGGTTCTCTCAGACGAACGCCTTTCGGAAGATGATGCCCTCCACCTCTTCGAAAGCGACGAGCTAGCCTTCATAGGTCTTTTAGCCGACTATAAGAACCGCCAAAGGAATGGGGATTACGCCTACTTTGTGGTGAACGTTCAAATAAATCCGACCAACGTCTGCATATACGGGTGTAGGTTCTGCGCCTTTGCCGTCAAGGGCAGAAACCACCCCAGAGCCTACGAGATGTCTATCGACGAAATTCTCCAAAAGGTGGGGCGGATTTACGAACTTGGCGGTAGGGAAGTCCACATGGTGGGAGGAATACCGCCCCATTGGAGGTATGAGGATTACCTAAACCTCCTTAGGGAGATAAAGAGGCGCTACCCCGATGTGGTCTTAAAGGCTTACACCGCCATAGAGGTCTATCACCTCACAAAGCTATCCAAAAAGAGTGTTAGGGAGGTTCTCCTCGACCTCAAGGAGGCGGGTCTCGACGTTCTCCCCGGAGGGGGTGCCGAAATATTCAACGAGGAGAAGAGAAAGGTAATAGCCCCCTACAAGGCGAGTGCGGAGGAATACCTGAAAATACACCGCGAAGCCCATCTGCTCGGCATACCGACCAACATAACGATGCTCTACGGACACATAGAGGATTACCGCGACCGCGTCGAACACATGTCCCGCGTGAGGGAACTCCAAGACGAGACCGGAGGCTTTCAGGTCTTTATCCCCCTCAAATACCACCCCGAGGGGACGGAGCTCGGCGGGGAGCTGACCTCCTCCGTCGATGACCTCAAGACGATAGCGGTTGCGCGCCTCTTTTTGGACAACTTCGACCACATAAAGGCTTACTGGATAACCCTGGGCGAAAGGGTGGCTCAGCTCGCCTTAAACTACGGCGCCGACGACATCGACGGGACTATCTTGGAAGAGCGTATAGTCCACGCCGCCGGAACGAAAGCCGCCCTCGGACACGCCAAGGAACGCCTTATAAACCTCATCAGAGACGCGGGAAAAATCCCCGCGGAGCGGGATACCTTTTACAACATTGTAAAAGTTTACAGTTGATTTATTTGGTTAAAAAAAGTTTAATAATTGCAAACATAAGACCCGTCAAAAATGTGGTTTGGGCTAAGAATAAACCTATAATCCACTTTATTAATTCTACTTTTGTTTGCTCTAAAGCCGTTAAATTCCTTTCAACCTTCAGCTCAATTTGTAAAACCTTTTCCTTTAAATCTTCTATATCTCCCTTGGATGCCAGTTCGTTTTTTAAATCCTCTTTTATCTCCTTTTTTATTTCAAAACTTTGCGCTTTAAAGGTAGCTTCTGCAATTTCCTCCGAGATTTGGGCGATAAGTTTTTTAACCCTTTGAGCTTTCTCTTTAGGTAAAGTTTCCTCCAATTCTTCTTGAAGTTGCTCCAATAAATCTAGTGTTTTTGGCATTGCCGGTATCCTCCATTTTTAATTATGGCTTTCAAATTCTCTGTATAACCGCAACCCCGTCCCCCAGGGGGCATACGAAACTTACCAAATCCTTCCTTTGGAAAATTTCCTTTAGAAAAAACCTTAGGGAGGAAAGTCTCACATTTTCCCTTGAGGGGTCTGCGACCTCTCCCCTCCAAAGGACGTCGTCCGCTATTATTACCCCTCCCCTTTTGAGTTTGGGAAGGACTAAGTCCAAACTCCCGCTGTAGTTTTGCTTTTCGTGGTCGAACAGAACGAGGTCTAT
>JALWDU010000087.1 GCA_027036735.1 Aquificales bacterium | reverse complement strand
TAAACGAATACCAGATAGAGGCGGTAAAGAGGGCTTTGGGCAGCGAGCCGCTCTTTCTGATACACGGACCCCCGGGAACGGGAAAGACGACCACCCTCGTGGAGGTTATCGAACAGCTGGTTAAGAATAAAAAGGAGCAAGTCTTAGCCACAGCCGACAGCAACACCGCCGTCGACAACCTGATGGAACGCCTCATTAAGAGGGGTATAGATGTCGTCCGCATAGGGCATCCCGCGAGGGTCTCGAAGGAACTCATAGAGCACACCCTCGATTACAAAGTCCAAAACGACCCCGATTACGAAAGGGTCAAAGAAATCGAGAGGAAGATAGACGAGATAAAGGCTCAGCAGGTGAACTACCTAAAGCCGACACCCCAGTGGAGGAGGGGGCTTTCCGACAAGCAGATAATGGAACTCGCCCGCCAGAACAGAAAGACGAGGGGGATAAAGCTCTCCAAACTAAAGTCGATGGCAAAGTGGCTCGAACTTCAGGAGGAGATTAAGAAACTGATAGAAGAGAGAAAGAAAATAGAAAACCGAATAGTGGATAAGGTTCTTTCCAACTCCCAAGTGGTGTTGGCTACGAACTCCACCTCCGGAAGCGAGTTTTTGGAAAACCGAACCTTCGGGGTTTTAGTCTTGGACGAGGCTTCCCAATCGACCGAACCATCGGCACTTATACCGCTTATAAAGGCTAAAAAGGTGATAATGGCGGGAGACCATAAGCAACTCCCCCCCACCGTCCTGCACCCCGACGCCAAACCGCTATCCTACACCATGTTCGAGCGCTTTACCGAACTCTACCCCGAGGCGGTTTACATGCTCCGAATCCAATACAGGATGAACGAACTTATAAAGGAATTCCCCTCGGAGGAGTTTTACGGAGGTGGTTTAATCTCCCACGAGGGTGTCAAAAACATTAAACTCTCCGACATAGCGGCTAAAAGGAGCGAAAACCCTGCCCTGGACGATACACCTATAGTTTTTATAGACACCTTGGGGAAATTTGCCGAGAAATCCCGCAGGGGGAGCTTCTCCAAATACAACCCCGAGGAGGGAAAACTGGTTAAGAAACTGGTCGAGGAACTAAAAGAGATGGGTATCAGACCGGAGGATATAGGCGTTATTACCCCCTACAAAGACCACGAGGACTATTTAAAGCAATTAATCCCCGACGTGGAGGTCAAAACGGTCGACGGCTTCCAAGGTAGGGAGAAGGAGGTAATCATCATCTCCTTAGTGAGGAGCAATCCCGACGAGGAAATAGGCTTCTTGGAGGATTTGAGGAGGTTAAACGTAGCCATTACGAGGGCTAAGAGAAAACTCATCCTCGTAGGGGACGCCAAAACCCTAAGCTCCCATCCGGTGTATAAAAAACTCATAGACTACATAAGGGAAAAGGGGAAATATTTGACCGTTGAGGATTTGGAGGGAAAAAATTAACCCTTTTCGGTTTGCCTTTAATATTTCCCACCTTTAAAATTGGGGAAGACACCTCACTTGGAGGAGAAATACCTTTCCAACATTTGGCGGACTTTTTTCTTGACCTCTTTGGGGACGTCGACCACCTCGGGCCACTCGCGGGTGTAGCCTTCTTCTTTCCACTTTTTGGTGGCGTCTATTATCATCTTCCCGCCGAAGCCCTCTTCGTTGGTCGAGTGGTCTAGGACATCTATGGGACCTTTGGTGATTATCACGTCCCTCATCGGGTCGACGTTGTTTCCCCAAATCCATAAGACCTCTCCCAGGTCGTGGACGTTCACCCACTCGTCGAAGACCACTATATGTTTGGTCAAAGACATAAGACCCATTCCAAGGAGCGCGTAAGCGACCTTATAGGCGTGTCCGGGGTAGCGCTTCTTTATGGAGACAAAGGCGAAGTTGTGGAATACCCCCTCGGCGGGCAGGTGTATATCGACCACCTCCGGGAGGTTGAACTTTATGAGGGGGAGGAATATCCTCTCGGTGGCGTAGCCTATCCATTTGTCCTCCTGGGGCGGTTTGCCGACGACGGTAGCCTGGTAAATCGGAAAAGCCCTGTGAACTATTGCGGTTATGTGAAACCTCGGATATTTGGCGGGTGGTGTGTAAAAACCGGTGTGGTCGCCGAAAGGTCCCTCAGTAACCAGCGGTTCGTTGGGGTCCACATACCCCTCCAAAACGATTTCGGCGTTGGCGGGATACTCTATATTGACCGTTACACCCTTTACGAGCTCGACCGGCTTCTCCCTGATGATACCCGCGAAGAGATACTCGTCCACCTCCGGGGGCAGGGGTGCGGTGGCTACGTAGGTCAAAACCGGGTCTCCGCCTATGGCGACCGCCACCTCGAGGCGCTTGCCCAGTCGTTTAGCCTTCCAATAGTGGTGGTTTCCGTCCTTGTGTATCTGCCAATGCATGGCTGTGGTGCGTTCGTCCAGAACCTGCATCCGATACATCCCGACATTTCTTATTCCCGTTTCGGGGTCTTTGGTGATAACCTGCGGGAGGGTGATAAAGCGCCCGGCGTCCTTTTCCCAGGTCTTCAGTATGGGGAAGTCAAAAAGGTTTACCTCCTTACCCACCTTTACCACCTCTTGGACGGGAGCCCTCTTTACCACCTTGGGAATGGCGTCGTTTAACTTCTTCAGTTCGGGAATTTTCTTTAACTTTTCGAGAAAGGTATTGGGAACCTCCGGGCGGAGTATCTTGTAGAGTTTCCACCCTATGTCCTCCAAATTTTTGTAACCCAGAGCGAGTTTTATTCTCTTTTCGCTCCCCAAGGCGTTGGTTAAAACGGGAATCTCGTAAGGGCTTCCGTCCTCTTTAATGGGGGTCTCGAAGAGGAGGGCTTTATTTTTCTCGGGCGGGAGTTTGGAGACCCTATCGGTGAAGTAGGAAATCTCCAAAATGGGGGAAATGGGTTCTTTAACCCGTATAAGCTCCCCCGCCTCCTCCAAAAGGCGTATAAACTCCCTCAAATCCCTAAAAGCCATTAGAAAAGAGAAATTCTCTTTTTCCGTCAAGGATTTCAAAATGCACTTCCCCTTATTGTGGAAGTAATACGAATTTCCATCTCTATAAGTTTCCGGTAGCGTAAACCCCTATGCGGATACCGAAGCTTTTTCTCCAACCGGGGTTGGAAATATTTCCAATCCTTCGGGTGGTCGGTGGGAGGGGTTTTTAAAATAACCTCCTACCCGAAATGGAGGTGGAGAGAAAACCCCTTATAGTTATCGGCGGTGCAACGGGTGTGGGAAAGACCGAATTATCCCTCCAATTGGCGCGGGCGATAGGCGGGGAGATTATAAGCGCCGATTCGATGGCGGTTTACAAGTATATGGATATAGGGACTGCAAAACCTTCCCCCGCCGAAAGGCGGGCTATCAGACATTACCTAATAGATGTTGTAGAGCCTAACGAAACCTTTTCGATAAAGCAGTTTATAGACCTCGCCGACGGGGCGGTTAGGGAGATATGGGAGAGGGGTAAGGTTCCCATAGTTGTGGGTGGAACCTATATGTATATCCACCCCTTTTTGTTCGGTCTTGCGGAAACCCCTCCCGGCGATTGGGAGCTGAGGAAAAAACTCTACGAGAGGGCTGAAAGGGAGGGAAAGGACAAACTTTGGGAGGAACTTCTAAAGATAGACCCCCAATACGCGGCAAAAATCCACCCCAACGACCTGAGGAGGATAGTGAGGGCTTTGGAGGTCTACACCCTAACGGGGAAACCCTATTCCTCCTTCCACACCAATTGGGAGAACGCAAAACCGAGATACCCCTATTTGGGTGTCTTTTTATACCGCCCTTGGGAGGAACAATACAGGAGGATAAGAAACCGCGTTTGGGATATGATTAGGGACGGACTTTTGGGGGAGATAAAACGGCTCCTCGATATGGGGTTTAAAGAGGCTATCACCTCCCCCCAGGCTATAGATTACAAGGAATTTATCCCCTACTTTGAGGGGAGGAAAAACCTCCTCGAGTGTATAGGGGACACCATCCGCCACACGAAGGAGCAGGCGAAGCGCCAAATAAGGTGGTTTAAACGTTATAACGATTGGCTCAAATTGGATTTGTCGAAAATTTCCACCCCCGAGGCGGTTAAAAAAATTGTTGAGGAATACCGCAAAAGGTTTATTTGATTTTTTCCCATTTTGGGTCATGATATTTCTTTTGAGGATTTTTTTGCTAATACACCGTTCCACGGGGGAATGTTTATGTCAACAAAGGTTTACGTTATAACCTCCGGAAAGGGAGGGGTGGGAAAATCCACGATAACGGCTAACTTGGCTACAGCCCTCGCCAAGCTGGGTAAGAAGGTCTTGGCGATAGACGCCGATATAGGTCTTAGAAACCTCGATATGCTCCTGGGGCTTGAGAACCGCATCGTATACGACATACTCGATGTGGTCGAGGGAAGGGCTGAACCTCCCGATAAAGCCTTTATTAGGGACAAAAACGGCTTGCCCCTCTACCTGCTCCCCGCAAACCAGACCAAAAACAAGGACGCCATAAGCGAAGAGCAGATGGTCGATTTGGTGGAGAGGATTAAGAGGGATTACGATTTCGACTTTATCCTCATAGATTCCCCCGCGGGTATAGAGCAGGGGTTTAAAAATGCCGCCGCTCCCGCCGATGCGGCTTTGGTGGTTGTAAACCCGGAAGTGGCTTCGGTGAGGGACGCCGACCGCGTTATAGGACTTCTCGAAAGTATGGGCAAAAGCGATATAAAGCTGATAGTGAACCGCATAGATTGGAAAAGGGTTAAAAAGGGCGAAATGATGTCGGTCGACGATATTTACGAAATCCTCAAAACGGACATTATCGGGGTTGTCCCCTTTGAGGAGAAACTGGTCGACTTCACCAACAGGGGTGTTCCCATAGTTTTGGACGAAAAATACAACGCGTCTAAGGCGATTATGGACATAGCCCGTAGGATTTTGGGTGAGGATATTCCCCTGAAATTCTACGGCGAGAAGAAGGGTTTCCTAAGCTTTCTATTCGGAGGTTAAAACCTTGGAGGGTTAAGAGATGGGTCTTTTAAGCATAATTTGCAAATCCCTTGCCAAGAACAACAAAAAGCTGTCCAGCGCGGAGGAGGCTAAGAAACGCCTCGAAATGATTTTGGAATACGAGAGGAAAAAGCTTCCCACCAACTTCCCCGAATTGTTGAAAAAGGATTTGATGACCCTGTTTAGGAAGTATCCGCAGTTCGATACCAACCGTATAGATGTGGTTATAAAGAGGAGTAGAGACCGCGGATTGGAGTTGGAACAGCTTTGGATTTCCATACCATTTAAGGGTTGATGCTTCCCTTCCTCCTTAAGAGGATTTTACAGGGTTTCTTTATCCTCTTTGGGGTATCGTTTTTAAGCTTTCTCGTTATAAAGCTCTCGCCGGGGAGTATCCTCGACCAGCTGAAGTTAAATCCGTCTATTTCTCCCGAAACCCTTCAAAAATTGGCGCAAGCCTACGGGCTGAACGAAAATCCCGTGGTGCAGTTTTTCAAGTGGTTTAAAAACGCCCTCTGCTTCGATTTCGGTTACTCCCTGCAGTATCACGCCCCCGTTCGGGAGTTGATTGAGGAGCGCCTTCCCAACACGTTGGCGCTGTCGGTGTCTTCCGCCCTTTTGGCTTGGTTGCTGGCTTTCCCTTTGGGAATTTTAGCCGCCGTAAAGCGTGGTAGCCTTTTCGACCGGTTTATTCTCCTTTTCTCCTACACCTTTATGTCCCTTCCCAACTTCTTCTTAGCCTTTCTGCTTATGGTTTTTGCGGTAAAGACCGGACTGCTCCCCGTGGGGGGAACCCATTCTCCGAACTACACCTCCCTACCCCCTTGGGGGCAATTCTTGGATTACCTGAAGCATATGGCTATTCCCCTAATTGTGCTGACCCTCGGTGGGGTGGCGGGATTGGTTAGGCTGGTCAGAAGCTCGGCGATAGAGGTTCTCGAAAGCCCCCTAATGGTCTATCTGGAGGCAAAGGGTGCCCCCTTTGGGGTGAAGCTTAAACACCTATTGAGGAATATGCTAAATCCCTTTATAACCCTTTTGGGTTTCGAAATAGCCAATTTGGTTTCCGGCGCCGGTTTGGTCGAGATAATCTTCGGTTGGCCGGGAATAGGTATGCTGCTCTTTGAAGCCGTCCTCTCGAAGGATTTGTTCCTGGTTATGGGGGCGCTCTATATAGGAACTCTCATGCTGATAGTGGGAAACCTGATAGCCGACCTGTTGCTCGCTCTGAACGACCCCCGTATAAGGGACAGGGAACTGGGCGGGTAAGATAGATTTCACCGATGGCTTTTGAGGTTGAAGCCAAAGTGTTGGAAAACCGTTTCGTGTCCGGAATAACCTGGGAAATCCGTCTGGAGGCGGAAAGTATAGCCAAAACAACCCAACCGGGGCAGTTCGTTATGCTGTCCACCCACGTGGCGGATAACGGGGAATACGACCCCCTTAATAGGAGACCCTTTGCCGTTGCCGACGTCGAGGGGAGTGAAATCTCGATTTTTTACGACGTCGTCGGGAGGGGAACGAGAAAACTCACCCTTTTGCGCGGGGGAAATAGGGTTCACCTCCTGGGTCCCCTGGGAGAGGGCGTTTTTCCCACCGAGGGGGTTAAAAAAGCGGTGGTTGTGGCGGGCGGAATAGGGGCTTCCGGCGTTTCTCTGCTCGTCAAACGGCTGGCGGAAAAGGGAATCCCGACAACAGTCCTCTACGGGGCTAGGGGTAAAGAGTTCCTATCCATGCGGGGGTGGTACGACAAAATTTCCCAAAGGGGTGTGGAAATCCGATACTACACCGACGACGGGTCTTTCGGAAAAAAGGGTTTCCCCGTCGAGGATTTGGACAAATTCGTAGACCCCCAAACGGTGATTTACGCCTGCGGTCCCAAACCCCTCTTGAGGTATCTAAAGGACTACTCCCGGCAAAGGGGGGTGAAGACCTATCTCTCCCTAGACCGCCGAATGGCTTGCGGTTGGGGTGTTTGTCTGGGATGTGTGATAAAGACCGATAGGGGCTTTGAGAGGGTTTGCAAGGAGGGTCCCGTTTTTGAGGCGTCCCGTATCGTTGAATTGTGAGGAAACTTTAATTTTTGATAAATAGGTGTTGCTCCCCGCTTCGCGGGGGTATATAATTTATTCCTTCGGAAGCCGGAGTGGCGGAACTGGCAGACGCGCCGGACTCAGGATCCGGTGCCCGTAAGGGCGTGCGGGTTCGACTCCCGCCTCCGGCATAGAGGCTTAGCGGGAGTGGCGGAACTGGCAGACGCGCCGGACTTAGGATCCGGTGCCCGTAAGGGCGTGCGGGTTCGACTCCCGCCTCCCGCACCACTAAAATTTCAATCCTCCGATGTTTATCGTCTTCGAAGGTATCGACGGAAGCGGTAAGACCACCCTCTCCAAGATGCTTTTTGAATTCCTCCAAAGGAGGGGTATCAAATCCGTCCTGACGAGGGAGCCCTTCGACGAAACCCTCCGAAAGGTGGTTTTGGAGAAGGATTTCGACCCCTGGGGGGAGACCTTTCTTTTCCTCGCCGATAGGAGTTATCACGTAAAGAACTTCGTAAAACCCAAATTGGAGGAGGGTTTTACCGTTATCTCCGACAGGTATTACCTCTCCACCTTAGCCTATCAGGGGTTTGGCAGGGGATTGGATATAGACCTTCTGAAGGTTTTGAACGATAGGGCTACCGGCGGACTGAAGGCGGATTTGACCTTCGTTTTGGATATACCCGTGGAGGTCGCCCTTAGGAGGATAGAGAAATCCCGGGGTTCCACCGAAAGGTTTGAAAAGAAACACTTCCTCGAAAGGGTGAGGGAAGGATTTTTGAAACTGGCGGAGGAGGAGGGGGCTTTAGTCCTAAACGGGGAGAGGAACCCTTACGAGCTTTTGGGTGAAGTCCTTAAAAAAATTGGTTTATTTTTGGATAAACGGGGTGAGAAAATATGAGCTATATCTTAAAATAGTCGGTGATGGATTGGCTTCTTGTCGTTGTCGTTGTCTCCTTTGCCGCCGGGGGCGGATATCTCTATCTCCAAAGGAAGGGAAAGGGTGAAAAGGTTAAGGGGGAACATTTTCCTTCGGGTATAACCGTCGAGGAGGAAACCGGAAAGGGTTGCCCCGATAGGGTTAAACAAAAATTGAAAGAGCAACACAAAAAACTTATGCAGGAGGCGGACAAATTTTATAAGGTTATCGACAACTTAATAGGGAATAGAAGGGTTTCCCAACAACTCCAAAAGGAATTGGAAGCCTTTATGCGCTCCTACAACAGGATTAAGGAGATGGAGGAGGAGATAGAGGTTTACCCATTTAAGGATTGCGAAAAGGCTTTTGAGCTGAAGTTCAATTTTTATAAGGGACTTTTGGAGGAATCGGCGAAAAAGATAGTGTCCCTTTTAAAAAGTGGAAGCAAATAACGCCTATCTGGTTATCCCACTTATTGCGCGCGCGCTATTAATCACTCTAAGGTGATACCCTCCTTTTCGCCAGATATTCGTTAAACCTTAGGGATAGCTCGTAGAGGACTATAAGGGGAACGGCTATAAGGGTTTGGGTCATCCAGTCGGGGGCTATAATCGCACCCAAGACGAAAGCTATAACGATAAAAGGTTTTCTCCAACTTTTCCAAGTTTCCAACCTGACTATACCGGCGGCGGTGAGGATATACATAACGATAGGCAGTTGGAAGAGAAAGCCGAACGCCAGTATAAGCTTGAGAATAAAGGAGGTGTAGAGGTCTATCGATATCATGGGGGTCACCTTCAGAACATCTATTCCTATCCCTATGAGGAAGCGGAGCGCCACCGGTAAAACGACGAAGTAGGCAAAGAGAACACCTAAGGTAAAAAGGATTATTCCAGCCCCCAAAAGGGGAAGGAGCATTTTCTTCTCCTTCGGGAGGAGAGCGGGTTCCACAAACTTCCAAACCTCGTAAAAGATTACCGGAAAGGAAAAGACTATGCCCGCTATTAGGGAAATCTTCATTAAAACAAAGAAGGCGGCGGAGGGGGATAGGGTCACAAATTGTAGGTTGGGGTAATACTTTAGTGCCGGGTATTTAAGCACCTCGTAGATATCCTGTGCGAAGAAAAAAGAGGCTATGGAGAGGACGAATATCGAAAGCGCTATAACGAATAGCCTCCGTCTCAGCTCCTCGAGGTGTTCTATTAAAGGTTTCTTCTCCATCGGGTCTAAGCCTTCTATTTTCCCCTAATGGGGAAACCTTTTCTTATTCCCCGCTGAGGAGTTCGAATTTATCGCCCACCCGCAAGGTCTTTCCAGCTTCCGTTTGGGGGATTATCGTGTTTACCGTCAGCCTGTAATAGGTGTCGAACCTGCTCCTCTCCGCCCAAGGGGGTAAGGTTTTCTTTCTTAGCTCCTCAAACCGTTTCCTGAAGTCCTTTAGCTCCTCACCCGTAAGGGGGTTTCTAACCGGTATGGGACACCTGCGGCAGGGGTTTACACCGCCTATCTTTACATCCCCTATGCGGAACCAAACAATCTCCCCCCTCTTGCCGTAAAGCCTGTCCTCCCAAAAGGGGGGTAGGTCTTCCCCGTCCAGTTCGAGGTTTGTCCTAAAACGGAGGCGACTCTCATTCTCGTCTATACCGAACCACCTGCCCACCTCGACAATCGTGGGGCGCGCCACGACGGTGGGACCCCAAGCCTCGAGGTCGTCGGGAAAACCCCTGAAGGTGTCCTCCCTAAACTCCACCCCATACCCCAAAATGTCGGAAATGAATTTTTCTATCTCCCCCTTTTGGGAGAATTTGAACCCCCTCTCCAACCCCCGGTAGTTGAAAATAACCTCTCCCTTTTTGAGGTCGTAATAAGACCTTATCCCGTAAAGGGTTTTCTCCCACTTTTTAGAAACCACCTTCCCGTCCGATTTGCGGAAAAAGGCAAAACGCCTATCCCACTCGAGCGACCCGCCGGGGCTAATCCTCGCCTCCTCCACCTCAACGGGGTCGAGGGACTTAATCGGAAAGAGTAGGATTTTATGCAGGAAAATAGCCATAACTTCCATTTTTAACCCGATGGATAATATCCCCCGCCTACGGCGGGGCTTTAAATTATTTAAAGGATGAGTATTTACGACCGCGACTATTACACCGAGGAACAGCGCGAGCGCATTATCAAAATAGAGAAGCGCCACACCGAAATTTGGGTCAGGATTGAGGAACAGCAGAAGATGCTCGACCAGCTCTTCGACCTCATAAAGCTCCTCCGCGAGGAGAGGAAACAATTAATCGAACGCATTAAGGTTTTGGAAGAGGAAAACAGACGCCTTTGGGAGGAATTGGAGAAATTGAGGGAACTGCTATCGGAATGAGGACCTTCAAAGGTTACCGGTGGAGGTATCTCTTTTTAGAGAGAAGACCCCCCGAAGGGTTTGTTAAAAAATACGGTCTGCTCCTCGCCCAACTTTTGGTAAACAGGGGTTTGGAAAAGCCCCCTTCGGAGGAAAAACTCCTGCTTTCCGCCTCCTCCCTTCCCCACCTTGAGGAGGCTACGGCAAAAATCCTCAAAGCGGTGGAGGAGAATAAAAACATTTTCCTCTTCGGGGATTACGACGTCGACGGACTTACCTCCACCACCCTTATGTATAAGGTTCTGAAAAGACTCGGTGCGAAAAGGGTTTTTCCCATCGTCCCCGAGAGGTCGGAGGGATACGGAATACTCCCACCCGTAGTGGAAAAATTGAAAAAATTTTCCCCCGAAGGGGGATTGATTGTTGTTTTGGATAACGGAACCAAGGAGGTTGAAACCGTAAAATTAGCCCTCCGATTGGGTTTCGATGTGGTTATATTCGACCACCACACGCCGGGTGAGATTTTGCCTCCCACACCGTTGGTAAACCCAAAAATTTCGCCCTCCTCCGAAGGGTATTTGAAAGACCTCTCTACCGTGGGATTGGTCTATCTGTTTGCAAAATACCTCGAAAAGTTGGGTTACATAGAGGGTGCCGATAGCTTCCTCGACCTGGTAGCCCTCGGGACGATAGCCGATGTCTCCCCCCTCTCGCCCCTCAACGCAAAACTGGTGCGCAGGGGGTTAAAAGCCCTCTCGATGGGGGAGACCTCATCGGTCGGATTGAGGTATCTCCTCGGTCGGCTGAACCTATCCCAAATCGGCGAACACGATGTCGCCTTTAAGCTCGCACCACGGCTAAACGCCTTCGGAAGAATGGAAAAAGCCCGTCGGGGGCTCAAATTCCTCATTACGGAGGACGAGCGCCTCGCGGTGAAACTCCTTGAGGAGATGGAGGAGCTAAACACCCGGCGGAAAAGCTTAACGGAAAGGGCTACCCGCGAGGTTTTGGAATACTACGAGAAAAACCCCTCGAAGGCTCTCGTTTACGTCTCCCCGAAACTGCGGAAGGGTATAGTCGGCATTATCGCCGGACGGGTGACCTCCGCTTTGGGTATCCCCTCGGTGATATTGGCTACCGACGGGGAGGTGGCGGTCGGTTCATCCCGCTCCCCGCAGGGGCTGAATATCGTTAAAGTTTTGGAAAGACTATCACCCCTAATGGAGCGGTGGGGCGGACACGCCCAAGCCGCCGGTCTTTCGGTTCGATGCGACCGTTTGGAGGAGTTCAAAAGCGCTTTCCAATCGGAGGTGGAAAACTACGAAATAGAGACACCCACTTTGGATATAGACTACTACCTGCAACCCGTTAATCTCCGCAATAGGGAAAAACTGATAGAGGATTTAAAGAGGTTGGAACCCTACGGGGCTGGAAACCCGCCTCCCACCTTTGTATTCGAGGATATCCTTACCGATTTCAGGGAAACCCGATACGGCTACGCCCTCCACTTCGAGAGGAACGGAAAAATTTACCTCAACACCGATGGGAATGGGGAATACATACCCCCCACCTACAGGGGTAGGAGGCTTAGGGTTGTCTATTCCGTGAGGCAGACAAAAGGTTTAAAACTCCAGGTGGAGGACTTTGCAGTCCTTTAATTCCCCTCCGAGGAGCCGAACTTTTGAAAATCCTCCGGTTTTAGGTTCTCTATCCAACGCTTCAGTTCCTCGTCGGTTTCTATTCCCCCTTCGCCACCGCTTTTGGTCTCCTCAACCTCCCTCTTTTCCTCCGGTTGGGGGTTTTCACTTTCGTTTCCGACCTTTTGGAGGAGATTTTCGTCCACAATAACCTTCGATTGGTTCATTACATGCTCCGCCACGTATATGGGTGCGCCGGTTCGAAGGGCTATATTTATCGCGTCGGAGGGACGGGCATCGACCTCCTTAATCTCCCCCGCAGGGGTTTTCAGATAAATAGTTGCGTAATAGGTTCCATCCCTAAGGTCGGAAATCTCCACCTTTTCAACACTACCACCCAAAGCGGTTAGGAGGTTATTTATAAGCTCGTAGGTGAGGGGTCTTTCGAATTCCATATTTTGGAGAACCATGAAAATCCCCGACGCCTCGGGGTGTCCTATCCATATAGGCAAAACCTCTTTTGGGTTTTCCTTATTTCTCAAAACCACTATAGGTGTTTGGTTAAAGGGGTCAACGGCGATACCCCAAACCTCTACTTCATACATAGGAATTAAATTAACCCCTCCCTTGTCGGGTTTTGTGGTTCAAATAGCAATTTTTTAATAAAAGCCCACCCGCGAAGCGGGTGGGGATAAATATTTAACCTAATGATTATCGCGATAGACGGACCCGCCGGCAGCGGTAAGTCAACAATTGCCCGCCTCCTGGCTCAAAGGATAGGGTTTTTCTACCTCGATACGGGGGCGACCTACCGCGCCTTGGGTTTGGCGGTTCACCTCGCGACGGGGAAAAGAGACCACTTTACGGTCGAAGAAATTTTAAAAGTCCTCGAGGAGGTCGATATAAAGGTCTCCTACGAGGGTGGAAAATTCAGGATTTTCCTAAACGGGGAGGATATAACCGACAAAATACGCACCGAGGAGGTCGGAAAATACGCCTCCCTGGTGGCTCGCCACCCGGAGGTAAAGGAGCGCCTCTTCGAGTTTCAGAGGAAATTGGTAAACAACTGCAACGCGGTGGTCGAGGGGCGCGATGCGGGTCTCTACGTCTTTCCCGATGCGGAGGTGAAGTTTTACCTGACCGCCTCGCCCGAGGTTAGGGCTAAGCGGCGCCTCAAGGAGCTGGAGGAGAGGGGGATAAAAGCCTCCTACGGGGAGATACTGAAGGCAATACTCGAGAGGGACGAGAGGGACAAAAACCGCAAAGAGTATCCCTTTAAACCTTCCCCCGATGCGGTCGTTATAGACACCTCCGACAAGGGGTTGGAGGAGGTTTTCGACCTCGTTTGGGAGAGGGTTAAACCTTACCTAAATGTGTTTATAACCGGTATAGGTTCCGGTTTGGGGCTTGCCCTGGCGGAGGAGTTCCTAAAGAGGGGCTATAAGGTTTTTGCCCTCTCGAGGAGGTTGCCCGAAAAATTGAGGGGAAACCCCAACCTGGTTTTCGAAAGGTGCGATTTATCCGTCCACGAGGAGGTCTATTACAGGGCGAGGAAACTCTTAGAGGGTGTAAACAAAACCCTCCCTTGGGTGGTGCTAAATGCGGGAGTCCTCGGCGAGTTATCGGAGATGAGAAATGTCCCCCTAAAGGGGTTAAAGGAGGTTTTCGACGTCAACCTCTGGGCGAACAAAATTCTTTTCGACCTCCTCGAGGATTTGCAAGGGGAAAGAGACCTAAGGGTGGGACAGGTTATAGCCATATCGAGCGGTGCGGCGGTAAACTGCAACAAGGGGTGGAACGCCTACTCCATGTCGAAGGCGGCTTTGAACTGCATGGTAAAGCTCTACCACTGGGAGTTCGAAAAGAGTCACCTCATTTCGCTGGCACCCGGTTTAATACTCACCCCGATGCTGAGGCACATTATCGAAGAGGTCGAAGCGGAGCGCTTCCCATCGGTTAGGCGTCTCCAACAGGCACCCAAGCACACCCCCGAGAGCGCGGCAAAGATGTTCCTCGAGGTATTTCCCAATCTAAACAGGTTCCCCTCCGGGGAGTTTGTCGATGTGAGGAAGGCGTTTCCCGAGATATACGCAAAATTCTTACCCTAACCCTTTGCCTTTCCCCCCGTCGAATATAAATCTTTAAACCTTATGGCTTTACTCTACTCGGGATTGGCGCTATTTCTAATCTACCTATCGATTTTAATTTCGAGACGGTTCGGCATACCCTCGCTAATACCGATAATATTTCTCGGACTGCTGACAAAGGACTTCATTCACGCCGAACACCTCCACTTTTTCGTCGAGCTGGGGCTTATCCTCCTCTTCTTCTTCATCGGATTGGAGTTCAACATCGACAAGCTTAAGTCGATGACCGCAAAGTCTTGGAAGGCAGGGGTTGCCGACTTTATCCTGAACTTCTTTCCCCCCTTCGGGTTGGCTCTGCTCTTCGGCTTTAGCTGGATAGAGGCTCTCTTTATCGCCACGGTAGCCTACCCGTCGTCCACCTCCATAATCGCCAAACTGCTGATAGACTATAAGAGGTTGATTAACCCCGAAACGGAGCTGATTCTCGGAATACTGATATTCGAGGATATCGTTTCGATTATCCTCCTATCGGTGCTGTTCGGACTGATGCAGGGGCAGGTCAGCCCAACCCAAATAGTGGGGAATATCGTCCTGATGTTTGTGGTGGTCGGGCTGTCGATAGTATTGGGTAAGCTGATACTCTCGCGTATCACCCACTACCTCGAAAAAATACTCACCGGTGCGGAGGACGTAATCCTTCTAATGCTCGGACTTCTCCTCTTAATAGCCGGTTTCTTCCACTCGCTCGGTATAAGCGAGGTGTTGGGAGCCTTCATACTGGGTCTTATGTTCGGCGAAACCCCCTTTGCGGAGGATATAGAGAAGTCCCTCCACGACCTCAAGGAACTGTCGATGGCGATATTTTTCTACAACTTCGGCGCATCGATACCGGAGATTACCCAAATGCCGAACCTGTTGTTCCTAACCCTCTTGGTTCTGCTGAGCGTTTTGGGTAAGGTTGCCGGCACCTACGTGGGCGGTCTGCTGGCGGGACTTTCGCCAAAGCTCTCGCTTAGGGCGGCTCTCGAGATGATACCGAGGGGTGAATTTTCCATAGTCGTCACCTCTATGGCGCCGAAGGCGATACAACCCCTAAGCGCGATTTATATCATCACCACCGCGGTATTGGGCTCGGTTATCTTCATTTACGCCCCCAAGGTGGTGGATAAGATTTTCGGAAAGAAAAAGAAGAAGAAGGGGGAGGTTCCCGATTACCTCCGCGATTTGGTCGGTTGATTTTTTCCCCTTCCCCCTAAAGGTTTTCCAAAACCTCTTCCACCGTGGGGTGAGCGAATATAAACTCCCTCAAGCGGTCTATTTTCAAACCCCCATCCTTTGCGAGGAGTAGAAGGTGCAGGAGACTATCGGTGTGCTTTCTGCTCAAAACGTTAGCCCCCAATATCTCCCCCTCGGGCGAGGCGAAAACCTTTATAAGACCCTCCTCGCCCTCCGATAGGGCTTTCGCCACCGAGCGGAAGGAAGCCATCTTCACCGCGTAGGGGATTTTCCTCTCCTTTAGCTCCCCCTCACCCCAACCGAAGGAACCGAGTTCGTAAGCGGAATATACCACCGAGGGAACTTTCGAGTAATCGAGACTATCGGAGGTTTTTAGAAAGATATTCCTAACGGCGAGGCGAGCCTCCACCTTAGCCACGTGCGCCAGCGCCGGTGTCTCTATAACATCCCCCGCGGCGTAGATGTTTTCCACCGAACTCCGATAGGTTTTATCGACCTCTACAAACCCCCTCGGTGTGAGCTTTACCCCTATCTTTTCCAAACCGAGGTTGGAGGTGTTAGGCTTCCTCCCCACCGTGAGGAGGACAAAATCGATTTCCTCCAAAAGGAGTCCGTTCGAGAGCCTTACCCTCCTCTTGGAGGGGTCTACATCCTCGACCACCGTTTGGAGGTGGATTTTTATCCCCTCCGCTTTGAGTTTCCTCTCGAGCCGTTTTACCACGTCGGGGGAGAGGTTTTTAACCGAGGGGAGCAAACCCTTTTGGAGTTCGACGATGCAAACCTCCTCGGCGCCGTAGCGCTTGAGTATGTAGGCGAACTCCAACCCCGAGACGCCGCCCCCCACTATCAAAACCTTCCGCGGAGCGGCTTCTATATCCCAAAAGCTGTCGGTATCGAGGACGAATTCCCCGTCGGGAACCACATTCGGCACCGACGAGGGGGAGGAGCCGGTCGCTATCAGGAAATACTTAGCCCTTACCGGTTTCCCGTCCACCAAAAGGGTGTTTTTGTCTTTAAAGACCGCATTTTGGGAGAAGAGGAATTTGACACCTTTGGAGGATAGGAACTTATAGGCTGCCTCCCTTACCGGTTTTATTACCCCCTCCTTTGCCCCCCTTATGGAGGAGAGGATATCCGCACCCCTCAAAGGGGAGGATATTCCGTAAAAGTCCGCCGATTGGAGTTTTTCGGTGAGGTATGCACCCTCGCGGAGGTGCTTGGTGGGGACGCACCCCTTGTTGAGGCAAGTCCCACCTATCCACTCGGGGGAACGCTCGATACACACAACCTTTTTCCGGAGCTTTAAAGCCTCCTTAGCCGCCTCCACGCCGGCGCTTCCGCACCCGATAATCGCGAGGTCGAACTCCATAGGAAAAAGGTTAAACTTTTATCCCTAACAAATTCCCCGTATTGGGAGAAGATTTGAAAAAGTATCCCACCTCTGGGAGGGATTTTTAATAAGTTCCACCGCAAGGTTCTTATTGAAATCGAACACCTACTTTAGGGTTCAAATCCCAACTTTTACCGTTATTTGTATTTTCTAATCCCGTAGTGGTTTGGATAAAATCGCTTTTAAAAGTCCTTATAACGGGTTGTTTTTAGGTTTTCTCAAATACCTTCTATTGGTTTCGGTCGGGAGTGCCTTAATCTACCTAAGAGTAATTCCTAAGGTGTTTCCCCATCTTAAACTTTTCTCCCTATGGCGGAACTGGAAAAGGAGCTCAAAGACTACCTAATGGAGAAGGTTTTAAAAGCCCGTTCCACTTTGAGGGAGCTCTCCAACCTCAAAACGGATATAAAGAATAAGACCCTCCTAAAGGCGGCGGAGCTTATAGACCGCTACAGGGATAGGATTAAAGAGGAGAACCAAAAGGATATAGAGACCGCCAAAGAGATGGTTCTCTCCAAGGCTATGATTGACAGGCTCCTTCTGAACGACAAGCGTATCGACGGAATGATAAAGGTCTTGCGCGACGTGGCGGCGCTCGAAGACCCGGTCGGAAGGATAGACAAGATGTGGACCCGCCCCGACGGGCTGAAAATCGGAAAGATGCGCGTTCCCCTCGGTCTCATTCTGATAATCTACGAGAGCCGTCCCAACGTTACGGTCGAAGCGGCGTCGCTCTGCATGAAGACCTCCAACGCCATAATTTTGAGGGGGGGAAAGGAGGCGCTCCACTCGAACAAACTCCTGGTCGAGATACTCAAGGAGGCGGCGAGGGAAACCGGTTTCCCCGAGGATGCAATCCAATACATAGACAACCCCGACAGGCGTCTGGTTTGGGAACTCCTCAAAATGGAGGGATTGATAGATGTCGCAATTCCCCGTGGGGGTGAAAGTCTCATAAGGGCTGTCTCGGAGAACGCCCGCGTTCCGGTGATAAAGCACTACAAAGGGGTTTGCACCATTTACGTTGACAAATACGCCGACCTGGAGAAGGCTTACGATATCGTTTTCAACGCCAAGGTTCAGCGCCCCTCGGTCTGCAACGCCATAGAGAACTTGGTAGTCCACAGAGATATAGCGGAGGAATTTCTGCCGAAGATGGCTTACTTCCTCGCCAAGGCGGGGGTCGAGCTTAGGGTCGATAAACCTTCGATGGAAATTTTAAAAAATGCCAAACTCCCCGAGGAGGCTGTCGTTAAGGAGGCTACCGAGGAGGACTATTACGAGGAGTTTCTCGACCTCATACTGGCGGTGAAAATAGTGGATAACCTCGACGAGGCTATAGCCTTTATAGAGAAATACGGCTCGAAGCACTCCGACGGGATAGTGAGCGAAAACTACACCAACGTTAAGGAATTCCTCGAAACGGTTGACAGCGCCGCCGTCTACGCGAATGCCTCGACCCGTTTCACCGACGGAAACGAATTCGGATTGGGCGCGGAGATGGGTATATCGACCGATAAGCTCCACGTCAGGGGTCCCATGGGTCTCGAGGACTTAACCATTCCCAAATATGTAGTCTTGGGAGAGGGACACATAAGGGACAACTTCGGCGTCCCCGAGGAGTGGAAAAGGGAAATTTAGTTCCCCCTTCCGTTCCCCCTTAAAATTTTTCCCTTTAAATGAAAGTTCTCGTTGTAGGAAAGGGTGGAAGGGAACACGCAATCGCCTGGAAGGTAGCCCAAAGCCCTCTGGTTAAGGAGGTTTACATAGCTCCCGGAAACGCCGGAACGGAAAAAGTTGGAAAAAATGTCCCCATAGGGGCTACCGATATAGAAAACCTCGTAAAGTTCGCCAAGGAGGAGAGGATAGACCTCACAATAGTGGGTCCCGAAGACCCCCTCGCAAGGGGAATAGTGGACGCCTTCCAACGGGAGGGTTTGAAGATATTCGGTCCCGACAAGAGGGGGGCTATGCTGGAAGCCTCCAAGGTTTTCGCCAAAAACTTCATGCAGAAATACGGCGTTCCCACCGCCCACTACGGCACCTTTGAAAACCCCGATGAGGCTAAGAAATTTATAAAAACTTTGGGCGAGAGGGTTGTCGTCAAGGCGGACGGACTGGCGGCGGGTAAGGGCGCCTTTGTCTGTCAGTCGCAGGAGGAAGCCCTAAAGGTTGTGGACGACCTAATGATTAAGGGTATCCTCGGGGAAGCGGGCAAGCGGGTGGTCGTCGAGGAGTTCCTCGAGGGTGAGGAAGCCTCCTATATGGTTATGGCGGACGGCACCGATTACATACCCCTTCCCACCTCGCAAGACCACAAGAGGCTCTTGGAGGGCGACAGGGGTCCCAACACGGGGGGAATGGGAGCCTACTCCCCTACGCCGGTTATAGATAAGGAGACCGAGGAGAGGATTAGAAAGGAGGTTATAGAACCCACCTTGAGGGGTTTGGCGGAGGAGGGTATCCATTACAGGGGTTTCCTATACGCCGGTCTGATGCTCACAAAGGAGGGACCCAAAGTTTTGGAGTTCAACGTCCGTTTGGGAGACCCCGAAGCCCAGCCGATACTTACGAGGGTCGAAAGCGACCTGGTCGAGCACGTGATGGAGATATTGGAGGGCAACATTAGGGGTGTCGAATTGAAGGTTTCCCCCAAATGGGCTTTGGGTGTGGTTTTAGCCTCCAAGGGTTACCCCCAAAAGCCGGAAACCGGAAAGGTAATTTACGGACTGGAGGAGGTCGAAAGGCTCCCCGATGTGGTGGTGTTCCACGCCGGCACCAAGAGGGAAGGGGACAAAATAGTGACCGCCGGCGGTAGGGTTTTGACAGTCGTAGGTTTGGGGAATACCTTGAGGGAGGCTAAGGAGCGCGCCTACGACGCCGTGGAAAAAATCCACTTCGAGGGTATGCAATACAGACGCGACATAGGGGACAAGGCTTTCAAATACCTAAAAGGGGAGTAATTTCAGTCCTCCCCGTATTGTTCCTCTATCTTTTGTCTCAAAGAGGGGTCTAAACCCAACCTCCTCAATTTCCTATCGTCGGTTTTTAAAATTTCATAAACACTATCGAAGTTCCTTTCGATAATTTTCCTCTCCCTTTGGGGGAGTTTGTTGAGGATTTTAAGTTCTCTGAGTTTCCGGTTATACCCCACCGCGAAGCGGTGGGCTTCGTCCCTTATCAAACCGAAAATCCTATAGAGGGGCGGGTATTCCCTTAAGGGTATCTCCCTGCCGTCCTCGGTGAAGAGTATCTCCTCCCTCTTGGCGAGCGCGACCACAAAGGTGGGTAGTTTGTAAAAGCGCTTAACCTCCAGCGCGACGTTCAGCTGTCCCTTACCGCCGTCGATGAGCCACATGTCGGGGACGGGGTATTGTCCCTTTTTAATTCTCTTAGCCCTTCGGGATAAAACCTCTTTGAGGGCTCTGTAGTCGTCTATCCCCTCGAAGGTCTTTATGCGGTATTTTCTATAACACCTCTTGTTCATCGAACCCCTTTCCCAAACCACGCAGGAGCCGACCACAAATTCGCCCATAAAGTGGGAGATGTCGAAACCCTCAACCCTTTCGGGGAAGGGAATTTTTAAAACCTCCTCAAAGAGGGTCTTCGTTTCTTCATCAACACCTTGGGGTATATTTGCCTCTACCAGTTCCTTTAAAGGTTTGGGAATTTCGGTCGAAACCTTTACCCCTTTTTTGGAGCGGTCGGATAGATACCTCTCCAACATTTGGGGGTTTTCGACGCCTCCCCCCACGAACACCCTTTGGGGGATGTAGTTGACCGAATAGTAGGCGTAGAGCCAGCTTTCGGGGGTGCTGTCGTAGGCTTCGGGCAGTTCGAATTCCTCCTTTCCCACCAAACGCCTACCCCTCACGAGGTATAGGACTACCCTTTTAGTCGCCCCGATGGGAACCCATACGTCGGCTTCCGCAAATGGGAGGTTTAGGACATTTTGACCCCTCGCGAGGTTTTCGAGGGCTGTTATCTGCTCCTTTAGGAGGGCGCACTTTTCGAATTCCAACCTCTTGGCGTGCTCCTCTATTTTTCGATACAACTTGGGGAGTATCTCCCCCACCTCCCCCGAGAGGAAGGCTTTTGCACCCTCCACCGCAAGGGTGTAGTCCTCCTTTGAAATTTTTCCCACACAGGGGGCGGAGCAAAGACCGAGGTGGTAATCCATGCAGAGTTTCCCCGGCTTGGGGAGCTCCTCGCAGGTTCGGAGTTTAAAGAGTTGGTGGACGAGCTTTTTGACCTTTTTGGCTTGCCTAACGGAGAAGAAGGGTCCAAAATACTCACCCTTTTCCTCAAAATCGCGGACAATCTTCAGGGTGGGGTATTCGTCGGCGGTTAGCAGCAGCATCGGATAGCCGCCGCCGTGCTTGAAGACGACATTAAACTTCGGTTTGTGGAGATTTATAAGTTGCCTCTCGAGCACCAAAGCCTCGTATTCGCTCCGGGTGATTATGTAGTCGAGCCTCTCCGATTGGGCGAATATCTTGAACTCCTTGGGGTCTTCCTTTGCCGCCTGGAGGTGTTGGAGGAGTCTCCTCTTTAGGTTTTTCGCCTTCCCTATATAGACATACCCCTTGCGGTTTCTAAAGATATAAACCCCGCTCCTCTCGGAGGTTTTTTCTATTATCTCCCTCCACCGTGCGAGGGAATTCATTTAAGGGTAATTTGAACCAAAAGGGGAAAGTTTGCGGAAAATCTTTGTTGCAAAGAAAGAAAAGCCCCGCCTTCGGCGGGGAAAACCTCTTTAGATAGCCTTGGGTTTGCAAACGTCGATGAGCTTTTGGATGCTCTCCTCGCGACCGACGCGGGCTTTTACCTCTTCCACCCTATCGTGGTAGGTGGGTTTTTGAACTTTGTAGTAAACTCCGATGTGGGCTTTGGCGTTTTGGGGGTCTCTGTAGTTGTCGTCCCAGTGGATAGCCATCTCCATAGCCTTGTTGAAGTTGTCCAATTCGGTGTGCCCGAGGTCTTCGTTTATGTCGATTAGGTGGTCTTTGTAATACTTGTAGCTGTCAAACTTGTTGAAGGTGGGGCAGGGGGATATCACGTTTACGAAGGATAGACCCTTGTGCTCGATAGCCTCTTTAATAATCTTGGTCATGTGTTTGAGGTTACCGGCGTAGGTTTGGGCTACGTAGGTCGCACCGAAGGTGAGCATATACATAATGGGGTTGACGTGTCCGTCGATGTTTCCGTAGGGATTTAACGAACCGGGCTGCCCGTCCCTGGAGGTGGGGGAGACTTGGTTTTTGGTAAGACCATAGACCTTGTTGTCCATCATTATTATGGTGAGGTCGATATTCCTACGGGCGACGTGGGGGTTGTGTCCGCTACCAATCGAGAACATATCCCCATCACCGGTGAAGACGATAACGTCCAATTCGGGTCTGGAAACCTTAACGCCTATTGCGAAGGTGATAGCCCTACCGTGGAGGGTGTGGGCGTTGTAACCCTTTAGGAAGAGGGGCAACCTCGAGGAGCATCCGATTCCGGAAACGCCGACCACCTTTGCGGGGTCTTTCTGAAGTTCGGCGAGAGCCCTTGCGGTGGCGTTGAGGACACCGAAGTCACCGCAACCGGGACACCAGGTAGGCTCAACCTCGCTTCTATAATCCTTAGCGGTCAAAACAGCCATAACCAACCTCCTTTAGGTTTTATAAAAGCAAAACCCCCAAAGGGGGAAAGAAAAAATGTCCAAACCCATAAAAGGGTCTCAAATAGCCCCCACAACCGTGCCATAGACGTCGGAGGGGGTGAACCAACCCTTCTTAATGTCCTTCTCTATTGCCATTTTTGCGAAGTCTTCGATTTCTTTGGGTATGAACGCCTCACCCCTGTAGGCAACGTAAGAGATAAGGTCTTTTAGGTTGGTGGTAGCCCTTAGGATGAAGGCAAACTGTCCGTAGTAGTTGGTTTCGGGGACAATTACCCTCTTAGCCTTGGACGCGAATTCCTCGAATACTTCCGCTTTAACAGGCCAGAGCAACCTGGGATAGAACTCGTTTACGGTGTAGCCCTGTTCCCTGAGCCTTTGGGCGGCTTCCTTGGCGATGGAGGCGGTCAGACCCCAGGAGATGATTGCCACATCTGCGTTGTCGCTGTCTATTCTCATATCCTTGTAATACCTGTCGGCGTCCTCCCTTAGGAGGGTTTGGAGTTTCCTGAAACGCTTGTTCATCTGTTTGACCCTTATCTCGGGGGTGAACCTGGGGTCGGAGTTTTCGGTTCTCTCGAGACCGGTAATCGCGTGCATAGCGTTGGGGTCGCCGGGTATTCCCATGGGGGTTATACCGGTGGGGGTATCGGTCTTATACCTCAAGAACCTTCCGGTGGGGGAGCGGAATTCACCCTCTTTGTCCTCTTCGGCGTTGTAAATCCACCTGTTTACGACCTCAATCTCGTCCACGCCGTAGGGGATGTGTCCCCTAACCACAACCTTGCCGTCCTCCCTCTGCTCGATTTTCGGGGTGGGGAAGACCTCCGACCTAATCGCGAGCGCGCCGTCGGTCATCAGGAAGACGGGAATCTGATACTTCTCGGCGAGGTTGAACGCCTCGACCGCGAGGTAGAAGTTATCCTCGACGGTGGTAGCCGCGAGGATTGCCCTGGGGAAGTCGCCGTGTCCGCCGAAGGCGCATATAAAGAGGTCGGACTGCTCGTGCTTGGTGGGCATACCGGTTCCGGGACCACCCCTCTGAACATCGACTATAACAATAGGTAGCTCGGTGATACCGGCGTAGGAAATGAATTCGCTCATCAGGGAGATACCGGGTCCCGAGGTGGCGGTCATCGACTTTTTACCGGCAAAGGATGCGCCGAGCGCCATACCGAGGGATGCTATCTCGTCCTCGGCTTGGTATAGCCAACCGCCGCGCTTTATCAGGTCCATAACAATGTGGTTACCGACGGTGGTCGCGGGGGTAATCGGGTATGCGGCGTAAAACTCGACGCCGGCGGCTATCGAACCCTTTGCGACCGCCTGGTTACCCTCCATAATCACGACATCTTCGGGGGTTCTGGGTGCGGGGAATTTGTAGGGGTCTTTCTTCTGGAGGTTTTCCCTTACATACTGCCTTCCGAGGTCGAAGGCTTTGTAGTTCATTTCGACGATTTTTTCGCCCTTGCGGGAGAACTTAGCCTTAATCGCGTCCTTAATAGACTGCTCGGGGATGCCGAAGAGTTCCGCCAATACGCCGAGGGCTATGATGTTCTTGGTGATGTAGGCTTTCATTACGTCCTTAGCCAGCTCGGACAGGGGAACGGGGTAGTAAATGACGTTTTCCAATTCCTCGGCGGGTTCGTAGTCGGTGCTGTCGTATACCAATACCTTGGGTTTGGACTCGTCCTTAGCCCTCTTTAGGAAGACCATATTCTTCTCGACAGCCTCGCCGTTAAAGGCGCAGAGGATGTCGAAGCTGTCGCCGGTGGAGAAGACCCTATCGGAGGAAATCCTGACGGTGGATTGGGCGTAACCACCCTTGATTTCGGCGGGGTAGGATTTGTAGTTGACCGCCCAGTATCCAGCCCTTGCGGCGGTTTCGGTGAGGAAGTCGCCCGCGGTTATGACACCCTCACCACCTTCACCGCCCACTTTAATCACCAGGTCAAACTTCTCGTTCGCCATGTTTAAGAAACCTCCCGAGGTTTTAGCCTAATTTTAAAAAACCCCTTTGGGGTATATCCCAAACCTATACCCTCCTTGGGAGTTTTTAACCACTTTACACCCTTCGGTTTCCGATTTCAATACCCTTAACCCTTTGATGGATAGGTTTTTCGCCTCCGTTTCCCGCGAGGGGTTTGCCTTTATAGAGGACGACTTCAAACACTTTAAGGTCAAAAGGGTGAGGGTAGGCGACACCGTCGAGGTTTTGGACGAAAAAACTTTCAAACCCTTTTTGGGGAAGGTTGAGAAAGTAGAGAAACGCCGCGCGGTGGTTAGGATTTTGAAGGAACTTCCCCCGAATGTTCCCCTGTTTTTTGTCCGCCTCTACCAGTGCGTCCCGGTAAAACTTGCCACCTTCGACGAGATAGTCGAAAAATCGACCGAAATAGGGGTTTCGGAGATAGTTCCCGTTATCTCCAAAAGGAGTTTTCAAAAGGTCTCCGTTATCGCCGAAAAAATCGGTCGCTGGGAGAGGATTGCGCGGGAAGCCCTGAAGCAGTGCGGCAGGCACATCCCCCCCAAAATTTTCCCACCGATGGTTTTGGAAAAAATCGAACCCCAAGGGGGATTTTTAAACCTCTTCCCCTTCGAGAGGGAGGGAAACAACAACCTCTTTGAGGTATTGGAAAAAAACCCCGCACCTAGGGGGGCGAATATAGTTGTGGGACCCGAAGGGGGCTTCTCCGCGGAGGAAGCCCACCTGCTGACCGAAAAGGGGTTTACCCCCGTGAGTTTGGGAAATTTCATCTTAAGAAGTGAGACAGCCGCGGCTCTCGCCGCGGGAATGGTTTATAACCGCTATCAGTATTCGAAGTAGAGGGGAAATTCCACACCGTTATTGGAGGAGTTATAGGCGAAATAGACGGTTGCCAAATCGCCGTCCCACCCTTCCAATACCACTTTCATTAGATGCATCGTGGAGTTACCGGAGGTGCAATTTCTTAGCAAATAGGCGGATAAAGTGCCTTTTACATTTGTGGCGTTTTCCACCGCAACCTTTAAATTAGCCAACACCGAATCGGCATTCCAATCTACGCGACATATACAATTGGTGGTTGAACCGCAACCCTGGGTGCAAGGCAATCCCGTTGCGGTGGTGCAGTTTAAAGGCAAAGAACCGTTGTGGGAAGAGATATAATCCATCAATCCCCTTGCGGCGGTTTCAACATTCATCAATGTTTGGTAGTGATTTTTCATTCCAACCTGCACCTTAAAGGCTTTTAAAAACAACGTTCCTATTAGGGCTATAGTTGCGGTAACAATAATTAACAAAATTAGTGCAATAGGAAGAGAAAAACCTTTTTTCAAGTCTTTCATTAAAACTAATTTTTACCGCATATAAGGGAAGCTACACTTAGTTTTGGCTTAAATTTTAAATTTAAGCCTTTGGGTTTCGAAAATGGGTGTTAAAACCGTCTGCGAAGACCTCTTTTGCCTCGGCTACAGGCAAGCCCTCAAGGAGGGCAAACCTTCGGAGGTTTTGGATAAACAGATAAAGAAGCTCGAACAGATAGTCCACTCAATGCGTCTCTTTCAATACCTCACCCTCATAGCGGAAAACCTCGGTTTGGAACCTACCCAACCGGGAAAGGACTTTTCCGAAACCTTCCGCCGACAGTTGGAGGAGGTTTTAAATACCTTCTACGACCGCTACGGGGAAAATTTGAGTGACTTCGACAGGGATACCTTTTTGAGGAGCCTCCTGGGGGACGCCAAATTGGAGATAGGACTCGTCGAGGATTACATCGAGGATTTGATAATCCTTTTGTTGGCATTTCTGGTGGACAAGACCCTTTCGGAGGTTTATGCGCTCACGCGTATAAAGAACCTCGTTAGGGAGCGTTTGGGAAAAAACCTTCCCCTCCTTTAGGTCTCCCTAAAATACTTCCTCTTTTAGGATGCCCAAAAGAACCGATATCCGAAAAATCCTGATAATCGGCTCCGGTCCCATAATCATAGGTCAGGCGGCGGAGTTCGACTATTCGGGAACCCAGGCGTGCAAGGCTTTGAGGCAGGAGGGTTACGAGGTAGTTCTCGTCAACTCCAACCCGGCGACGATAATGACCGACCCCGAGATAGCCGACCGCACTTACGTCGAACCGCTTACGGCGGAGGTGCTTGAGAGGATTATAGAAAAGGAACGTCCCGACGCGCTGCTCCCCACTCTCGGGGGTCAGACCGGACTAAACCTCGCGGTCGAACTCTACGAGAGGGGAATCCTCCAAAAATACGGCGTGGAGCTTATAGGGGCTAATTACGAGGCTATAAAGCGGGGGGAAGACCGCGAGCTATTCGCCGAAACCATGGAGAGGATAGGGCTAAAGGTTCCCCCCCGTGCGGTCGTCAGCTCGGTGGAGGAGGGGCTGAAGGCTATAGAGAAAATAGGCTTTCCCGTCATCTTGAGACCCGCCTTCACCCTCGGGGGAACGGGCGGTTCCATAGCCTACAACCGCGAGGAGTTCGAGCAGAAGTTAAAAATAG
>JALWDU010000086.1 GCA_027036735.1 Aquificales bacterium | reverse complement strand
AGGGCGGTTTTATCCTGCCTTAGGTCTATGCCGGTTTCCTTCTTAAACTCCTCGATGAGCCAGTCCATAATCCTTTCGTCGATATTCGCACCGCCGAGGAAGGGGTCGCCCGCCGTAGCCTTGACCTCTATAACGCCCTCTCCACCCTCGAGTATGGAAACGTCAAAGGTTCCGCCTCCAAAGTCGTAAACCAAAATTTTGGCGTTCTCCTTCTTGTCGAGACCGTAGGCGAGCGCCGCCGCCGTGGGTTCGTTCAATACCCTGACAACCTCCAAACCGGCGAGCTTACCCGCCATTTTGGTAGCCTGACGCTGACGCTCGTTGAAGTATGCGGGAACGGTTATAACCGCCTTCTTAACCTCCTCCCCCAGATACGCCTCGGCGGCTTCCTTGAGTTTTCTCAAAATGTGGGCTCCGACCTCTTCCGGACGGACAACCTTACCGGCGTTGGGAATGTCGAAAGCCGCATCGCCCTTTTCGTCGGGAACAACCTTATAGGACACCTTTTTGGCTATATCTTTAACCTCGTCGTATTTCCTACCTATGAAACGCTTGCTCTCGTAAACGGTGTTGAGCGGGTCGAGTATAGCCCTACGCTTTGCCGGCTCTCCGACAAGAATTTCTTTCTCTTTAGTCCAAGAGACCACCGAGGGGGTTATCCTGCTTCCCTCTTGGTTTTGTATAACAACCGGCTCCCCGCCCACAACGACGGAGACAACCGAGTTGGTGGTTCCCAAATCTATACCGATTATCTTTTCTCCCATCTCTCTCCTCCGCAAGGACTTTACTAAAAATCTAATATAAACCTTTAGCGGAATTTTATAAAGTTAGCCTAACAAAGGAACTATCAAGTTAGACCCTCCGGCGGGTGGAAAAAATACCTTGACCTTTTGGAGGAATTGCCCTATATTATTAACTTTCGGAAGGAGGGGTGGCCGAGAGGCCGAAGGCGGCTGCTTGCTAAGCAGTTGAGCGGGGTATCCCCCCGCTCCGTGGGTTCGAATCCCACCCCCTCCGCCATTAGAAGCCTCCTTCAGACCGCCCCGCGGGGGGCTAGGGTGAACCCCCCCAGGCCCGAAAGGGAGCAAGGGTAAGCCCGATGCCCCCGCGCGGGGTTTAAAATCTCCACCCTATGGCGGACTTTAAAGTCTATTACCTCCACGGATTGGGTTCCCACTGCGAAAGCACCAAAGCCAGGGCAACCAAAGAATTAGTCCAATCCCTCGGCGGTGAATTTCATTGCAAAAACTTCAATTACCTCATGCGGGGCGATTACCCTTGGAATGTAGTCGAGACCCTAAAGGGGTGGGTCGTATTGGATAAACCAACCTTCTTTGTCGGTTCCTCTATGGGTGCCTATACCTGGTTGGACTTCGTAGTCAACCACCCGGAGGTTTTGGAAAACGAAAACCTCAAAAAGGTTTTTTTAATCACCCCTCCCACAACGGTGTTCGATAACCTCGAAAAGTGGAATCCCCTCTTTGGTAAAGAAAAAATCTTCCTCCGCTACGGGGAGGATTACTGCAAACCTTACAAGACCTTTATAAGATTGATGCATTGGGATTTGAAATACGCCAATAGCAGGCTTCTAAAACTCGCCCACCCCAAAGCGGTTTCTATAATCGCAAAGAGGGACACCGTTGTGGATAACACCCCTATCTACGAACTCAAAGAGGTCGCCAAATCTATAAACCTCTACGAGGTGGACGACGACCACATACTCCACAATAGGTTGGATGAGTTGATGGAGATACTGAAAAGGGAGATTGTTGAGGCTATAGAAAACCTATAAAGGATTTAAGGAGATAGATATGGAAAAACGCTTTGGGGAGTTTGATGGAGAAAAACGGAAGCACTCTAAAGGTAATGTAGTTAAAACTTATTCCAATCCGAGTTTCCTTTTCATTTCATCGTCATAAATGGCTTTATCCCAATTTTTGGCTTTCTTTATCTCTTCGGGGTCAAAAATTGCACCGCGGAGGTCGGCTTTGAAGAGGTCGGCATGAATTAAATAGGCATTATTTAAATTGGCACGACTTAAATCGGCACCTCTTAAATCGGCACCACTTAAATAGGCATTATTTAAATTGGCACGACTTAAATTGGCACCTCTTAAATCGGCACCACTTAAATAGGCATCACTTAAATCGGCACGACTTAAATTGGCACCTCTTAACCTGGCACCTCTTAAATTGGCACGACTTAAATCGGCACCACTTAAATAGGCATTATTTAAATTGGCACGACTTAAATTGGCATCACTTAAATAGGCATCACTTAAATCGGCACGACTTAAATTGGCACCTCTTAACCTGGCACCTCTTAAATCGGCACGACTTAAATCGGCACCACTTAAATCGGCACGACTTAAATAGGCACGACTTAAATTGGCACCTCTTAAATTCACACCTTTTAAATCCACACCTATTAAAGGAAATATGACAACAAAAGTTTCCTCACAAGTTTGGGTGTATTTGACCATACAGGCAAATTTCTGCTTTGTTTCATCATCCCAATCCTTTATTGGGGCTACTTCGTTGGTGAAAATCCAGAAATTTCCGAAACACCAAAGGGCTTTGTTAAAAGTATTTTCACCGTCTGACGGTTTTAGGAGAAAATTTTTCTCCAACAGAGGAGGTAAAAGTTTCTTCACCCTTTCCATAAATTGGTTTTGTCTTTCCCTATCCTTCTCACGGCGGTTTTCTATTATTTGTTCTAAAAATACCCTTATTTCGAGTGTAATTTGTCTATGCGAGAATAAATCCCAAATTAGATTTTCCGCTTTTTCTATATCCTCCGAAAGGTTTAACAGTCTTATATAAAAATACTCCGCCGTGAGGAATTCCTGAATGGATTTGTGGTAAAACTCTAAGGCGAAATTTCTATCCTTTTCCTCCCTTTTGCGGAGGTAAAAGAGAATTAAAAGACCCTTTAGGAGGTTTTCCAGACACTCCGCGGGAATATTTCCTCCGTAGTTTTCCTCCAATTTTATTAGACAATTTTCGGAAATATATTCTTTGAAAGTTTCCTTTAGCAGGTCTATAAACTCCTTTTCTCCCTTTAATTGGGAACTGTGTATATACTCCTTTTGGTGTTTAAAGATTAAAAAAGCCAAAAACCCTAAGAGTTCCTTAAATTTTTCCTTGCCTAAAGCTCCCAAATTGGGATGTCCTTCTATCTTGTCCCACTTTTTCTTTATAACGGCGTCTATTAGAGCTTCGTAAATATCAATTTTTGATTTAATTGCGGATAAATCAACCCCGCTCGAAACGGCTATATAGAGCAAAATGGGTTGGCTTAAAAGTTTTCGGGTTTCTTCGGGAACACGTTCTATTTGCTCTAAATAATGCACCTTATCGGGATGGTATTGGGAGTATTCTCTTATCCACTCCTTTTGTTGCTCTAAATTAAACCCCTCCAACTTGAGGATTTTTAAACCTTTTAACTTGTAAAGTTTCTTAGGTTCCACATAACCCAGACGGGAGGTGATTACTATTTGTAAATCCTTCCATTGGGATTGGGTATTTAGAACCTTTAAGAGTTGCTTTATAAATTGCTCACCCTTATCGGAGAGGTAATTTTCTGTCATCAAAAGTTCGTCCAACCCGTCGAGGATAACTACAGATTTTTTGAAATTATCCAATTTGAGGTTTTCTTCTCCAAAAATGAGGTTTTCAAGTTCTTCCTTAATAATTTCGGGGTCTCCAGTTAAAAGGTCGTCTATTTTTCTTTTCCTTACGTCTCTTAACTTCAAAAGGTAAATATCTTTTTCAATATCCAATCGATGGGTCTTGTAGTCGTAAACGATTTTCCTCGCAAGGGAGGTTTTTCCCTCTCCGGGATGACCCAAAATGAGAATTAATTTATCTCTACCCTCTTTGAGGTTGGGGTATAGTTCCTCAAAAATACTTTTTTCGACCCTTTTAAATTTATCTTTGTCTTCTATTTTTATTATTTCAAATATGCCTTCGTCTTTGCTTCCTTGATATTCCGCATAATGGGGCTCTACATAGACCTGCTCCAAGGGAATTTCGTTTTCCTTTCCGAAAATGGGGTCGGATGTAAACTCTTTAACCTCCTTTGAAAGGTAGCGGTCTATATAATACTCCTTGAGTTTTTCACCGCTACTTTCCCTTTTAAGGTTATCCAATAATTTTTTAAACCTATTTTCGTCTTCTTCTACAACTATCCAAAAGAAGAGTTTTAAGCGATTTCTTACCAACCTCTTGAGGTCGTCCGCCGGAAAACCCTCTATAGGTTTTAAATTTCTGTCAACAACCTCGTTTAGGATTCTTAAAATCTCTTTGACCGCTTCGGTTTCGTAGAAGTTGTTTAAGGAGAACCTGCTTAAGTCGAAAATTTCTCCGTTTTCGCTTAAGGCGGTGAGTTTCTTATCCAATTCCCTAAATAGGTTTTTAACCGCTTCCTGAAAATACTTCTGTTGTTCGAACTCTTTACCCAGTTCCTTTAGTGCATCTTCCAAGGATTTGTATAAAGCCCAATAGAGGGCAACCCTTAAAACCTCGTTTTCCCCAAGTTGGTCTAATTTCTCTACGAGGGAAAGGAAACCCCCTAAGAGGTCTTCAACGGGGACGGGAATACCTAAAGAGGTTCGGATAACCTTTATACCCTTAAGGAGGAACTCCTTAAATTCCATTTGTTCCCCTCAAGGGGTTATATTTCTATCACCTCCCCGACGCGGGCGTCCACAAAGAGGTCGCCAAAGACGTCGGCAAAAATTTGTCTGTTCTCATCCCCCGTGCAGTGGCACGGGGCTACCCTCTTTACACCCAAATGCAAAAGTTCTTCCGCTACGGCGATAACGGTTATCTCGTCCGCCCCAAAGAGGTGAAAGCCGCCTATAATCAGTTCGGGCGGTTTTTTCGTCAGCTCTATAGCCCTTCGGGTAATCTCGACTATCCCCGGATGGGCGCAACCGACCACCAGAATGTATTTGTCCCCCTCAAAGGCTATAAGGGAATGCTCGTAGAGGTTCTTTATTCCCGTTTTCATTCCACCCGTGGAGAGGAAGTTTTCGGAAAACCTGTAGGGTTCCCTTACGAGGGAGACCTGATGACCCCGTTCCGCCAATTGGGAGATATAGACTTTCGAAAACCCGTCGGGGATTAGGAAATGTTTTCCCCTCGTGGTGTAGGCTATATCGAGAGCACTCCCTATGTGGTCCCAGTGGAAGTGGGATAGGAACACGTGTTGGAAGTTGTCGAAGTTTATTCCCAACCTCTTGGCGTTGTGAGTCCAAATTTTGCAACTGCTACCGGTGTCGAATAGGACTTTTTCACCTTTAGAGGTCTCTATTAGTGCGGAAAACCCCCACGCGGGTTTGAACCCCTCCTTCGCCAGGTTGTCGAAGATAACGGAAATTTTCATCCCAAACCCCTCGGTGGATTAAATTTAGTTTCTTTCCGAAGATGGAAGGGGAATATTTCAATTACCTCTTGGAATTATCGTTTTTGGGAACCACTTTTCACGGGTGGCAGTATCAGCCCAATGTCCCAACCGTTCAGGGTGAACTCTTAAAGGCTATAACCCGCCTCTTTAAGGTCGAATGGGTTCCCCTAATAGGTTGTTCGAGAACGGACGCCGGCGTCCACGCGGAGCAGTTTTTCGCCAACTTCAAGGTGGATAAATACATAGAACCCCACAAAGTGCTGAAGGCTCTAAACGGAATGCTTCCGCCCCAAATAACGGTTAAGAATGTTTCTTTAGTCCCTTTGAGTTTCAACTCCCGCTTTGCGGCTAAGGGGAAAATTTACCGCTACCTTATATGGAATAACCGGATAAGAAACCCCTTTCTGCTCGACAGGGCTTGGCATATACCTTTCCCCCTCGATGTGGGGGCTATGGAGGAGGCGGCTAAACACTTTGTCGGCAAACACGACTTTACCACCTTTGCCAAAAACGACGAAGGGAGAAATCCCGTAATAGACGTTAAGTGCTTGCAAATATCGGTAGATGTGGATTTAATAGAAATTCGTATTGGGGCAACCCATTTCTTGAGATACATGGTAAGGAGAATTGTGGGAACGCTGGTAGAAGTAGGTTTGGGGAAGTTAAAGCCGTCGGATATAGGTCGACTTTTAGCCTTAAAAGACCCCTCTGCGGCACCTTACAACGCCAAACCTCACGGTCTATACCTGCATCGGGTCTTTTACGGGGAGGCTCTTCCCGATGGGTGTGCATAAGAAAACCGTTTCCATCCGCATATTGAATAAGCTCGCCGCCCTGACAACCCTTATAATCTTTGCGGGATTGCTCTTTTTCTACGAATCCACTAAGGAGCGCTATTACGCCGAAGTTGTAAACATCTCCGGTAAGGTTAGGGGTGGTATACAGAGGGCGGCAAAACTCTATTTGGGGAACGATTTCAAAGACCTAAAGGTGGTTATAAAGCAGGTGAATGTAGACCTCCAGCATTTGGAAAAGCATGTCGAATACATAAAACTCCCCGTAGTGGATTGGGGTAAGTGTTATCACCCCAAAAATGTGAAGGCTTGTTGGAGCCGTATTAAGGAGTCCTTTACGGTTCCCCCAACCCCTTTGAGTAGGGAAAAGATTTTGAAGTTTTCCGAAATATGTTGGATTGAAGCGGATAAGTTAACCAACTTATACGAGAGGATAGTATCCCGAAACCTGTTTATCCTGAACGCCTTTTATGCCGGGATTTTTATAGCCTCTATATCGATAATTTTACTCCTGGTCAGGATTATCGTTATAGAGATAAACCAAAATTTGGAGAAAAGGGCAAGTTTCGACGCCCTTACGGGGGTTTTAAACAGGGCTACTTTTTTGGAGATTTTCGAAAAGTTGTCAAAAAACTCCACATACTTTCCTGTAGGATTAATCGTTTTCGACCTCGATAACTTCAAAAAGATTAACGACACCTACGGGCACAATGCGGGGGATAGGGTTTTACAAGAGGTAGCCAAAGTCGCCAGGAGACACATCAAGAAAACCGGTTATTTGGTTCGCTGGGGTGGTGAGGAGTTCGTTATACTCCTGCCAAAAACGAATATAGAGAGTGCCCGCCGCATAGCGGAAAAGTTGCGCGCGTTGATAGAGCAACTGAAAATAATGCCCTGCGGGGCTAAGGTTACAGCCAGCTTCGGGGTGACGGAAGTCCGCGAAGGGGAATCCCTCGAAGAGGCTTTCGAGAGGGCGGATAAGGCGCTCTACAGGGCGAAAAATAGGGGAAAAAATAGGGTGGAGGTGGAACCACCTAAGCCGACTCCATGAGCCTTTTAAATTCTTTAAATATGTAATAGCTGTCGTGGGGTCCCGGCGAGGCTTCGGGGTGATATTGAACGCTCATGATGGGTAGCTTTCTGTGCCTCATACCTTCGAGGGTGTTGTCGAGTAGGTTTATGTGGGTTATCTCCACCTCTTTGGGGAGGGTATTCTCGTCAACCGCGAAGTTGTGGTTTTGTGCGGTTATCTCCACATGACCGGTTAGGAGGTTTTTAACCGGGTGGTTCCCACCGTGGTGTCCGAATTTTAGCTTATAGGTTTTGGCGCCCAGGGCTATACCGATAATTTGGTGCCCCAAACAGATACCCATAACCGGTTTTTTTCCGAAAAAGTGTTTTGCCACCTTTATCCCGTATAGGACGTTTTCGGGGTCGCCGGGACCGTTCGATAGGAATATCCCGTCGGGGTTTAGCGCCTCTATCTCCTCAAAGGGTAGATTGGGGGGCAAAACGGCTACCCTACACCCTTCCGAAACGAAGCGGCGGAGTATGTTGTATTTGACGCCAAAGTCGATAACGGCTACCAGGGGGCGGTCGTTGAGCTTCTTCCTGTATCCCTTATACAAATCCCAGTCGGCTATGTCCCAGTAGTAAATTTCGCGGGTGGCCACCTGGGAAACCAAATCCTGTTTGGAGATATCGGGAATGTTTCGCGCCTTGTTAACCACGCTTTTGGGGTCGAGGTCTTCGGTGGATATAACCCCCTTTATAACCCCCCTCTCCCTAATTTTTTTTACGAGTGCGCGGGTGTCTATCCCCCATATGCCGACGATGCCGTATTCCCTTAGGTAGGTGTTTAAATCCTTCTTAGCCCTCCAGTTGGAGACCACGGGCGATAGTTCCTTTATGACAAAGCCGTTGACCTGAACGCGGTCGCTCTCCACATCCTCGTTGTTTACGCCGTAGTTTCCTATTTCGGTGTAGGTCATGGTGACTATCTGTCCCTTGTAGGAGGGGTCGGTGAGTATCTCCTGATATCCGGTCATGGAGGTGTTGAAAACAACCTCTCCGCCGGTTTCCCCCTCGGCGCCGAGCGAATACCCGAAAAAGACCGTTCCGTCCTCCA
>JALWDU010000085.1 GCA_027036735.1 Aquificales bacterium | reverse complement strand
AGCCCAGCGGCGGTAGCTCTTGGAGGCTCTCGAAAACTCCCTCCCAATCTCGCGGGGTGAAATCCTTCGGAAAGTGTCCCCCATCGTAAACCGTCAGCCGAAAGCGGGGGTTTAATTTTAGCACCTTCTTCGCCTCCCTAAAGGGGACTATGGGGTCTTTTCTCCCGTGGAGGAGTAGGGTGGGAATTCGCAGTTCCCTTAGGGGGTTTGAGATATCGGTCTCCACAAACTCCCTTAGGAGTTCTTTAGCCCCCTCCTCCGGCGGGAGGTCTTCGCATATTTCCTCTCCCCAAACGAGGTTTCTAAACTCCCTTACCTTCCCCCCGAAGTTCTCTTCCAAATCCTTGAAAAACCTCTCGAGGTATTCCCTTTTCCAAGCCCTCCCAAAGTGGGGTGTGGCTCCTATCAAGACCAACCCTTTCGGGGGATTTTTTAGGGAAGCCAACACCGAAAGGGTCGCCCCCAAAGACCAACCCACCAAGAGGGTATCCCCATCTATCCTTTCGCCCAACCTTTGGACTTCCTCTCCCAAGGACTTGTATTCCAAGCGGTGGTGCCCCACATCTCCCAGACCTTCGAGGGGTTTGAAGACCTCGGGACAAAAAGCCCACCCGTGGACGGTGAGAATTTTCAAACCCATTTGGGGTCTATTTTTTCAGCCGCTCCCTCTTTTTGGCGACGAATTCCCTTATAACCTCCAGCGGTTGGGCGTTTAGGATATCTTCGGTCTTAGCCCAGCCCCTCCTAGCCAAACCCACCCCTATCCGCGTAGTCCACAGCTGTCCCACCGAGTGGGCGTCGCTGTTTACAACGAGCTTTACACCCCTTTCGACCGCCTGCCTTATGTGTTGGCTATCCAAATCCTCCCTTTGGGAGTTTATCTCGAGGGCTGTCCCCGTCTCGAGGGCTTTTTCCAGAATGCGGTCGAAATCGAGCGGGTAGCCCTCCCTGTAGCCGTATTGCCTCCCGAAGGGGTGCCCTATCAGGTTCACGTAGGGGTTTTCCATAGCCTTTAAGAGCCTTTCGGTGTTGTCCTGGTTAAACCTGCTGTGGATGGATGCGGTTACGAAATCGAACTCCCTTAGGAGTTCGTCGGGTAAGTCCAAACTCCCGTCGGGGAGAATATCTACCTCAACCGACCAAAGGATGGAAATTTTGTCCCCGTACTTTTTGCGGACTCTCTCGATTTCCTCCCTTTGGAGTTTGAACCGTTCGGGGGTCAGCCCGTTGGCGACGCGGGCGCTCTGCGAGTGGTCGGAGATAGCCATATACTCGTAGCCCATATCGATGCAGGCTTTGACCATCTCCTCCACGGTGTTTAGCCCGTCGCTCCAGTTGGTGTGCATGTGGAGGTCTCCCCTAAGCTCGTCGTAGCCCACCAGTTTGGGGATGCGGTGCTCGAGAGCCGCCTCTATCTCGCCGGTGTTCTCCCTTATCTCGGGTGGGATGTATTGCATACCCAAAACGGCGTAAACCTCTTCCTCCGTTCTGCCGGCGACCCTTTCGCCCGTTTCGGCGTCGAAAACCCCGTATTCGTTAATCTTTAGCCCCCTTTCCTTCGCTATCTCCCTAAGCTTTATGTTGTGGTGCTTCGAACCGGTGAAGTATTGGAGGGCGGCGCCCCAGCTCTCCGGTTCGACCGTCCTAAGGTCGCACTGCCGGTGGTGGTCTTTGAGGAGAATTGTCGATTTGGTCTGCCCGTGGAGTTGGACGTCCTCTATGTCGGGGTAGGAGACGAAGGCGTCGTGAATCTTTTGCCAGTGCTCCCTGGGTGCGGAGACAAGTATGTCGAAGTCCCTTATAGTCTCCTTCATACGGCGGAGGCTCCCGGCAACCTCTATCCGCTCTATATAGTTGCCGACCGCACCCTTTAGGTATTCGACCACATTCCGCGCCAGCGGGTAGGCGACCACGAGGGGGATGCGCTCCTGCGCCTGCCTCCAGAGCTCCAGCCCCTTTAGGATTTTCTCGACCTTCTTAGCCCCGAAGCCGGGAAGTTTTGCGAGAGAACCGTCCTTGAGGGCTTTTATAAAGTCCTCCTTTGTGCGAACTCCCAATTTCTCGTAAGCCACCTTTAGGGTTTTTGGTCCTATACCGGGAACCTCCATCAGTTCGAGGAGTTCCTCGGGAACCTTTTTTCGGAGCTCCTCATACTTTTGAACCGTGCCGGTTTTTAAAAATTCCTCAATCTTCGCGAGGGTGGAACCGCCTATTCCCTTTATTTTGTAGATGTATCCGCTCTCTATAGCCTCCTCTATATCCATCGGGAGGTTTTCGAGAATTTTCGCAACCCTTCGGTAGGTTCTTATTCGAAAGGGGTTGTCGCCCAGAAACTCGAGGATGTCCGCCATTCGCTCGAAGATTTGGGCGAGCCTTTTGTTTCGCTCCATTAAGGATTGAATTTAGGAGTGGTGGGTCCGGCGGGACTCGAACCCGCGACCCCCGGATTAAGAGTCCGGCGCTCTGGCCGGCTGAGCTACGGACCCTATTCAATTAATTAAAGATATAAACCCCGCCGAAGGCGGGCAATAGCATTTATTAAGTTATGGATTGGACGCTCGTCGCACAGAAAATCGTCCTCGCCTTTATGACGGCTACCTTCGCGATAGGGAGCTTTTTCTCCTTCGTGGTCGCGCCGATACTCTTTAAGACCCTACCCAAGGAGCAGGCGGGGAAGGTGGTCGAAAGGGTGTTCCCCCTCTATTTTGGGCTGTGCCTCGGTTTGGACGCCCTCTCGCTCCTGGCGGTCTTCAAGGCGAATGTGGGCTTTATCCTCATTTTGATACTGATACTTACGATTACCCTCAACGCGATTCAGCTCTACGTGATTATCCCCGAAAGTAGGGAGAAGAAAAAAACCGACTACAAGGGGTTTTTGAAACTCCACAAAATATCGGTAGCCCTCAATATGTCGGTGGTTATCCTCAACCTCTTGGGGGTTCTATACCTCATCTTCAAACCCTTTTAGTTTCCCCCTTTAAATACCCCGCCACGAGGAGAAGTATCCCCAAGCTCACACATATGTCGGCTACGTTAAAGGTTGGGTAATGCCAATCCCCTATGTGGAAATCTATAAAATCCCTAACACCCCCCAAGAGGAGGCGGTCTAAGAGGTTCCCCAAACCTCCGCCGAGGATTAGAGCCAACCCCCACCCGACAAGGGTATCCCTAACCCTAAATATCCCCCATAGGAGGAGGGCAACTATTAGGAGAGGCACACAGTAGTAGGAGAGGGTTTTTAAAAGACCCTCCGAGTGTTGAAATAGTCCGAAGACAAACCCTTTGTTGAAAGCCTTTGTAAAGTCCAAAAAGGGGAGAAGGTGGAGCGGCTCCCTTAGGAGGTTCCAAAAGAGGTATTTGGTAACCTGGTCGAGGAGTAGGCACGTTAGCGATATCCCCAAGAGGGTTAAGGGTTTTCTCATTTCCTCACCCCGTAGAGTCCCTTTTCGACGAATTCCCTCACTATGGGGTTGGGGGAGTTTACTATCTCCTCCGGCGTTCCCACCTGGAGCAGTTCCCCCTTGTAGATAAAGGCTATGCGGTCGGCTATCGAGAGGGCGGAAATCATATCGTGGGTGACCACCACCGAGGTAGCCCCTATCCGCTCCCTCAAGGAGAGTATGAGGTGGTCTATGTTTCTGGAGGTTATCGGGTCGAGCCCCGATGTAGGTTCGTCGTAGAGGATTATCCTCCCCTCGCCCGCTATCGCCCTGGCGGTGGAGACCCTCTTCTTCATACCGCCCGAGAGCTGGGAGGGGTAGAGGTCGGCTACGCTCTCGTCGAGGTCAACCTTCTTGAGTATCTCTATAGCCTTTTTTCTGACCTCCTCCTTGGGCAGGTCGGTATGCTCGAGGTAGTAAAAGCCCACATTCTCCCAAACGGTTAAAAAGTCAAAAAGCGCCCCCTCCTGGAAGACGTATCCCATCTTCAGGCGTATCTCGTCGAGCTCCTCCTCCGAGAGTTTGGTTATATCCCTTCCGAAGACGCAGACGCAACCCTCGGTGGGCTTCAAAAGCCCTATGAGGTGCTTCAAGAGGGTACTCTTTCCCGAACCGGAGCCGCCTATTATGACGAATATCTCCCCTTCATAAATCGTGAGGTTTATCCCTTTTAAGACCAATCTTTCGCCGAAACGCTTGTAGAGGTTTCTGACCTCTATAACCGGTTTTCCCATTCAAGGGAAAAAACTTTAAGCGAGCCCAAAGGGGTCTTTTGCAAATGTGAGTGTCCTCATATAGTCGCCTCTATAATAAAAGGCGATGGGTTTTTCGGGAAATTTAAAGGACTTTCCTTTTCCCGATATATTGCAGGTTATAGCCAGGGAAAAGAAAAACGGCATACTCCTCGTGGAGTGGAAGGATTTGATAGTCGCCTATTACATAAAAAATGGGCAGATTATTTTCGCCAGACCTATAGATAAGATAACGAGGGTGTACACCGAGCAGAATTTCCCCGAACTCTTGAGGAAGCTCCGCGTTAAGGAGGAGGTTATCCCCAAAATCCTCGAAAAGTATCTGCTGAACCGCCTCGACCAGAGGGAGGGTATCTTCTCCCTGATTTTCGGCTTTATAAAATACCGCTCCGACGAGAAGGCGCCCATTCCGATAGAGCAGATAATCCTCGAAGCTTCGAGAAAGCTCACCCCTATGGAGGTGAGGAGGAAGATAAGCGACGATATGTTGACATTTATGATAACACCCGAGGGAAAGGAGGTTGTTAAGAACCTCAAACTAACGCCTGTTGAGGAAAAGGTGTTGGAGTTGATAGACGGACACCGCACCGTCGAAGACATAAGGAGGGAGCTATTTCCCACCCCGCCTATAGAGATTAACAGGGCACTCTACGGTCTTTGGTCTGCCGGAATTATCAAACGGGTTCGCCGGGGCAAGCGGCACAAACCGGAAGGGTTAACAGTGGACATTCTCAAACGCATTATCGAAAAGGTGAAAGAGCTTTAATAGGGGGGGTTTAGATGTTGGGCTTGCTAAAAAAGGAACTCCTCAAAAGGGATAATAAGAAAAAGATAAAAATCCTCATATCGGGTCCCTTCGCGGCGGGAAAAACGCAGTTTATTAAAACTATTTCCGAAATAGAACCTCTGACGACCGAAAAGAAAACGACCAAAGATAAGGAAAAGAGCGTAAAGGATTTCACCACCGTCGCTATGGACTTCGGAAAAATCACTATCGACGACGAGCACGAGCTATACCTGTTCGGAACTCCGGGGCAATCCCGCTTCGACTTCATGTGGGATATCCTCGGAAAGGGTGCGCTGGGTATTATAGTGCTGGTCGATAGCACCAACCCCCAAACCTTTCACGAGGCTCGGCAAATCATAAACTTTTTCGAGAGTAATTATCCCGTTCCCATGGTGGTGGGGGCTAACAAGCAGGACTTACCCGACGCCTGGCCTCCGGAGATGATAAAGGCGGCTCTAAACCTCGACACGGAGGATATACCGGTTATCCCCGTTGTGGCAACCGACAAGGAGAGCGTCAAAAACGCACTCCTCACCCTCCTTCAGGAGATATATAAAGAATTCGGTTGATGGTCTCCCCTTTCGAACTCTCCCTTTTGGGGGAACTCCGAAACTTAAAGGAGGAAAACCTCTTTAGGGAACGCTTTTTATTACCCAAAAAGGGTTTGAAAGTCCTCTGTTCCAACAACTACCTAAACCTCTCCAACCACCCCCGCGTGAAGGAAAGGGCTATAGAAGCCGTTAAGAGGTTCGGAACCTCCTCCTCCGCCTCCCAACTGGTGAGCGGTTATACCGACCTCCACCGGGAGTTGGAAGAGCTTTTGAGTTCCCTCAAGGGTTGCGAACGTTGTTTAACCTTCGGGAGCGGTTATCTGGCGAATGTGGGGATTATATCGGCGCTTTTTGGGAAGGGCGATGCGGTCTTTTCCGACCGCCTAAACCACGCCTCGATTATCGACGGCGTTCGCCTCTCGAAAGCCGATAGGTTTATCTACCCCCATAGGGATTTGGAAACTTTGGAAAACCTATTAAGGGAACACCGAAATAGATACCGCCGCTGCGGAATAGTAACCGATTCGGTCTTTAGCATGGACGGAGATATAGCACCAATTCCCCAGTTGGTCGATTTGGCTCAAAGGTACGGGTGCGCCCTGCTGGTTGACGACGCCCACGCAACCGGTGTTTTGGGTTTTTCCTCCCTCGAGTATTTCGGTATCCCCCCGAAGGGGGATATAGTTCAGATAGGAACATTTTCAAAGGCGCTCGGCTCTTACGGGGCTTACGTGTGCGGTTCGGAGATAGTTATCCAATACCTGGTAAACAGGGCGCGGAGTTTGATATTTTCGACCTCTCTACCTCCACCTTCGGTGGGCGCTTCCCTCGGTGCGTTGAGAGTGTTAAAAGATAACCCCGACCTTATAAGGGAGCTTCAAAGACGCTCCAAAACCGTTAAGGGGTGGCTGAAGGAATTTAACCTAAGCCATTCGGAGGATATAACCCCTATAGTCCCCATAGTGCTCGGAGACGAGAAACTCACCCTCGAGGTTAGGGATAGACTCCTCCAAAAGGGGTTTTTCGTTCAGGCTATAAGGTATCCCACGGTGGAGAGGGGAAAGGCGCGCCTCCGACTGACGGTAACCCTCGAATACCCCTTGGAGGTTTACGAAAACTTCGTCGAGACCTTAAAGGGGATACTGAGGGTCTAAAGACCCACCCGTAGGGGTCGCTTTATGTAGAAGACCGCCGAGAGGTATGCCAAAAACACCGCCACCCATAGGAGGGCTTTCCCCAAGTTGGGTTCCAGGCAGAGGGTGACGAGGCTCAAAAACTCCACCGTGGTTTTTAGTTTCCCCAACCCGTTGACGGAACCGACCAGTCCGTAAAACCTCAAAAGGGTTATGGAAATCTCCCTAAACGCCAACAGGAGGAGGGGGAGAAAACCCACATCCCCCTTTAGGTAAAAGGCTGTGAGGGTCAGCAGGACGAAAAACTTGTCGCCGATGTGGTCGAGGTGGGCGCCTATGCGGGTCTTTTGACCGAAATTGCGCGCAACCCAGCCGTCCAAAAAGTCGGTCAGCGTCCCCAAAAGGATTAGGAGGGCTGCCGCCATTCCGTTCCCCGCGACCGCCACCTCGTAAAAGACCAAAAGGGCGAGCGGAAAGCGGGAGAGGGAGAGGAGGGAGGCTATCATAACAAAATTTAAGGATATAGGGGTTTAAACTAACCCCAAGATGGAGTGGCTTTTCCTACTTCTCCCCTTAGCGGTTATTTTTTTCGAACTCTACCCCTTTAGGTTTCTTAAGGTAAAAGGTTGCCCCAAAAGGGAGGGAGAGAAAGAAAAAACCCATACAAGGGACTTCGTCGTTCACGTCCACACAATGTTTTCCTACGACAGTCTCGGAAAACCGGAGGAGGTCGAGAGGGAGGCGAAACTCCTCGGCGTGGAAAAGGTCTTTATCACCGACCACAACAGGGAAGATATAGAAAAACTTTTGCCACCCTCGGAGGTTCTCGTACCCGGTTACGAATACCAGGACGGGGAATACGGAAGGCTTTTAAAACTCCAAATGGGGAAATACACGGTAATAGCCCACCCCAACAACGATAAAAAGCCGCTCTACCGTTGGCGGGGGAAATTCGGGGAGGGCTTTTACTACGAGCTTATCGACCTAAAGGATGTCCTATACGCCGCCCCTTGGTGGCTCAAGCTCTATTTCGTCATTCGCTTTTTAATCCTATACCCCCTTCGGGGATTTAGGGCTTTGGACTACTTTCCCCGCCTCATACCCCTGGGTAGTTGGATAGACCGCTACATAGAGCGTACGGACGGGAAGCTCCCCATTATCGGCGGTGCAGACCACCACATTAAACTCTCCTTTTGGGAAAAACCGAAGCGCTATTTCTCCTTTCCCCGCTACGGGTGGAGCTTTTACATACTTCGCAATCGGGCTTTTGGAGATATAGATAAAGCCCTCAAAAGGGGAAACTTCTATATCTCCCTCTGCGACGGGAGGGTGGAAATAGAGGGCGACCGAGTCCTTTTGAAGGAAAGGGAATTGCTCTTCCTCCACTACGGGGACGGAAGGGTTGAGGTAAACGATTGCGGGAAGTTGGATAAAAATGCCCCCGTAGCGGTGGTCTGCAGATACCTCTTCCGAAAGGGGGACTTATACTTTGGTCTCACACCGGTGGCAGTCTTCAAACCCGACCTAATCCAAACCGAGTAGCCCCTTAAATTTCCTCTTTACCTTCGAAAGTCCGAGCTTTACCCCCGCATAGCGCATTATTCTCGCCATTTGGACGTATTTGTCCCGCTCGTAGCAGGGGTCGGGGCATTTCCGACACCTCGGTTTGGGGTCGTGGGGGCATTGGGTTAGCCTCCCGACGGCGTAAGCAAATAGGCTGTGACACTCCCCGCAGAGGTTTATATCGAACTTAAAAACCTTACCCCCGTAGGGGACTTCGTAGGTCTTTAGGAACTGCCCCGTGTGTTTGTCGTGGCAATAGACGGGAAACATCCGCCTCAAGGTGTTTAGTTCCCTTTCGAAATCCTCGACCTTCACGGGTTGAAAAATTACTCCCCTCCGGGGGTGGGATTATGAAGGAGGACAAAAAGGGGGTTAGCGGTATCTCTCCAAAATCTCCTTAAAGCGTTTGGTGTTATCCTCCACCTCTTTGGGGTCGTCGGAAGAGAATATCGCCGAACCCACCACAACCCAGTCGGCTCCCGCCTTCAAAACATCTTCGAGGTTGTGGAGCTTTATACCGCCGTCCACCTCTACGGCGACCCTATCTTCCAAACCGAGTTCCACCAAGAGGTTCTTGAGCCTCTCTATTTTCCTCAAGGCGGTGGGGATAAATTTCTGCCCACCGAAGCCGGGATTTACCGACATAACCAAAACGTAGTCCACAAAGGGGAGGATATCTTTCAAAAACTCCACCGGTGTGGCGGGATTTACCACCACCCCCGCTTGGGAACCCAATTCCTTTATTAAGGAAATCGTCCGGTGGAGGTGTCTTTCGGTCTCCCAGTGGACGGAAACGGCGTTTGAGCCGTTTTTAACGAATTCCGGTATGTAGGCGGTCGGGTTTTCTATCATCAGGTGGCTGTCGATAAAGGTATTCACCCTTCGGGAGACCGCACCGACCACCGAGGCGCCAAAGGTGAGGTTGGGAACGAAATGCCCGTCCATCACGTCCATGTGTAGCCCGTCGGCGCCTCCCCTTAGGGTTGCCTCTACCAGCTCGCCCAATTTCCAAAAGTCGGCGTTGAGTATGGAGGGTAGGAGTCTCTTTTCCACCATCACTTTAATAGTCTCCACCGATTACCCTTATAACTCCTACCATGGGAGAGGATTTAAAAAAGCTCCTCTTAAAGGTCAAGGAATTCTTTTCCACCCCCCACGGGAGTTTCTTGGGGTTTGTCCTCCTTTTGGTGGTTGTAAAGCTCTTTTTCGCCGAAGCCTACAACATCCCGAGCCGCTCGATGGAACCGACCCTCCTGCAGGGGGATTTCATCCTCACCAATAAGTTGGTCTATCGCTTCGCCGACCCCCGAAGGGGGGATATAGCAGTCTTCCAATACCCCTACGGGATAAGGGATTACGGGAAGAATGTCGATTTTGTCAAGCGGGTTGTCGGTCTGCCGGGGGATGTGATAGCGTTTCACGACGGGTTTCTCACGATAAACGGGAAACCTCTGAAGTATAAAAAGGTGAAGGAAACCCCCGAAGTGGTTATCTACGAGGAGTTTATTCCCAGAAGGGACGGCTCTTATGTGAAACACCTCGTCAGGTACGAAAAAAATCCTCCGAAAGCCGCCCTTATAGGTCGCTTTGGGGTGATAAGGGACGCAATCCCCGCTTCGGCGTGCCTCCACGTGTCGGAGGTCAGCCCCTACATCTGCGACGAGATTAAAGTCCCGAAGGGCTACTACTTCGTTATGGGAGATAACCGCGACAACAGCGAGGACAGCCGCTATTGGGGCTTTTTGGCGCGCGGGCTGATAAAGAGCACCCCTTTTGTCATCTACTTTTCGGGAGAGGTTCCCCACCTTTCGCCGAGGCAGGCGGACATCTTCAGCGGTATAACGCAGTTGATACACGCACTGCTCCACCCCCGATGGGATAGAATTGGCAAGCCTCTAATATACTAATTTCCCTTTGGAGTAAAAGAAAGCGCATTAGGAGGTTGAAAATGGAACTATGGGCTAAGATAGGGGGCGAAAAGGTAAAACTCCAAGGTTCTATGCTTGGCGTAATGGAGCAGGTACTCCAAAAGGCTAAGGAAAAGGGTGGCGAGGTTCAACTGCTCTCCTTCCACGCCGGTCAAAAGGAGAGGAGGAGACTAAAGAGGGAGCTCCGCGCGGCTAATAAAAACCTTGTTGAAGCCGCAAGAAATTACGTCCGCTGGGCTTATCAAATAGAAGCCCGCAAGCTTAGAAGACAAATCAAAGAGCTCAAGAAGAAGGAAAGGGTAAACTCCAAGGGTATTAGATTCCTCCCCAAAGGCGTCCAAAAGAGGATTGAGGAATTGGAGGTAAAACTCTCTGAGGTTAACGAAAAATTGGCAACCATTTGAGGAATTTTTTCACCCTTTCCCCTAAAGGTTTTCCCTTTTTTTCCTCCAAATAGAGGAGATTCCCCACTAAGAAATTGTTTCTATAAAGGTTTGCACCCAACTTTGAAAGGTTTTTCCTCAATTTTCTAAAATTGTAAGGGGTTCGCTTTAAATCGTTCTTAAAATCTTTTAGAAAATCTCCCAATACCGCTATTTCCTTTAAAGCCTCTTCGCCCCTTCTCAACTCTACAAGTTCACCTATGGTGGATAAAGAGCGAAGAACTCTATACATAAGCAGTTCCTCGGTTTCCTTTATCAGTGGGAGGTAGTCCTCCAAATAGAATAAAGTTTCGGAATAGAGACCCTCATTAAGCAGAATTACGGCATTTTTTATAACCTCCCAACCTTTGGAGGGAGGGAGAAACCTATCCCACTTTTTGGTTAAAAACCAATAGCGGAAAATCCTTTCGCAGATATTGACATCTAAAATACCCTTGTAGTGTATATCTATACGGACACTACACCCCTCGTTGGGTTTGTAATTAATTATCTCCTTACCCCGTATTTGGAAATCCTCCCCCTCCTGTAGGAGGAAAAATTCCCACTCTAAAAGGTAATCCCTCCAAGGGTATCGGTCAAAATCTATCAAGTAGCGGGATAGACATTTACGCAATTCCTCCAAAGGAACAACAAACAGAGGATGTCTCCTCGCCAATTGGCAATAGCAAATCCCCAAATATAACATCTCCTTTTTTTGGGGATATTCCAACATTTCAAACAGAAGGTGGGAGAGTTTTCGCTTTAGGTAATTCCTTCCTTCGTGAGTTAAACCGTCCATAACCCTTTCCCGTTAGGGATTAAATTTAAAAAGGAGGAGAGAGAACTTAATCGCAAATATCTATTTCTCATTTTTTCCCTCTCTACCCAACAATGGGTTTTTCCCCTCCAGGATTTTGAGTTTCGCCCTTGAAATGGCGAGAGCCCCTTCGGGGATATCTTTATTTACTACGCTTCCGCCGGCGATAAAGCTCCAATCGCCGAGTTTACGCGGCGCTATTATCAGCGAGTTGCTACCTATAAAGACGTTGTTCCCCACGTAGGTTTGGTATTTGTTCACCCCGTCGTAGTTTGCAAAGACCGTTCCCGCCCCTATGTTGGTCTTTTCCCCTATAGTTGCATCCCCTATGTAGGTTAGGTGTTTTGCCTTCGTCTCCCTACCTACGGAGGATTTTTTTACCTCCACGAAGTTCCCTATCTCGGCTCTTTCACCTATAACACTTCCGTTCCTTATGCGGGCGTAGGGTCCTACAACCGCCCCGCTTTGGATTTCGCTATCGCTTATATAGCTGTAGGGGAGAACCTTCACACCCTCCCCCACGCGGGTGTCTTCTAAGATTGAACCTTTCCCGATAAAGGAGTTTTTTCCTATTTCGGTGTTCCCCTTTAGGGATACGGAGGGTTCTATCTCGGTATCTTCCCCAACGCGGACATCCCACTCTATATAAACCGTTTCGGGGAGTCTTACAGTCACCCCCGACCTCTGGAGTTCCTCGATTTTCCTCCTCAGGAGGATTTTTTCCACCTCGGCGAACTGAACGCGGTCGTTTACTCCGAGCAGTTCCTCCCTTTGAACTTTTAAGGTGTCAACCCTATACCCCCTTTGGTGGAAAATTCGGACTACCTCGGTCAGATAGAGTTCTCCAGTCCTCTCGGAGGGTTTTACCTCTTCCAAAGCCTCCAAAAGGGGTTGAACTTTAAATATGTAAACCCCTCCGTTGACCTCCTTGATTTTCCGCTCCTCGGGGGTGGCGTCCTTCTCCTCTACGATAGCCCTAACCCTTCCTTTTTCATCTCTGACAATTCTTCCGTAGCCCTTCGGGTTTTCCAGCTCTGCGGTGAAGATAAGCCCGTCGAGGCTTTCCGCCTTCACCTTCTCAAAACCAGCCCTAAGGGTTTCGGCGGTTATAAGGGGGGTGTCGCCGTTTAGTATCGCAACGTAGTCATCCCTATAGCGCTCGAGGAGGGGTTTTGCCTTTAAAACCGCATCGGCAGTCCCCCCCTTGGGGTTCTCCTGTTCGAAAAATTCCACCTTTGGGAGGTTTTTTAAGACCTCCCTTACGACCTCCTTTCGGTGACCGATTATTATCCCGACCCTTTCGGGGTTTAAACCCTTAACCAAAGCCTCATAGGGGAAGTAAACCATAGGCTTCCCCAAAAGGGGATGTATCACCTTGGGAAGCGCGCTTTTGAAGCGGCTTCCCCTCCCTGCCGCGAGGATTATACCCAGCATAATTTACCTCCGGAGACTTGCGTAGAGAATCGCAAATAGAGTGTAGAAAACCAGAAAACCAAACATTGAAAAGAATGAAAGTGGTATAAGGGGAAGTAAACTAAATATAGCCAACACCAAAGCAAGAATTGTTATAGCTTCCACTATGGCATTTTTTTCTCTGGTAATTTCCTCCCTCCGGAGCATAAAAAGTTCCTTTAAACGTTCTATTTGTCTTATTTTTTCATCTGGTGTGGTTTCCAAAGATAGATAAATATCCCTTATTGGGATATAATAATGATAAACTCCCAAAATTTGGTTTAGTTTAAATTCCAAATCCCACAATTCCAAGTATTTATAAAGTTCAAAAGGTCGTAAAAGATAGCTTACAATTCGCTTAATTTTTTTGTTTCTAGTTGCTTGCTTTTTAAGTTGATTTTTTAATTTAAAAATCCTTTTAAACAAAAATTTCGTTTCTAATTTTTTCGATAGTTTCTTATACACCTCTAATCCTTGGAAAGCTATCAATAGATTTTGGTTTCTATAATCTTCCAATAACCCCCATTTATTATCAAAGTATGTATAAAAGTTGTCAATAAGGTGATTTAAAATCAGTTTTAAACTCGATTTATTTTGAATAATAAATCTAACTTGTTCGGAATTTCTGACTGGAAAAATTATAGCCTCCAATATAGAATCCTCTTCCGTATTGTGATACTCATCGCTATGCCAAAATTGCTTTATTTTATGATAAAGGGTTTTTTTTACGTCATCTTCGGTTAACGAAGGATCTGCTTTTGTTAAAAGCAAAAAAAGAAATCCTTCCTTTGTTGTATTTAAAACTTTAAAAACGGCTAAATCTTCTTGTGTTTTGCTGTCTTTAACCTCGATTTGTGTAGGTTTACCTCCTTCATTTATTATTAAAATTAGGTCTATATAAGTGTTATATCCGATAAAGTCGGACACATTTTGTTCTTCTAAACGGGTCGTAATAGGATTCGAAAAATCTATGAATCCCCTTGTATTGGGGATCCAGCAGACGACCAATACAGGAGTCCTGATATTCATTTACCAAATAAAGTTTTAAAAATATACCTCCAGAGTGGGTAAATTTCCCTATAGGCTTTATCGGTAGCTTTCCAAGTCGATTTATACCTATTATTTTCCCGAACAAAACCATTGGAAATAAAACCCAATATTTCCAATACGCGGATTAAATTTTTAGCCTCTTCGGGAGTTTTAATACCCTTTACCCTTTCCTCTAAAAGGTTGGGAAGTTCTTCGGAATAACCGTATCCTTTATCTGTAATAACCCTTAAAGCCTCCCGGATTACTTGGGCGGAAAAGCGGGGAGTTTCACGGGGTAAACTTATCCCTTCTCCCCCAATGGTTAAATCTCTCATACAAAAACTTTAATATTATCCCGGAGCTAAATTTAGCAATTCCTCAAAAATTTTTTTAAACCTCCTCCAAAAAGTGGGAGTGAATTTTCTTAACCTCACCGCCGAAGTCGACCATGGCGTGAACCCCTCGGGTGGAGACCACCCTTCCGACACCGAAAACGGGGTGCTTTACCTTCTGCCCCACCTTTAGGCTTTTACCCTCCAAGGCGGGTTTTTTATACTTTTCAAGACCGCTTTCGGTTTTTTCCGTTTTCAAACCACCCGAGGGACTACTTTTTTTGGTACCCTTCGGCGGTGTGCTCGAAACCTCCAAACCGCTTTGGGTCTTCCTGAAATACCTCAAGTCCAATAGGTGTTTCGGTATTTCGCTCAAAAACCTCGAGGGTTTTCGGTCTATCTCCTTCCCGCTTTTAGTGTTTTTCTTCCTGACATAGAAGAGGTAGAGTTTCTCCTTTGCCCTCGTGACGGCTACGTAAAAGAGTCTCCTCTCCTCCTCGAGTTCCTCCGCATTTTCCAAGGCACTCCTGTGGGGGAAAACACCCTCTTCCAACCTCGGTAGGAATACAACCGAAAATTCCAACCCCTTTGAGGCGTGGACGGTCATAATCCTCACCCCGCGACCCCTGTCCTCCATCTCCGACTGCAGGAGCGCTATCAGTTGCAGAAAGTCGGCGAGAGTCTTGCCCTTACTTTGGGCATTTCGGGTGAGCTTTAGGAAGTATTCGACGTTTTCCTGCCTCTCCTCGGGATTTCTCTCCTTATAAAGGTATTCGTAGTAATCTATCGCGTTTATAAACTCCTCCAAGAGGTCGGCGTATCGATTTGGAACCTCCTCGGGTTTTACGTTTACCATGAACTGGAGGAGTTTGGTTAAGGGTTCCCTCATTTCGGGTTCGAGGTGGTAGGCGACCACCTTTAGGGTTTCAACCCAATCGGTTCGGTAATACTTCGAGAGTGTCTTATAAACCTTCTCCCACTTTCGGTCGAAGAAGATTCTTAAAATCCTCTCGAAGGCTAGGTCGTCGGCCGGGTTGTGGAGGAACCTCAAAAGAGCCAAAACGTCCTTAATCTCTTTGCGTTCGTAAAATCTGGCTCCGCCCACAATCGTGTAGGGAATACGCTCCTTTACGAAGGCTTTTTCTATTTTCTCCGTGAGGTAAGAACTTCTGACCAAAACGGCTATATCCTTCAGGCGGTAGCCCCTCTCCTTTAGGCGTTTGACCTCTTTCGCTATCCAAAGGGCTTCGTCCTCTTCGCTTTCGAACCTCCTCACAAGGGGTTTTTCCCCGAAATCCTTCTCCGTTTTGAGTTTTGGAATTAAATTAGCCCACTTGGGGTCGCAGTTTTCGATGATACAGTTGGCGATTTGGAGAATTACCCCCTTAGAGCGGTAGTTTTGCTCCAATTTGACCACTTTGGGGTTGAAGTCCTCTTTAAACCTCAATATGTTTTCCGGTTTTGCACCCCTCCACTGGTATATAGCCTGATTGGGGTCTCCCACGACGCAGACGTTGTTTCTCGCTAAGAGCTTTATAAACTCGTATTGCACCGTATTGGTGTCCTGATACTCGTCAACCAAGATGTATTGAAAGTGGTTTCTAAGTTTTTCCCGCGTAGCGGGGTCTTCCTTTAGGAGTTTTACAACGTAAAAGAGCAAATCCCCAAAGTCGAGGGCGTTCAGTTCTCTAAGGCGCCTTTGGTAGGCTTCGAAAACATCCCAAAAGTCCTCTATTTGGTCTACCGAGTAGACCCTATCCTTGTAGGTGAAGAATTTGCTCCCCTCCTTGTATTTCGATATAGCCTCCTCGTAGAGGTCGTCCTCGTATTCCACCTGCAGGGTTTTCAAAACCTGTTTTAAGACCCTCTTGGAGTCCTCCCTGTCGAGTATTACAAAATCGGGTTTTATCCCTATTCTCTTCCCCGCGAGGCGTAAAATCTTGTTAGCCACCGAGTGGAAGGTTCCAACCCAAGGTAGGGAAACACCCAAAGTGTTTTTTATCCTCTCCTTTAGCTCCTTAGCCGCCTTGTTGGTGAAGGTTATGGCGAGTATTCGGCGGGGGTCGTAGCCGTTTTTTATGAGATGCTCTATTTTGGCAACCAACGTTTTGGTCTTTCCGCTCCCCGCACCGGCGACCACGAGGAGCGAACCGCTCAGATATTCGACCGCCTCCTTCTGTTGGGGATTGAGTTCCGACACCACAAAGTGTTTATTTTTTAGGCCTTATTCCCCCAAAGGTTATGGCAAAAAACCGACACCTTAAAGGGTATCAAAAATTTTTTCTCCGGTAGCGGTTGAGAAATCCCTTTCCCATTAAGGGAATGTGTAAATAATAAAACGCAAAAGGGAAGCCTATTCCAATTCCCTCAAGGCCTCCGAAAGGGTTTCGAGGAATATATCGTTCTCCTCCGGTTTGCCGACGTTTACCCTCAGACACCCCTCGAGGTTTGGCAGATAGGAGACGTTCCTCACAAGCACACCCTTTTCCAACAATTTTTTGTGAACTAAATCTGCCCCAAATGGGGTTCTAAAGAGGAAAAAGTTTGCCTTCGAGGGGAAAACCTCGACATTTTTCAACCTTTGGAGTTCGCCCAACAGCCTCTCCCTTTCGGAGATAACTTGAGAGACCGCCCACTCGATAAACTCCCTTCCCTCGGTTAACACCACTTCGGCGATAACCTGGGAGGGATAGGTTACGTTAAAGGGGAGTTTTACCTTAAAGAGTTCCCTAACGAGGGACTCCTCCCCTATGAGGGCGCCTACTCTTAGGGAGGCTAGTCCTATTTTCGAGAGCGTTCGGAGGACGACTACATTTTCCCCCTTAAGGGCTTGGTCTTTGAAAGTTTCCCCGCTAAAGTCGTAATAGGCTTCGTCACTCACCATTAGGGGGACTCTCTTTCTAAGCCTTTCGAGTTTCTCCCTCGAAAATAGGTTCCCCGTGGGGTTGTTCGGATAGGAGACCCACAAAAGGGCGGGTCTGTAATTTTCTAGCACCTCGGCGGTTTTCTCCTCATCTATATCCAAATTCCTTTGAAGGGGAATTTCATAGACCGGTCTACCGACGGTGTCGGCGCAAACCCTATACATCGGAAAGGTGGGAATGGGATAGGCTACGCCTTCGTAGGGTTCGCCAACGGCTATGGTGAGGTTTAGGATAAGCTCGTCGGAGCCGTTCCCCAAGACGATATTTTCGGGAGAGACCCCCCAAATTTCGGCGAGTATCTCCCTCAGTCGGGAGGCGTAGGGGTCGGGATAGCGGTTGAAGGGTATTTCGGCAACAGCCTTTTTAACCCTTTCTTTAAGCCAATCGGGAAGGTCGTAGGGCAGTTCGTTGGAAGATAGCTTAACCCTGGCAGGGGAGGTTTCGGTCTTATAAGCCTTTAGGTGGGTAATTCTCCTTGCGAACATCAAGAGTTCTATTAAAGGGGGAAAACCCCAGAGGGGGATAGGGTCAAATCTTCCCAAAGAGGGTCGATAAAAAGGAGGGGTAAAGTTTTAAACGTCGAAATCGCCACCGCCAAAATCGTCAAAACCGCCAAAGTCGTCGCCACCGAAGTCGTCGGCGGAGGCGAAATCGCTACCGCTATCGTCGAGGGCGCTCTCGTCGAGGTTGGCAAAATAATCGCCGCTTACATCCCCGAGGTCTGCCTCAACATCTTCGAGGGAGGGTTCGGGAATCTCCTCTATTTGGATATCCTCCTGAACGACCTCCTCAACGGGCGCGCCGATAACCTCCTCCGCGGGAGCCTCGGCGACCTGTTCGACCTGTTGTTGCTCTTCGGGAGACAGTTCGGGGGCGTGCTGCACCTCGTGGGCGAAAGCCTCACCCATCATCGACCCGAGAAGATACCCCAAGAGCATACCGCCGCCGAGACCGAGCAGTGCGCTACCCCACGAGAAACCCCCACCCCGCTGTTGGGGTGCGAAGGGCATACCACCCTGCGGTTGCATTTGGTTAAACTGCTGTTTAAATTCCGGCTCCCTTGCCTTGAGGTGGAGGTAATTTTCAACGCTTCCCGCACCGAGGAGTTTCCTTATCTCCTTATACATTTGGTGGAATTCCTGCAGAGTGGGTTCCTTTTCCTGGACTTCTCCGGTCTTTTTGTTCCTCAAAACGAACTTCTCGGTGGTGTATTCCATTACGAGGTCAGGGGTTTCTACCACGACCTTTTCCGGTTCTATTTTCACCTTCACTTCCTGACCGTTAATGGTTTCCCGTATTTCGGTCTTTCCGAGTTTTTTTGCAATGGCGTAGAGTTCAAGAAGTTTGTATTTCTTCACCTTCAGCTCGGCGTCCTTGGAGGTAACCTCCTCCATATCGGGTTCTTCCGACTTTCCGAAAATCCCCAAAAGGTTGTCCAAGAATCCCTTCTCCTTTTTGCGGTATATCTTTCCGTTTTCCCAATCCACGTATAGGTTCAGACTTTTTATGTATTCCATAGTTTGGAGAATATAGGAAAAACGGCGAAACCCTATATGGGAAATGACCGGTTTAAACAACCAAATTTGTTAGCACTTATTCGAAGCCCTTTAGGGGTTTTGGGTTTTCCTCTTCCTCCTGTGGAGCTCCCATAGACCGAGGATTACGCCAAAGATACCGATTGCCAGCATGAATTCCAAAATGGTTTGGTAGATTTTTTCCAGATACATATTATTCCCCCTTATTGTTTAATTTCTCACCCAACCACACAAGGATAAACCCGAAAATTACCCCTACTGCGGCAACCTTTAAACCGAGGGAAATCAGCTTGGGCGTTAACTCCCTTTTGGAAAGCGGTTGCAAAATAAGGGCAACTACGGACACCAAAGCCAGATTAAAAAGAAATTTCCCCAACTCCTTTAGAGCCTCTCCCATAGTTCCCCTCCCCGAAGGGGCTTTATTTGGAAATCTCTTCCAAGATTTGTTCGACCACCTCTTTGGGGTTTGGCGCTTCCACTATGGGACGACCTACTACCAGAATGTCGGCTCCCCTCTCGACCGCCTCACGGGGGGTTGCAACCCTCTTTTGGTCACCTTTGGAAAAGCCTGCGGGTCTTATGCCGGGCACCACCGCCAAGAAGTCGCCCAAACGTTCCTTTAAAAACTCCACCTCGTGGGCGGAGCAGACTAGCCCGTCGCATCCGCCTTCCAGTCCTATTTTTGCGAGGCGGAGGATAAACTCCTCCTTTGGGAGGCTAACCCCTATCTCTTCTAAATACCCCCCATCGTGGGAGGTCAGGAGTGTAACCCCCAAAACGTTCGTATTTCCCTTTACCCCCGCGGCGGTCTCTATCATCTCTTTCCCCCCCAAGGTGTGGAGGGTTAGGTAATCGACCCCCAATTGGGACGCACCCCTTACACCGTTCCTAACGGTGTTGGGTATATCGTGGAGTTTTAAATCCAAAAAGAGTTCCGCCTTAGGTGAAATCCTTTTAATGGTCTCCACAACCTCCCTCCCGTAGGGGATAAAGAGTTTGTATCCGACCTTAAAGATGAGGGGATACTCTTTTAGTTCCTCCACGAGGTTTATAGCCTTTTCGTAGTCGGTGTCGAGGGCTACGCACAGTTTCGCCATAAGGGGGAAAAGTTTAAAATTTATTTTTTTTGCATTACAAATATTAAATACGAAATTTGCGAAGAATAATTTACAAGATTCATACTTTATATACTTTATAATAATGCAATACAAATCTTATTATTTAAACCCAGAGCGTATTAAGGTAGGTGAAGTTTTAAAGTTAGGATTAGAAGGGAAAATAGTTTTACCCGAATTTCAAAGACCCTTTGTTTGGGGTCCAGAAGATGTTAAAGAACTTTTTTTTAGTTTCTGTTATGGGGGGGTACTTTATAGGTACATTATTAATACATGAAAACACTAAAGAAAAAACCCCTTTCGCTGTAAGAACTTTACCCTTTATAGAAACTCAAGAGATTCCTGAAGGATCTATTTTAAAAATAGTTTTAGATGGACAGCAAAGAATAGCTTCTCTTATTTATGCCTTAACAGCTCCTAATACTCCCATCAAAGCGAGTAATAAATACAAATATCCGCATAGATTTTTCCTAGATATAGAAAAATTTTTTAAAACTAAAAGTTTATCGGAAAGTTTATTAACTGTAAGTATGCTTCCTAAAAATTCAAAAAAAATTTTACCATATGAATATTTGATTCAGTATAATCAAGGGAAAATTTCAGTAAACGATATTAAATATATAGATTTATCTATCCTTGCTAAAGAGCAAGAAAAACCAGGAATTCTAGATGATTTATATGATGACTTAAGAGAAGCTTTAGGAAAAGAAAAAGCAAAAGAAATAAGAGCCTTATTACGGGAGGTTTTAAATTATGAACTAATTTATATCAAAATTCCTCAAGAAAGTACTATTGATGAAATAGTAGAAATCTTTGAAAGAATTAACAAAACCAGCTATAAACTATCAAGTGTAGACTTACTATTTGCCAAACTTTATAAAGAAAAAAATAGTGATATTCGAAAAGTAATTTTGGAAAATTTATCTTCTATAAAAGAAGAATACTCCGAATTAGCGGAAATTTTTAATGAAATTACATTAATCAAAGTAATAGCCCTTTTAAGCAATAAAGAGATTAAACCAAGTTCAATAATTAAATTATCTGCTAATGATATTGATGAGTGGCTAGATAAAGCTATAGATGGTTTTAAAGAAAGTTTAAAATTTCTTTATAAAAGTGCTGGCGTTAGAAAAAAATGGATTCCTTATACTAGCTTAATAATTCCATTAGCAGCTATGTTTGCCCTTCTTAAGAAAGAAACAGAAACAAAACCATTTAATTCTACAATTAAAATATATCTAGAAAAAATTAGCTATAATTTTATTAAATTATGGTATTGGTCCAATACTCTTTCTGAGAGATATGATGAAGGAGTTACCAGTAAGTCCTTTTATGATTTTCGGCTATATAAATCCTTTTTAGAGGAAATCTTGTTGACATTAGAAAAAAAATCTTCTCTAAAGGAAGGTATTTCTTTAGTTCCCAAACAAGTAATTAATAAATTACCCCTAATAGAGCTTAATAAGTTTAAAGAACCAAGAAATAAAAATTCAGCGCTTTTAAAGGCTCTATATAATTTGCTAATACTAAACAATGTTCTAGATTTTGAAACAGGTAAACCTTTTGATAAAGATTTCACAGATGAACATATTTTTCCTAAAAGCTTTGTTGAGGAGAAAAAAGCTAATAAAGTTTTAAATAGAACTCTTTCTGCGCCAGAAACTAATAAATACTTAAAAAATTTGCGGACCCCTCAGAAATATTTCACTCAATTAGAAGAAAAATATTTAAATCATAAAGGACTATTAAACCAAATTTTAAGCAGCCATTTTATAAATGAAAAAGCTTTTAAATATCTAAAGCAAAATGACTTTGAAAGTTTTTTAAATGAAAGATTATCGAGCATAAAAAACTTTTTAAAAGAAAAATTATTGATTCCTGAAGAACTTATAAAAGATTAAAAAATAAATCTAAAGTGCTTTTACTTATTTTCTCTCTTTGACTAGGTAGAGACTTTGCCAACTTTAAGGATTTTCTCCCCTTTCAACGTCAAGGAGATGCATCCACATTTGTCTATATTCGTAAATAGAAAGAAATTTTTTAATCCTGCAGAAAAAACAAAAAACCAATAGGGAGAAAAAAATATTTACATCCTCTCGGGGGCGGAGATTCCTATAAAGTGGAATATGAGTCTTAGGGCGGTTCTTATCGCCTTTAAAAGCGCTAAGCGGGCTTTCATCAGCTCTTCGTCGTCCACCATCACCCTGTAGTGGTTGTAGTAGTAGTGAAACCTTTTAACCAGTTCCACCGCGAGGTTGGGAAGCAGGTGTATCTCCCTACTTTGGGCTATGGAGATTAGTTCATCCCTCAAGGTGGCGAGGTGTTTTATAAGCTCCAACTCTGTTTCGGAGCTTAAAAGTTCGGGTTTGAACTCGAACTCCACCTCGGCGTCGAAGCCTTTGCGGTTTAAAACTTCCCTAAATATTCCGCTTATACGGGCGTGGGCGTATTGGACGTAGAATACGGGGTTTTCGGAGCTCTCCTCCTTAGCCTTGTCTATATCGAACTCCAAGGGTGTGTCGCTCCGCTTGGTTATAAACCAAAATCGGATAACGTCCTTTCCAACCTCGTCGAGGAGTTCCCTTAAGGTTACGAAATTCCCCGCCCTTTTGGACATCTTCACCTCTTTGCCGTCCCTAAATAGCTTCACCAATTGGACCAGCTCCACATCGAGCCAATTTTCGGGAACGCCGAAAGCCTTTATAGCCGCCTTTACCCTCGGCACGTAACCGTGGTGGTCTGCACCCCAAACGTCGATAACCTTGTGGAAGCCTCTTAAATACTTGTTGTAGTGGTAGGCTATGTCGCTGGCAAAGTAGGTGTAGGAGCCGTCCTTTTTGATAACCACCCTATCCTTGTCATCTCCAAACTCGGTGGTCTTAAACCAGACCGCCCCGTCCTTTTCGTAGAGCAGTCCTTTTTCCCTCAAGTAGTTTAGGGTTTTTTCGACATACCTCGTTTGGTAGAGCGATTTTTCCGAAAACCAAACGTCGAAGGTTATACCGAAATCCTCCAAATCCCTCTTAATCTCTTCGAGCATTTCCTTTAAACCGAATTCGGAGAGGAAATTTATAGATTCCTCTTTGGGGAGTTCCAATATCTGTTCCCTGTAGAGGTCATAGACCTTTTGGGCAAGCTCCTTGACGTATTCGCCCCTGTAGCCGTTTTGCTCGAATTCGTCGCCTATCTCCCTAAAGAGCTCCGATATGCGGGCGTAGAGTTTGTCCTTTTTGGTCGCCTCACCCGGAGGGGCGAACAGATAGCTCTGCGAGGAGTATGCACCCTCATATACGAGGGAGAGCATAAGTTCCAGATAGCGGTAGAGAATGGAGATGCCGAGCATCCTTATCTGGTTGCCGGCGTCGTTTATGTAATACTCGCGGGTCACATCCCAACCGTAGAATTCCAAGAGGTTGGAGATAACATCGCCGACAACCGCCCCCCTTCCGTGTCCGAGGTGCAAAGGTCCCGTAGGGTTGGCGCTCACATACTCGACCTGAACCCTTCTTCCCAACCCGAGGTTTTCCCTAAAGTAATCGAAACCTTTGGTGAGTATATCCTTCAAAACCCCGTAGTAGTAATCTTTTGAAAACCTTACATTTATAAAGGCGGGTTTTGCAACCTCGACACTTTCAAAGGAGGGGTTTTTCTTAAGTTCCTCCGCCAGTTCCTGCGCTATTTCGAAGGGGTTCCTCTTTAGGTGTTTCGAAAGTATAAAGGCGACATTCGTGGCGAGGTCTCCGAACTCCTTTCTTTTGGGTCTCTCGACCTTAAACTCTACCCCCGAAAGGTTGTATTTCTCCTTCAATACCTTTTGGAGTTCCTCCTTCAAATAACCCTGCATGGGATAAAGAATTATTTCCAACCTTAGTAAGGAAATCCTTATAGGGATTTTCTAAAATTAAACCTTGCTATGTGCTATACCTTACAATCCCCAAAAGGGTAAAGTCAGCAAAGTAAAAACCCCAGCGGTAAAATACATCCCAAAACCCACAAAAAGAATGAAGGAAAAATTGAAAAAACTTCTGGAGAAATTTGAAAATATAGAAGCTCAAAAAGTGTTTGTAAAACGAGAAATAGGAACGGTTAAATTGTAAATTTTTAAACCTCTAATACGAAATAAAACCAAATACCATCGCCTAAATTGTTCTTAATAATTTCCAACTCCTCTTCTAATGACAAACTTCCGTAGTAATTTTCGAAATTTCGTCCTTCTATTTCTTCCCGGATACTCCCATCTATAAGAGGTTTGAATCCTTCCTCCATTAAAAGTTTTGAAAAACGGCGATTTGTGGAGAAAGTTATTAAATATTTGTAAGCGGAAATATCCTTATTTTGCCTTTTTATAAATGTCAGAAACGTTAAAAGCTTCCTTACAGCTTTCCTTCCGTATCCCTTATTCTTTCCTCATCGTCCTTTTCGTATTTCCCCTTATAAGGGAGAAAAAGCTTTTCCTCAACCTCTTGAGGTGTCGTTCTGTATAAGAAAACTTCCATTTGAGAGTGAATTATGTAAAGGGTTTCCTCCCAATGACGAGCAATACTGGATACTCCCTTCCATTTTTCCTTATTACGTTTACCACCGAAATTTCTATAACCTCAAAACCCGCCCCGCGGAGGAATTTTTCAAGTTCCTCTTTGTGGAAACCGAAGTGGTAAACCCCCTCGTTGGTATCGTGAAAGGTTCCGTCCTCCTTTTGCAGGTCGGCAATCGCTATGTAACCGCCCCTTTTTAGGGATTTAAAGAGTTTTTCAAACAACCTCTTGGGGTCTCTTATGTGGTGCAAGGTCATCGAGGAGACTATTAGGTCGTATCTCTCCCCTCCGAGGTCTAAACTCTCTATATCCCCCAAAATGGGGTTTACATTTTTGACACCCGTTTTTTGGACTTTTTCTTTTAAAACCTCCACCATCCCTTTGGAGTTATCGACGGCGTCTATCCAACCGACGTGGGGCTGGAGGTAGAAGGTGAGAAGTCCGCTACCGGCGCCGAAATCCAAAACCCTCCAATCCCCCGAAGGGGCTACCTTTTTCAGTACCGCCTCTCCTATTTTTTTGGCGTTCTCCACCCTGCGGGGTTTCTCGTCCCAGGTTTTTGCGAGCAGATCGAAGCGGTTCATTAGAAAAAGCTAATTTTCCGATGTTAAACTGACAGTTGTTATGAAAAACCTCTCAAAGGTCGTTTTAGGGGTTTCCCTTTTAAGTGGGGTAGTTTTTTCCTCTCCTACACAAGTTGACAATCAAACAACCCTTCCACCGCGGGTGGAACTATTTTTAAAAGGTTTTGAAAAAGGTCTATCCATCTCCTTGGGAGAGGGAAGTTTATCGATACGCCAAAAGGTGGTTGAAAAGTGTTATTCCATTCTAAAGGGTGTTATTTATAACGGCACTTATGGGATAGCAAGAATCTCCCAATTGAGGATTTCCAACCTTATCGATTACCCCCACTGGGTAAAGGCGGAGGGTATCCGCGAAATTCTTCTGAGGGGTGAAGGAGAGATAAAGGAGATAACCTATATAGCGGACAAGGACAGTCTAATTATTACCTTTGAAGGAATAGAAAATAGGAAAAACCCTAAAGAGGTGGGTTATATTATTCCCAAACTTCAAATTTCCGCCTCCTATGGGGAGAATTACGGCTTTGCCACCTTAAAGGGATTTATAAAAATTCCTTCCCTCGATAGTTCGTATCACTACCTTTCCTTGGAGAGTGTGGGGTATGCGGATTTAACCCACAAGAGGGGAAAGGTATTTATAGACGGCTACTTTGAGGGTGGGGGAGAGTTAAAGCTAACCCTTTTTGTGGAAAATCTAACCCCCCAAGCGGTGGATGAAATCCGTCAGATAATCGATGGCGCTACTTTGGGACAAAGGGTTAATTTTGACAGAGATGCCGCTATTTTTTCGGTTATTCCCAAAAGGTTGGTCTTGCGCGTGGAGTTGGAAGAGCTTACCAAAAAGTTTTTAACCGAAGACAGGGAAGCTATTGAGGAACTGAAGGCACTCTCGCAGCTAAACGGAACTATGGGAACCCTCGCCCGTTCCCTTTTGGATATAGCCGAGGGTAAAGCCCAGGGTTTGAAGGTCGAAATAGACAACAAAAACAACTTCAATATCCAGCAGATTACCGCCGTATTTTTATTACTCTCTATGGCTAAAACGGATAAAGAATTGGAGGAAACCATCGATAGGTTTTTCGATATAAAAATCTCAACATTTTGAGGATTTAGCCCTCTCTATAAACTCCTTGAGTTTTTTTAAATCTTTTTTTCCCTTTCGGAGTTCGACCCCGCTCGAAACGTCCACCGCGTAAGGTTTCACCTCGCAAACCGCCTCGCGGACATTTTCGGGATTTAGCCCCCCGGAGAGGAAAATCCTATAACCCTTCCCAACGAGGTCTTTCGCTATACTCCAATCGAAGGTCTCCCCGGTTCCGCCGTAGGCACCCCTTTTGTAAGTGTCGAGCAAAAAGGCGTAAACTCCCTCCCAATCCTTTAGGAGGTTTGGGTCGAAGCTATCCCTTACGCGGAAAACCTTTATAACCTGCTCCGGTGGAAGGAAGTTGAGAACCTCCGGGGTTTCGTCGCCGTGGAGTTGAATGAGGTCAAAACCGTAGTCGAATAGCTCAATAAGTCTTTCCGGTGGCTCGTTTACGACAACGGCGACCTTTTTGACCCTCTCCCCTTCGGGGAGGTTTCCTATAATGTCGGCTACCTTCTCCGGCTTCACGTAGCGGGGGGATTTGGGGTAGAGGATAAAGCCGAGGTAGTCGGCTCCCGCCTTTACCGCCTCGGCGGCGTCCTCGAGGTTGGTTATCCCGCAAATCTTTACCCTAACCATCGGAGGGACTCCCTATTTTCTCCGAAACCTCAATCGGTCTCCCTTTTAAGTTCGCACCAACCGGTGGTAGCCCTCTCCTTGGGTAGGTAGAGAACGTAACGGGGTCTTATATCTATTCCCAGTTCCTTGAGGAGGAAATTCCTAACCTCCTTTATCCTCCAGAAGAAGAGTAAATCACCCTTGAAGTGGACTTCGGTCCACATACCGAGCCTTAGGGGTATCTCCCAGTGTTTTAACTCGTTTAGGAGTTCGTTGT
>JALWDU010000084.1 GCA_027036735.1 Aquificales bacterium | reverse complement strand
AACACCGTTTGATGAAAAAAATAGGCTCCATCGAAGGGGTTAAACAGATATCCTTAGTCGCCCAAGGAGCAACACCCCTATCCTCTATCAAGGGAACCGTTGACACCATCCTTTTGGGGGACAAATATGAAGAGCTATACCCCTATGCGGAAAAACTCTATTACCTCTACCACAATATAAAGGGGGCATCTTCGGTAACCCTCGGTTGGGCTCCCGACAACCTCGAGGTTCAATTTATTCCCAACTTCGAGGAGATGAGATATTACGGAGTAACCCTCGCCCAAATCGCGGAGCAAATCGCCACCGCGGTTAACGGAAGGGTTTCCTCCACCTTTATAGTGCCCAACGAAACACCCCTCCCGGTAGTGGTTCAATTCCGTGCGGAGGATAGGAAGGATATAGACTCCCTAAGGAGTTTGGTTATAAAAACCCCTAAAGGGCTGGTTCCTTTAACCCAACTCGGAAGGTTAGAGATAAAACCCAATACGCCAATCCTCACGAGGGAAGACCTAAAGTATTCAATCGATGTTCTGGTTCAGAAGGATACCGCCCCCTCCTCCTTGGTGATAATGCTGGCTCACAAGATTAACGCCCAATTTAGGAAACAGCTTCCCCCCGATATAGGTATCGTCGATAAGGGCGAGTTTGGAACTATGAAGGAAGCCCTTACCAAAATGGCTATATCCTTCCTGATAGGTGCCATTTTCGCCTATGCCGTTTTGGTGGTTGCCTTCGAATCTCTCAGCGCACCGTTTGCGATAATCCTCTCCATTCCTCTGGCGGCTATGGGTAGTATGTGGTTTCTGCTCTTTGGCGGACAGCACCGCTGCGCCCCCGCGATGATGGGGCTTATCCTCGTCTCCGGTATCATCATCAGGAACGCCATACTGCTAATCGACTTCGCCGAGGACTACATGAAACGTTACGGGGACATACGCAAAGCCCTGGTCGAAGCCGTTAGGGTTAGAACCCGCCCCGTCCTGATGACCGCCTTCGCCACCATAGCGGGACTTATACCCATAGCACTCCAAAAGGCGGTCGGTTTGGAAAGGCTCGCACCCCTCGCCTGGGTCGCCATAGGCGGTCTGATAGTGGGAACCTTCTTAACGCTGGTTTACGTCCCCATTTTCTACTACATCCTTTACAAGGTTAGGGAAAAACTGGGTTTTGCACCCTTCATACGAGAAGAAAATTTTTAATTTTTCTTCTTACTTTTTCCTCGGGTAAGTTGATTTCTGTCAATACTTTACATTTAAAACACTAAAAAACCTTACCGTAAAAAGGTAATAAAAGATTGAAAACGGCATCTTTATGAAGTTTCGAAGCGTTTTTTCTCAAAAATCTCATATTCTCCAATTGTGTATAAGATTTCTTTCAACATTTTTTCCTCCGCATTTGGTATAAAACTCCTTTCCATAGCTTCCCGTTTGTGTTGATGAAGATAATTATCTTTCAAATGCATGAGGATAATATCCAATATTTTTTTAAATTCTAAATCCTCCTCTTGATATAGATAAGCCCCTCCCATTTCCACATAGTAATAGGCATTATAAAATTGATGCGCGTCAATCGCATAGGGATAAGGAATAAATACCGTTGGTATTCCAAACAGAGCCAATTCCGCCGAAGTGGAAGCCCCCGCACGGGATATTGCGAAATCGCTAATCCTGTAAATTCTACCTATATTCTCTACGAATGGATATAATTTCAATTCACATTTCGGAGGGTTTATTTGATAAAGTGTTTTAATTAATTTAAATTGATTTTCGCCCGTTATGTGTATAAGTCTTACATCGGAAGGTAGTTTTTGCGCAAGCCAAACGGCAAGTTTATTTAAAGTTTTTGCTCCCTGAGACCCTCCCAATACGAGAATAGTAAATTTTTCATCCCATTTAAGTCTCTTTAAAATTTCTTCCCTTGAAAGGTTTCTATATTTTTTTATCTCCCTACGAATGGGTATACCGGTTAGTACCACTTTATGCTCCGGAAAAAATCTTTCAGCTCGTGGAAATCCTACAAAAATTCTTTCTGCGAAATTTCCCAAAAATGTATTTCCTTTACCCGGTATGGAATTCTGTTCGTGGATAAATAAGGGTTTAAATACCAGCTTTGTGTATAATCCCAAAGGTATGGTGGTATACCCGCCAAATGTTACGCTAATAAAATCTTTAAATTTTAAGTAAGAAGCCACTTTTAAAGTGGCTATCGAATTCTGAATTATTGATAGAAACTTACCTATAAAAGTTCTCCCCCGAAATTTTGCTACCGATAGCAATTTATATTCGTCGACAAGTCCCCATAGAAAGAAATCCTTTTTTGCTTCTATACCTTCTCTGTCGCCTATATATATCAAGTTTTCGAATACACCTTGTTCCCTAACATATTCGGCAAAGGCTAACATGGGAAAGAAATGTCCGCCTGTTCCACCTCCGGCAAGAGCTAGTATTTTTTCTCCCATAGACTTGTAATTAGTTTAGCCAATAAAAGTAAGTAAGGGTTGTCTACGATGAAAATCCTAATACTAACCGAAAAACCTTCCCAAGCCCGCGATTTCGCCAAAGCCTTGGGGAATTGCCGCCTGCGGGAGGGCTATTACGAGTGCGGGGATTACCTAATAACCTGGGCTGTGGGGCATCTCTTCGAAATAGACGACTCCGTAGCGCCAAAGAGGTGGTCGCTCTCCACCCTTCCGATA
>JALWDU010000083.1 GCA_027036735.1 Aquificales bacterium | reverse complement strand
GTTTATGCAGTCGCTCCAGACCTTGTGGGGTAGCAATCTCTTGTCCAACTCTCGGAAACCAAGCTTTTTGAAAAACTCCACCTGGTAGGTTAAAACGAAGACCCTCTTTAGGTCGTATTCCTTAGCCTCCTCCAGGCATCGGAGAACCAGTTTTTTCCCTACACCCTTTTTGTGGTGTTCCCTCTTTACTGCCAAACTGCGGATTTCCGCCAAATCCTCCCACACTATGTGGAGGGCGGCGCATCCGACAATTTCCCCACCTTCCTCGTAAACCCAAAAATCCCTGATGTTGTCGTAAAGTTTGTTTAGGCTGAGGGGTAGGAGCAAACCCTCTTTGGCGTATTCGTTTACCAGTTCGTGAATTTTTACCGCGTCCTTCGGTTTAGCCTTTCTCAAAACACCCTTTACGGTTTCCGTTTTCATCTCCAAACCCGTTTAGGGGAAAAGAATTTAAAACCCAAGCGGAATATTATTCTGCGGGAAGAATGGAAAGGGTTACCAAGGGGTCTTTTAGCTCCTCTTCGAGTTTTCTTGAAAGAAAAATACCCTCCATATGGTCTTTAATGTCGGGAGTTTCTATTTCTACCAAAAAGCCGTCGGAAGTTTCCCAAATCTCGAAATTAATCCACTTAATGTGGTGTTTTTTTAGAAGGTCTTGAACCTCTTGGCGAATTTCCTCAACAATATTGGTTGATAAATTTTCCATTGTTAAACCCCCTCAAGTGTTAATTTGGCTAAAGCTTTGACCCTGCGGTATGCTTTTGGTGAAGGCTCCCAATTGGATTGATAATCCGCCATCTCTCGTCGTTTTTTCAATTCCTCCATGCTGGGATAAATTTCGGCAAAATGCTTTCTTAAAATGGCTAAGATTGTTGAATGCGGTTGATTTTCTCTAATTTTATATCCCCTTTTTCGAAGTCTTTCCCTAAGCTCCCAAAATACGCCGTAATAAATTGTGCTGATAGCCCGTCTTAGAGCTACTTCACGTTGAGATTTGGGAAACGTTCGGGATTGTTCCTCCAGAAAATCGGCTATTTTTTCAAAATCCTTAAAGGGGAGCATAATTTAAAGCTCCCCAAATTATTCGATTTCCACCTTTACATCCGCCCCCTGGAGGTGTTCGCTTTTGGCGGTAACGCAAACCGCTTCCAACACCTCGGTGAGCTCCTCGAGAACCTCCAAAACGAAGTTGGGGTGAACCTTTCCGTCCAGCCAGAAAATCTTCTCAGACTCCCAGCGGGCTACCACGGGTGCGAGCTTTTCGGGGGCGAGTTTTTTGGCATCTTCCTCACAATTGGGGTGGGAAGCCTTGCAGGTGCAAAACTTTTTTAGGGTTATCCTAACCTTAGCCTTTTTTCCATCCTTGGTGGTCGCCTCTACGAGAAACTCTACCGCCATGGCTCGGAAATTTTAAACAAAACCATTTGGGGTTGCAAAGGCTAAGAGAACCTTTGAATGGTTTGGTTTACTTTTCTTCCTCCCGAAGTTGCCTTAAAAGTTTCTCCTTCACGCGGAGGAAGAAGTCTTTAACCTCCCTTTGGCGGTAGTCCTTGTAAGTCCAAAATAGGTCTTGAAAATCCCCACCAAAGTAGAGGTATTCCATCTCCGCAAAAACACCCCTTCCGAGGTAAAACCTCCCTCCCCTCTCCTTGTGGGTGGTTAAAAATAGGTGGTGTTTATCCACCCAACCGGGGTCTATATTTACGGTTCTATTCCCCTCGATGGAGAGCTCTTTTTCTATCTCCATCGATAGGAGTTTAAGCTTTAGGGGATTTAACCCATCCGAGCAGGGGTCGGCTTCTATCAACCCTTCGGCGGATAGGTAAACCCTCAAAAGGGGTGTTCCCATCTCCTTCCCGTAATACCCCTCGAGGTGGGGAAAGTGGAAGGTTTCCGAAACGAGGTCAAAATTTCCCACAATATCCCCCAAAAGGGAGAGAGACTTTTCGAGCCTATCGGGGAAATTTTTGTTGAATAGAACCGAGAAGGTGGGTTTAACCCTCATTTTCCCATTCGGGGAGTTTTTCTCCGTCGACCACTATAAGTTTCTCTTCCGGTTTAACCTCCATGACGAAATTTTTTGTAAAGGGAATAATCTTGTCCCCTTCGAGGACTAACATAGGATACATACCGCTATCGTGTATGTATTGAACCGTTCCCAGCTCCCTGCCCGTCTGGTCGACCACCTTCGAACCGATAAGTTGAAAGTAGTAGTATTCACCCGATTTGAGTTGGGGGAGTTCCCCTTCGGGGTAATAGATATGCGCGCCGACAGCCTTTAGCGCGTCCTCCTCGGTATCTATACCCTTTAGCTTCAGGTAAGCCTTTTTACCCCTAACCTCTACACCTTCTACCTCGAAAGGTATATAATCGCCACCCTTCCTTTTGAGATAGACCTTATCGACGCTCTCCCACAACTTTTGGGGTGCGAATATCTTAACCTTTAACTTCCCGTCGTAGCCGAAAGCGTCCTCTATCTTCCCTATAACGGCAAATTCCCTTTTTTCTTCCATAGGTTGGAAAAATAAAATTTTAAGTTCCTCCGAAAGGTAGGCTTTCTATTTACCGTCAAATGTAGGAATTGAAAAATTTCAATTAAAGTGGTATATTAAAAACTTTGGCGTAAGCCCCGGTAGCTCAGGAGGATAGAGCGCGAGATTCCTAATCTCGAGGTCGGGGGTTCGAATCCCCCCCGGGGCATCCATAATTTTAATCTCTATGAAACTCACCTGCGACAGGTCTCTACTCGAAAAAGCCCTCTCCAAAGCGAAAGAGGCAACCGAAAAGAAGGCGGCGCTACCCATACTTACCAACTTCCTCCTCGAGGCTAAGGGAGAAAAGCTAACCATCAAGGCGACCGATTTGGAAAACTACCTATCGTTGGATGTAACGGCAAATGTCCTCGAAGAGGGGGCTGTTTGCGTTCCCTCCCAAAAGTTGGTCGATATAGTTAAAAATGGAAACTGCTCGGAGGTAATACTCTCCAAAAGTGGGGAAAACCTCCTCGTGGAGTGCGGTAGGTCGAAATTTAAATTGGTAACCGTCGATGTGGACGAGTTTCCCGAATTTCCCGAACCGGAAGAGGAGGCTAATAGCGGAACGCTCGAGGGAAAGCTCCTTCTCGAGGGAATAGACCGCACCGATTACGCCATACCCAAGGATGCCGAAAACCTCGTTTTGAACGGAATGTTTATAAACGGTAAGGGAGAAGAGGTTCACTTTGTGGGAACCGACGGGCACCGGCTAGCCCTCTACAAACCTCCCGTTGAAGGTTTTGAACTGCAACTCCTAATACCCAAAAAGTCCCTAAAGGTCTTAAAGAAACTGGTGGAGGAGCTCGACGAACTCGAAATAAAGGCTTCGGAAAGCTTCGCCTTTGTAAAGGGTAGCGAATGGGAGCTCGCCATAAGGTTTCTCGAAGGTGAATATCCCGACTACGAAGCCGTAATACCCGCCGAAACTAATTACAACGCCCTCGTAAATGTGGAGGAATTTATCAAAGCCCTAAAGAGGGTTACCCTTCTGGTCGAGGGTAAGGTCAAACCGGTTCGCATAACACTTGCCGACAATCTGATAAAACTCGAGGTATCCGACCCCGAATTCGGCGAGGCGCAGGACGAGGTTGAGGCGGAATATATCGGCGAACCTATAAGCGTCGAATTCAACGCCAAATACCTCATAGAGGCTCTGGACAATTACGACAGCGATAGGGTATGGTTTAAGTTGGCAAACGAAGATGCCCCGGCCCTCATAGAGGCGGAAAACTCCGACGACGAACCCTATCTCTGTCTGATAATGCCTATGACCATTTGAGGTTTATTTTTCCTTTTCCTCTACGGGTCACCACTTTTTCCTTTTAAACATCCCCAGGTCGGGGTTCGGTTCTATTCCCAAGTAGGAGCTCACGCGGTTTACTATTTCAGCCCAATAGGGTGCGGCTACCGTTCCCCCGTAGAGCAGATAGCGCCTCGGGGCTTTGGGCTCGTCCACCATAACGAGCAGGACATACCTCGGGTTGGGATAGGGGAAGAAACCTATAAAGGAGGTGACGTAACGGGTCGATGAATAGCGTTTGAGCTTGTTGTCGTAAACCTGCGCCGTTCCCGTCTTTCCACCCACCAAGTAGTAATAGGGATTAGCCTTTGTTCCAGTTCCCTCCATCACTATGTATCGGAGGGTTTCCACAAGCCATTTGCGGGTTTTCTCATCGAAAAGGGGTTCGCTATTTATGTATTTGGGTTTAAAGGTTTCAAGAACCTTTCCGTCCTCTCTGACGACCTTTTCCACAAATTGGGGAACCGGCGCGTATCCGGTCAGCAGGGCGGCGTAGGAACTTACCAAGTGAAGGGGGGTCAGAGCCAAGCCTTGACCGAAGGCTATATAGAGCCGGTTTGCGGGTAAATGTAAATCGGGGATAAGACCCCTCGCCGCTCCGGGGAAAGGAACTATTTTTTTATTCCAACCCAAAAGGTTGATTAGCCATTTTTCATCCTCCTCTTTAAGGTGGCGTGCTATTTGAACCACACCAACGTTGGAGGAGTAAATTAAGACCTCCCGAGGGGTTAAATAACTTTTTCCTATCCTTTCGGCGTCGCTGACCGTATGCCTACCTACGCGGGTTTTACCTCCATCGATATAGATTTTGTCGGTTGTTTTTATCCTCCCCTTGTAGAGGGCTAAACCGACGAAAAAGGGTTTAATAACCGAACCCATTTCGAAAACGTCGGTGTAGGCGATATTTCGGCTGTTTCGATACTCTTGCCAATTTTTAAAGGGTTTGTTGGGGTCGAAATCGGGATAAACGGCTAAGCCCAAAACCTTCCCCGTATAGGCGTCCATTAGGACAATGGCGACCTTTTTCGGATTCCACCTCTGAACGATTTTCTCCTTTATTTCCTCCAAAATAGCCTGAATTGTGTAATCTACGGTTAGATAGACATCCGCCGTGAGATTACTCTTGAGCTTGTCGTATACACCCGAGGCGACAAGACGTAAACCGTAAATACCTTTTGAACGAACTTTAAGTGGTCCGTATTCGTATGGAATTTTTACGGGACCCGCATAGAGGAAATCGTTAGCAAATTGCTCTATACCGCCCTTGCCCTCTCCCGAAGAGGATGTGAAGCCTACAACATTAGCCAAAAAACGACCTTGCGGATAAAGGCGCTTGTTTGCCTTATTTACCCCTGTCCAATAGAGCACGTCGTTTATTTGACACGCCTTTATCAGTTTTGGATTGGAAGGGTTAGACCGGCACAGCCGGTTAATTTTTTCCGAATCGATTAATCTTTTTCCCAAACCCTCTTTGAGGTAACGGAGTTCTTCCTTCCAGAGTTTGCGACGGAGCCTGTAAAACTCCTTTACCAGAGACCTTTCGGGGGATTCGAATACCTTTATGTAACCCCTTTTGGTCTGCAATTTATGCAAAAGTTCGCTTTCGGTGGAATTGAAGAGGGGGGCAAAATTTTGGGCAAAAATTCTCTTCTCCTCATCACTTAGACGGTTTGCTACGGCGTAATAGATGTAATTGTCAACGGTTAGGGCGAGTGGTATACCGTCGGAGGTGTATATAAATCCCCTCCATCCCGGAAGGGTTATGTAATGTATATCGGAAAACCTCTTGAGGAGTTCCTCGAAATCGGCATCCTTCATAAGGACTTGAACTTGAAAGTATCTAAAGATTAGGAGCCCAAACATTAGGAGAAAAAAGGAGTAGAGGTAGATATATTTCCCTTTTAGGTTTTTCATCCTTTAGGGGTTAGGATACCCTCGTGCCGTTTTTAACCGGCTTTTCTACCGTCAGAAGGGAAAAGTTTTCACCATCGTTTGCCGCCAGGAGCATACCCTGGCTTTCGATACCCATCAGTTTTTTCGGTTTTAGGTTTGCCACCACTATAACCTTTTTGTTCTTTAGCTCTTCGGGGGTGTAGAAGGGTTTTATGCCCGCCACTATGGTGCGGGGTTTCTCCTCGCCGAGGTCTACGGTTAACTTGTAAAGTTTCTTAGCCTTGGGGATTTCCTCCACTTCGAGGATTTCGCCCACCTTCAAGACCACCCTTTGGAAGTCGGAAAAGTCGATGTATTCGACACCTTCCGGTTTCTGTTCCATCTTTTTGTCCTCCTTTTGGGTTTTTTCTTCGACCTTCACTATAAAGGTTAGGTCTTCCTCGGTAATTCTCCTAAAGAGGTTTTCCTTCTTTCCAACTCTGTGGGGTGTTTTTAAGGTTAGAGGTTTCAACCCCTCGAGGTTTTCAAACCCTTCCAACCCGACCATTTTGAGGGCTCTTTCCATAGCGGTCGGCATGAAGGGGTATAGGAGGTGCGTAATCACCCTAAGACCGTCGAGCAGTAGGTATAGAACACCCTTTAAGGTCTCTTCTCTATTCTCCTTTTTGAGTTCCCAGGGTTTTGTGTAATCCACGTAGCGGTTTAGGAATTCCGAAAGCCTTAAAACCTCCTCGAGGGTTTTGTGAAATTTGAGCTCCTCCAAAAGGTTTTTGTAATTTTCGAGCACCTCGGCGGTTAACCTCTCGTATTCCTCCCTTTGGGGGGTTTCGGAAACTTTATTGATTTCCCCGCCGAGGTATTTGTGAACCATGGCGACCACGCGGGAGTAGAGGTTCCCTATCTCGTTGACCAACTCCCCGTTAACCCTGTTTAGGACACTCTCGCGGGTGAGGTTTCCGTCCTCCCCAAAGGGTGTTTCCCTAAAGAGGATATACCTAAAGGGGGCAACTCCAATCTTTTCGACCGCCACAAAGGGGTCTATAACGTTTCCCAAACTCTTGGAGATTTTATGCCCCTCTACGAGCCACCAGCCGTGGGCAAAGACCTGTTTGGGGAGCTCCTCCCCGGCGCTCATTAGAAAGGCAGGCCAATAGACGGCGTGGAAGCGGAGAATATCCTTACCCACCAAATGTAAATCCGCCGGCCACCACTCCCTGTATTTGGGTTTCGGATAACCCACACCGCTTAGGTAGTTTGTGAGCGCGTCAAACCAAACGTAGACCGTCTGATTTTCGTCGAACGGGGCGGGTATTCCCCACTTAACCCTATTCCTCGGACGGGTTATGGAGATATCCTTAAGCCCTTGGCGGACGAATTCCTTAACCTCGTTAAACCTGTAGGCGGGTTTTACAAAGTTGGGGTTTTTCTCGTAAAACTCCAAAAGGGGTTCTGTATATTTGGAAAGCCTAAAGTAGTAGGTCTCTTCCCTTATATACTCGCAGGGTTTCTTGTGAATGGGACAGACATTCCCCTCGAGGAGCTCCTTTTCGGTCTTAAACTCCTCACACCCGACGCAATACCAACCTTCGTAATAACCCTTATAGATATCTCCGTTTTCGTAACACTTTTGGAGGATATGTTTTACAGCCTCCACATGGTCGGGTTCGGTTGTTCTTATAAACCTATCGTAGGAGATATTTAAAACCTTCCAAAGCTCCTTAAAGCGTTCGGCGTTTCTATCGGCGAGCTCCTTGGGGGTAATTCCCAATTTCTCCGCCGTCTGCTGTATCTTTAAGCCGTGTTCGTCCGTTCCGGTTAGGAAAAAGACCCTATCCCCTTTTAGACGGTGGTATCGGGCGACTATATCGGCGGCTATGGTGGTATAGGCGTGTCCCAAGTGCGGCTCGCCGTTTACGTAGTATATGGGGGTGGTAACGTAGAACTTTTGACCCATTAGAAACAAAAAATTGTAGAATCCCCGCGCGAAGCGCGGGCTTTGGTTGGAAATTACTCCCTTAAATAGCCCCTTTCTTTAAGCTTTTCCAAAAGCTCGCCGACGGTTGCGTTTTCGTCCAAACCCAGACCCTCTAGCAGTTTCCTTATGGATACCCACTTTTTGAGAACCATACCCTGGGTTATCAACCTCTCGAAGGGTTCTTCGTATTTAACCATCCCCAAATCGTGGAGGAATTTTTCGAAAAACCTCGCGTAGAGCAGGTGCAAAACGGCGTGTTCTATGCCACCTATGTAGATATCTACCGGCATCCAATAGTTGGCTTTTTCCTCGTCGAAAGGTTTTTGGTCGTTGTGGGGGTCGGTGTAGCGGAGGAAGTACCAGGAGCTGTCAAAAAAGGTGTCCATGGTGTCGGTTTCCCTCTTTGCGGGAGCCCCACACTTGGGACATTTGGTGTTTACAAACTCCTCGCTCCTCTCGAGGGGATTACCCTGACCGGTAAACTCCACATCGAGGGGTAGTTTTACCGGAAGCTCCTCTTCGGGGACGGGAACAACCCCGCACCTCTCGCAGTAAACCACCGGTATAGGGGTTCCCCAATAGCGTTGTCTCGAAATATTCCAATCCCTAAGGCGGTAGGTTACCTTTCTCTTACCCAAACCGCGTTTTTCGAGTTCCTCAACAATCCTCTTTTTGGCTTCCTCGCTATCCAA
>JALWDU010000082.1 GCA_027036735.1 Aquificales bacterium | reverse complement strand
TCCAGGCGGCGGCGGGTATGCTCCCCTACCCCAAGGGGTTTATGAAAGGGGTTGAAAAACTGGCAAGGGAATACGGGGTTTTGCTAATAGTCGATGAGGTGGCTACCGGTTTCGGTAGAACGGGAACCATGTTCTACGTTGAGCAGGAAGGTGTATGCCCCGATTTTATGACGCTGGGAAAGGGTATAACGGGCGGTTACCTACCGTTGGCGGCGACGCTAACTACGGAAGAAATCTTTAACGCCTTTTTGGGAGAATTTGGAGAGGCTAAGCACTTTTACCACGGGCACACCTATACGGGTAATAACCTAGCCTGCGCGGTGGCACTCGAAAATATCCAAATATTTGAGGACGAAAAGACCCTCGAAAGGTTGCAACCGAAGATAAAACACCTCCACGAGAGGTTGGAAGAATTTAAAGACCTCCCCTGGGTGTTCGATATAAGAACTTTGGGCTTCATGGTGGGTATAGAGCTTAGAAAACCCAACGGGGAACCCTATCCTTACGGAGACCGTATAGGGTTTAAAGTTGCCTACAAAACCCGCGAAAGGGGGGTATTTTTGAGACCCCTGGGGGATGTAATGGTTTTGATGATGCCTCTGGTTATCCGACCGGAGGAGATGGATTACGTTCTCGATACCCTTAAATGGGCTATAAGGGAAACTTTATCCAAATTGGGGTGAGGGATGGAACTCTGGAACCTCTTTAGGGGATTGGAATTAAACTTTACCCCCACCTTGGAGAGGATAGAAAACGCCCTAAGGGAGTTGGGAAATCCGCAGGACGCTTACCCCTCGGTGCTTATTGGCGGAACGAACGGAAAGGGGTCGGTCTCCGCCTTTCTCGAGAGTCTCTACCGCCACCACGGACTAAAGACGGGTCGGTTTGTCTCCCCCCACCTGGTGGACGAGACGGAGCGCTGGAGGATAAACAACGTTCCGATAACGGAGGAGACCTTAAAGGGGTATATAAAACGAGTAAAACCCTTAATGGAAAAGCATAAACTCACCTACTTCGAAAGTGCCCTCCTCATAGCGACTCTCCTCTTCAAGGAGGAAGGGGTCGATATAGCGGTGGTGGAGGTCGGTCTGGGGGGGAGATGGGACGCGACAAAGGTTCACAGCCCCCTTGCGACGACTATTACCAACGTAGGTTTAGACCACACCAAGTGGCTCGGCGAAACGCTCGAAGAGATTGCCGACGATAAGACGGAGCTTATATACCCCAATATACCCGTTATTCTGGGAACCGACGAGGAACCCCTATATTCCATAGCGGAGAAAAAAGCCGCTTCGCGGAACTCCCCCCTCATAGTTGCAAATAGGGACTACACCTTTAAAGGGGAGGTTGAATTTCCCAAAACCCTCCTAAGGGATTACCGATACAAAAACTTCCTTTTGGAGGAATCTCAGCTGGGACTTTACGGGGCTAAGCAGGTGCAAAACGCCGCGCAGGCGCTGACGATTTTTCTCGAAACCGCCCCCCGTTTGGGGATAAAACCCGACCTCCAAAAGGTCAAAGAAGCCCTAAAAAACACCCGTTGGGAGGGGAGGTTCGAAATTGTTGGGGAAAACCCCCTTTTGGTGCTCGACGGGGCTCACAACCTCCACGCCTTGAGGAGAACGCTCGAAGACCTCAAAACCCTTCCCAGATTCCCCTTTATCGTCTACGGCACCATGAAGGACAAGGATTGGAAAGACCAAATGGAGCTTATCAGAAAATACACCGACCGCATAGGGTTGGTGGAGGTAGATTACCACCGTTCGGAGGAGCTCGAAAATCTGTTCGCCCACGCGGTGGGGCTCGGCTTTAGGGAGATAAGAACCTACAAAGGGGTAAAGGAGATGCTCGAGTCCCTCGAAGGGGACACGGCTATTCTCGGCTCCCTCTACCTCATAGGGGAGGTGAAGAGATACCTAACCCAAAAGGGAGAGGAGTAAATTCCCCACCATTCGGCGGATTACCTTATACTCCCCGAGCCGCCTGCGGAGTTCCTTTTCCAGATAGGCTATGGTGGTTAGGTTTTGGGGCGAGCGCGCGTCCCTGAGGGAGCGGTTTGCGAAAAATACCGCGATAGCGGCTCCCCTTTCCAATATCTTTTTCGATAGATTTCTATCCCCGCCGTGCGGGATTTCGAGGCGTGCCAGACCGCCCAAGGGGTCGCCAAAGCCTCCGTGGGAATTGTCGCCACCGATACGCACATACCCCCCCACTTTGGAAACCTTTCTGTCAATAAACCCCTTATCGGATAGGGTTTTAACGCCCTCCTCGAAGAGGAAGAAGGGCGTTCTGTAGCCCCTTTTTAGGGTAAAAAGGTGCTTTTCGAACCCCTTTAGGTAGAAGTATTTAGCCTCCTTTACCAGATAGACCACATTTGGAAGGAACTTTTTCAGTTTGACCGGTCCATCCATCACAACCGGTGTTTCCCCGTCGTCGGTCTCCCTAAAGGTGGACACCTCTAGCTTTTTCATCAAAAGGTTTCCGTATTCCGAAATCTCCGCTATGGGGGACTTTACCGTTTTGAACTCCAAGAGTCCGCCGTCGGTTTCGAGCCTCCAAGAGGGTGGGATTTCGACACCCTCCGCGTTGTGGACGAAGAACCTCTCAACCCTCCAAAGGAGCAGTCTATATTCCGGTCTTACCCCCGAGAGGTCAACCTCCACCACTCCCGCACCGAGGGAGAGGAATATCCCCTCCCCCGCAAAGCGGTCGCCGTCGAAGATGTTGACCCTATACTCGGTTCTTCTAACGCCGTCCACAAATCTTATTCGGGGAGGGATACTCTCGGAGACCTCCAAGGGGTTCCAGCTTTCGGTCTCCCAGTAAGGGTCCTTAATCTCGAGGACCCTCTTAGAGGGTTTCGACTCTTCCCTATCCTCCCCCGACGAGGGGAAAAATCTAATCATCAATAACTATTAAAGGGGAAGGGGGAAAGCTTATCCCCTTCGGGGTTTCTTTAAATCCTCGCTTCTCAAGATGAAGGTAACGGGTCCGTCGTTTTCTATGTAGACCTTCATGTCGGCGCCGAAAATACCGGTTTCAACCTTTATCCCCTTTTCCCGAAGGGCTTTGACAAATTTTTCGTAAAGTTCTTTAGCCCTTCGGGGTTCCTCCGCCCTATCGAAGGAGGGTCTCCTGCCCTTTCGAAGGGAGGCGGGCAGGGTAAACTGCGAAACGACCAGAGCCTCACCCCCTATCTCGAGGAGGGAGCGGTCGAAATCCTTTTTTCCATCCTCGGAGGGGAATATCCTCAAATTTACGATTTTTTCCACCAATAGGTCTATGTCGCTTTCGTCGTCCCCCTTTTCCACCCCGAGGAGGATGTTTATACCCCTACCTATTTGTCCGACGACCTTTCCGTCCACCTCAACCTTTGAAGAGGATACCCTTTGAAGCAGAGCTATCATAAGGGATAAAGACTATAAAGGAGGGGTTAGCCCATTTTGAAACCTACCGCAAATCCGGCGGCAAAAGATGCGGAAAAGGGTAAAGTGCTAAAGAGGCTTTTGAGCCAATCCTGAAAGTTGTGTTGGGCTTCCTGTATCCACCGACCGAACAAATCCCAATGTATGGTGATAAAACCGTTATGTTGTAACCATATCAAGCTAAGAATGTAGATACCGAAGGCGAAGGCGAAGAATTTAAAAAACTTCTTTATGGTGTAGCCCACAACCCATCCTATGAAAAAGCCGTAACCGATATCGAAGCCGTATTCTTTCAAAACTTCCTGTATGTTTTCCCAACCGGTTTGGGGAGTGTTTTCCATATCTCCACTATCTTAGAGGAAAAGCTTTCCCTTTACACCCCTTGTTGCCAATCCTAGATTACAAATTAAGGGAGGTCTTTGGGATGTTAGAAACCGTTAAGAGGTTATCCCAAGTGGATGCCTCTCCCTATTACGTAACCTCTCTCTACTTCGGATTTACCCCCGAGGATTTGACCAAAAATCAGCTTTACCTAAAGGTGAAGGATTTGGTTAAGGAATACCGCCGCTTTGTGGAGGAGAAATTAAGCTGGGATAAACCGGTAAAGGAAAGTGTATTGAGGGATTTAGACCAAATATTGGAGTTTGTCAAAAATCCCGACAACATAGCGGGTGGAAGGGGTTTTGCGATATTTGCGTGCGATGCAAAAGACCTCTTTGAGGTTGTAAAACTCCCCTACGTCTACCGAAATAGGTTGATGAACGACCGCCATCCCCTTATAAGGGAAATACTGGCTATAGACGAGGAGTTTGGAAGGGTTGGGATACTCCTGGTCGACAGGCACCACATAAGGTTTTTTATCGCCGATATAACCGGAGTTAAAGAGGTTGCCGATTTCGTCGAACCGGTTTTGGTAAGGGCTCACAAGTTCCACAGCGGTGGCACCTTTTTAAAGGGTGCCGAGGGCGAAAGGCGTTTAACCATGCCGTCGAGGGTTGCCGCCCCCAACGTTGTCAGGCACGGGGTGGGCGAATGGCGTTTCCAACAGAGGATTAAGCACGATTGGCACGCCGCCCTTAAGCTCGCCGCCGATGCGGTTTTCGAATACTGGAAAGAGCATCCCTTCGACCATTTGGTGGTGGGAAGTCTTCCCGGCGAACCCGTAGAGGAGATAGAGAATGTCCTTCACGACTACCTGCGTAGGATACTGCTCGGCTATATAGAGATAAACCCCGCCGAAGCCGATGGGGTGGAGGTCTGGAATAAGCTCCTCGATTTCAGAATACGAAAAGACCGGGAGGAGGAGAGAAACCTTATAGCCCAATTTAAGGAAGAAATCGGTTGGGGAACAGCCGTAAACGGTTTGGAAAAGACACTCGAGATGCTCAATATGGGAAATGTTAGAACCCTAATAGTGAACGAAGACTTTTCCTCTCCGGGATACATCTGCAGGGGAACGAATACCTTAACCCTTCAGCCGGAATGTCCCGCCGAAACCGACCGACTTGAGCCGGTTTTCGACATCGTCAACGAGATGATAGAGGAAGCCCTCCACCAGAGGGCAAAGGTTGAGGTAATAGTGGATAGGGAACTCCAAAAAGAGATAGACGGTGTTGCCGCCCTTTTGAGGTTCAGACTTTAATCACTCCCGCAGAGGTTGAATTTCTTCCTCAATTCCCTTTCCACATTTGGGGGAACCAAATCCTTCAAACACCCACCGTGTTTGGCGATATCCTTCACTATCGTAGAGGATATGTGTATAAGCTCCTGCGAAGGCATCATAAAGAGGGTTTCGACCTTCGCAAGTTTGTAATTGGTTAGAGAAATTTGAAGTTCGTACTCGAAATCGGTAAAGAGTCTCACTCCCCTAACGACGGTGTTAACCCCCAATTGCTTAAGCAAATCCACCAAAAGGGTGTCGAAACCTATAACCTCCACTTTGTGGGAGAGGTTTAAATCCTCAACCGCTTGGCGGAACATCTCGACCCTCTCCTCGAGGGTAAAGAGTGGTTTTTTGGAGCGGCTTAGGGCTACAGCCACGTAAACCCTGTCGAAGAGCTTTGAGGCTCTCTTTACTATGTCGAGATGTCCGTAATGGACGGGGTCGAAGGTACCCGGATATACGACCTCTACCATCGGTAGGATATTAAAGGATAAACCCCTTAACGGGATTTAATTTCCACACTACCCCCGCATAGGGATACGACGTAGTCCTTTTCCCCTCCGTTTTTTTTCTCCTTTACTTTTACCAGAACGGTGCCGCACTCTTTTTTTACTTTGAGGGGGATAGCCTCCAATAGGGTTCCGTCCCTCCTAACCAGTGCCGGGCTGCCCTTTGAAAGCGCAATCTTCGCCACCTCTAAAATTTCCCCGTATAGGGGTTTTGTATACGGGATACCATCCGTTGAATTCTTTGAAGGTTTTTCATTCGAAGCGGTTGGGTAGACCCCTTTAACCACTTTTGGGGAGGTTTCATTTTCCTGCGACCTTTGGGTAGACGATATTTCTCCCGTTTTACCCGGGGCGGTGTTTTCCCTTTCGACTTTTGGAGCGCATCCCAGAATGGTTAGAACGCAAAGTGTGTAGAGGATAAACCTAGCCATTAATTGGGAAATATTAGAAGTTGAACCCAACCAAAAACAGGTATTTGATACTTTGGAGGTTAATCTTACCCTCCAAGGGAAGCGCTATTACAAAGCGGAGGGGGCCAGCCGCGGTGATGCTTCCCACTCCGACAAAGATATCTTTTTTCGCGCAATGTAGGGGGTTCTGTCCCTTTTTAACCGAATTTCCCACATCGAAACCGGTAAATAGGTAAAGGGGCTCGGTTAGGGGAATACCCCACTCCGTTCCGAAATACCACGCCAAGTCGCCACCCCCCGTAGGGGCTACCGATTCGTAGGAGAAACCCTTTAGGTCTTTGATACCGCCGAGATAGAACTTTTCAAAAACGGGTGCTTTTGGTGAGACCGCGCCCAATTTTCCCCTGAAGGAGCCGTAAAACCTTCCAAAGGTTAAAGAAAGGGTTCCCCCAAGGGTGATTTTCCAATAGGAGCCATACCACTTTCCCGCTGAAACACCGGTGTAGGCTTCGAAAAGTCCCCTTTTAACGGGACCTCTGTATAAGGGGTAATAAATTTCCCCCGAAAGTGTAACCTTTTTCAAAGTTCCCCTTGGGGGTTGGGAAAGTGACGAATCCATATCGTAGTTGTCGATTAGGAATGTTAGGGCTACATCGGTGTAAAGGTTGAGGTGATAGCCCAAGGTGGCCGACCCACCCTTGAAGGTTACCGAGTAATCTCTATGCTCCTCGTAGCGTTTAAAGAGATTACCACCCACAAATAGGTATTTGGAGAAGAAGTAATCGTCCAAATAGGAGAGGTGATAAAGCCTTCTTTTGGACGAGAGTTTGTATTCAAAAGTGAAACGGCTTCCAAACCCGAAGGGGTCGGTTATCCTCAAATTGGTATTTAAGAGCAGCCCCTCGTCGGAGCTGTATCCTATTTCCCCACCTATTGAGAGCGGTTTCCTCTCAACCCCCTCAACCAGTGGAATAATCTTTTTATTCCTGACACCCTTTACGGTAAAACTCTCAAACAGATTGGAGAGGGAAAGCCTATTTCTCAACATATCCATGAGTTTTTTGTTAAATCTCTTCCCTTCAAAACTCGGTATCAGATATTCCAATTCCCGTCTCTTAATTCTCCCCTCCACCCAGAAGGCGGTTTTTCCAAACTTTAGTATTCCTCCACAGGAAACCCTTTCTATTAAGCCAACAACCCCTTTCCCTTCCAATACTTTGATATCCGCTTCGGGGTGGGCGCATCCGAAGTCTTTTAAAATCGATAAAAGTTTTTTCCTTAAGAGGTTTCTTTCTTTCCGACTTTGTAGCAATTTATAGGTGGATTCCCCTTTTAGGAGAGCTTTTATATATCTCCTCAAATAGGAATTGGTTACCTCTATTTCCCTTCGGACGGAGGAATTAACCTTTCTCAATCCCTCCACAAAGACGGTTAGAACTACCTTTTTCTTTTTCCTATTAACCTCTTTGTGGAGTTTTATAGCTTCGTATAGGTAACCCCCTTTTTGGAGAAATTTTTTTAACCTTTCCGGGATTTTCTCTACAAAATCGCAGGAATAAAAGGGGGGAACCTCCAGTTTAAAATTTTTTAGTGGTGGTCTTATCGATACCTTTAGCCGGTAACGTTTCCCGGTAAAAATTTTCACCTTGAGGAGATTTTTTTCTGTAAAGATATCGACCTTAACGTCGAAGAAACCTTTTCTTTCGAGAAAATCGATAATGGCGTTTTGAAGGGCTACAACGGATAGGAATCCCTTTTTACGCAAATATTCTTTAACAAATTTATCCACCTCTTTTTCGATATCTGTTCTATCGGCTGCAACCTCTATTTTTAAAGGTATTCCCGCGGTATAGATTTGGATTGTGGGATATACGGTTTCCAAGGGGTGGAATAAAAATGCTATTCCCTTAAACGGGTTTTCGATAAACAAATCCAAGTAGTGGGAGAGGAAGTCTATAACCGATAGGGGGTTGTTTTTGAAGTTTATCCACAAAAAGTGTGAAAGGGGTTTCCTCTTTACCTCGAAAGGTTCTACGTAATAGACGAAACTGTCGAGGTAACCCTTTTCCCTGCAAAGTTTCCACGCTAGGTCGATAGCGTTGTAGAGGTTCAAATAGGAGAAAGGTATCCCGAAGGGCTTTTGATACCGCCTGTAGAAGGTTGTCGGGGAAAAGCACTTTGTGCCGTTAAAGGAAAAACCTCCCCAGAGGTATAGGTTTCCCTCCGAACCGATTATTATCAGTTTGGCGTAGCCCCTTTTGTCGACCTTTAAAACGGTTCTAACCGTAACGTCGAGATAACCGTTGTTTCTCAAAAAGAAAACGATATTGTCCGCGGCGGCGGCGAGCGTATCTTCGGAATAGCGGTAGTAGGTTTTTAAACCCAAATACCGTTCCAGTTTGGGTTTTGTCAGAGGCGAGAAACCCTTTAAC
>JALWDU010000081.1 GCA_027036735.1 Aquificales bacterium | reverse complement strand
GATAGCTTTAGAAGGTTTCTAATAGAGGTTTTGGGTTGATGGGTGGGAGGCGGAGCGGACGGGATTTGAACCCGCGACCTCCGGCTTGACAGGCCGGCGTTCTGACCGGGCTGAACTACCGCTCCAGCCCTCCCTTAATTAATTATAACATGGTAGGCGGGACGGGACTCGAACCCGTGACCTCCGGCTTGTAAGGCCAGCGCTCTCCCAACTGAGCTACCCGCCTTCAGCGCAGGCTTCCCGGAGCGCCCGCCTTACCAAGGAACCCCGACGTTCCAAAGCAAAAAATATAGCATAAAAAACGGAAAAAATTAACCGATTTTTAATATCAAGTTTGGGGTTTCACGCCTTCGGTTATCTCCCTAATGCGGTTAACCACCCTCTCTATAATCCACTTGGGGGTGGATGCCCCGGCGGATACGCCGACCCTTTTTGCGTTTTCAAACCACTCCTCCTTGAGTTCCCCCTCCGTTTCTATGTGGTGGCTGTTGGGATTTAGCGATTTGGCTATCCTGTAAAGGCGGGTGGTATTACCGCTATTCTTCCCACCGATAATTATCATCACGTCCACTTTGGGAGCCAGTTCCCTAACCTCTTCCTGCCTTACCGATGTGGCGTTGCAAATCGTGTTTATAACCTTCAGCTCGTTAACCCAAACGGCAAGCTCTCCGACGACCTCTTTGAAAAACTGCTCGTTTTGGGTGGTTTGGGCTATCACCCCCACCTTTGTCTTGCTAAGGGCGGGTTTCAAATCCTCTATCCTTTCTACGATAATTCCCTCGCCGTTTACGTCTTGGAGATACCCCCACGTGCCGATAACCTCGGGGTGGTTCTTCTCGCCCACCAAAACGACGAAATAACCCTCCCTCACAAGCTGTTGAGCCGCTTCGTGAACCGCCTTAACGTAGGGACAGGTCGCGTCGATAATTTTCACCCCCTTAGTCTTTAGCTCCCGCTCCTTTTGGGGGGGAATACCGTGGGAACGCAGTATCAAAACGGTGTTACCGTCGAGTTGTTCCTCACTCTCCAAAACGTTAATACCGAGGTTTTTAAGCCTTCCTATCTCCTGGGGGTTGTGGATGAGGGGTCCAAAGGTGTAAACCTTTTTTCCCACTTTTGTATATTTAGCCGCCTCCTCCGCCAACTCAATAGCCCTTTCTACACCGAAACAGAAACCGGCGTGGGGGGCGAGAATTATCTCAACCGACATCGCAGGGGATTAGTTTACAAAAAGCCTTTTACCTATCTTTAGGAGTTTTACCAACTATCAGATACCAATCGCTGAAAGCCAAATATAGTAAAAACGCTATGAGTAATACGAAAGAAAAAATAGCAAGAACTTTAGCCGCTATTTCCATTACTTTTTCCTCCGCAATTCTCTAAAATTTCCGCCAATCTTAAAACTTTAAGATGAATGAAAAAAAGTCCTATGACTTCCGCAATTAGGAGAAATGATGTTAGTATGACTAAATTAGGAAACTGATTTAATCCCTTAACTAAGAGGGTTCCCAATCCTCCTGCAGTGGTTATTAAAGCCCACCACAATTTATCGTAGGCTATTTTCAGTAAATCTATTTGTTCTTCCAATTTCTTACAGGACATGGTTTAAACCCCATAAAACTTCTTCCGTAGCTCCACCATCTCCGCGACCGTAAGCTGCCCCGGAGCGAAAGCCTTCTCCAGGGCGCAGTAAGTTATCACCGAATTAAATACAAACCCCGCTACGCGGGAAATTTTTCCCTTATTCCCCATAGCAATGGCGACCGTCGGGATGGGTTGCCGCGCGGCTACGCACAGCAGGCGTGCCACATCTTCATAGCTATTTGCCTTAAAGGCAACCTTTGCGATATCCGCCCCCTCTTCGACCATTTTTCGGAAGATTTCTTCGATATCCCCCTCGCAAGGGGTTTTTTCAAAGTCGTGATAGGACACTATGAGTTTTTTGCCGTTATTCCTCACCACGCGGCGGACTTCATCCTTTTCAAACTCCTCTGCGCGGAGTTCTATATCCACAAAGTCCACCAAAGGGGTAAGTTTGTAAAAGTATTCCAACCTGTTGGAGATTTCCCCTACGCCACCCTCCCACTTTGCGCGGACGGTAAGAATTCCCTTCAACCCCAAGGAGGAACCGAAGTTTATAACCTCCTTGCAGTGGTTTAGGTCTCTGTTTTTGAAACCGTCTATGCGGTATTCAATCGCATCGGCGCCGAGATTTTTAGCCTTTTGAAAGTTTTTGCGGAAATTCTCGTCGTTGAGGGAAACCGCTATAAGGAGGGATTTCTCCATAAGGTGGAATTATTTTAGGAGGGAGGTAGTGGAGGCGGTGGGATTCGAACCCACGACCTCCTGCATGCCATGCAGGCGCTCTCCCACTGAGCTACGCCCCCGACTACCCTAAGGGGTAAATTATAGACCCAAATACCGAAAAAGGCAAGGGGAAATTAACCCTCCTCTTTTTGGGCTTGGAGCGCCTTATTCAAAAGGGTGTAAACCCTGGAAACCCTACGGGAGGCTTCCCTCTTGGTTATAACGCCCTTGCTCCAGGTGTGCATGATGATTTTTTGAACCTCGGGGAGAAACTGCTTAGCCTCTTCGAGGCGACCCTCTTCGACCATTCTGCGGAACTTTCTGATGTAGGTTTTCATCCTCGAGAGGTGATATCTATTCCTCAATCTCCTCTTTATGTTCTGCCTTGCCGCCTTTTTTGCACTCTTGGTGTTCGCCACCTTTTCAACCTCCCTTATATGGTTTTAACCGAAAAAATTAATTATACCATCGGGTATAGGGTTGGAAATCACCCCACGGCTGAAACCGCTCCTTTTAAAGGATTCTAAAGGGAGGAAATCCAAAAGGTGGAACTCAACTTTCCACGATATCCCCGTAGAGGACGTAAACGGAAGCCCTGTTCACCTTTACGGGAACAATTTTTCCTAGCAGGTCTTTGCGGTCGGTTTTAACCTCAACCCACTTGTTTTCGGAGCTTCTGCCTATGAGCTTTCCGTCGCTGTAGCGTTCAAAGAGGGGATAGACTATCCTTCCCTCGTATTTTTTAGCCTCCTCGTTCATTATGCGCTTTTGAACCTCCAGGAGGCGGTGCATTCTTTCCGTTTTAACATCGTCGGGAACCTGGTCGGGGTATTCCGCCGCCGGCGTTCCCGGTCTGGGGGAGTATTTGAAGGAAAAGAGCTGTTCGAACCTCACCTTTTCCAACACATCGAGCGTTTCGAGGAAATCCTCCTCCGTCTCTCCGGGAAATCCGACGATAACGTCCGCCGACATGGCGATATTCGGTTTGACCTCCTTTAGCTTGTAGACCTTTTCGAGGTACTCCTCCTTTGTGTAGTAGCGGTGCATCAACTTCAAAATGCGGTTGCTCCCGCTTTGGAATGGTAGGTGAAGTGCGTCGGCGATTTGCGGAATTTCTCCCATAGCCTTTATAACGTCGTCGGTTAAGTCGGTCGGATAACCGGTCGTGAAGCGTATTCTCTCAACGCCATCTATTTCGGCAATCTTGTATAGCAGGTAGCTAAAGGGGATGGGATTTTCGAAATCCTTGCCCCAGGCGGTAACATTTTGCCCCAACAGGTGGATTTCTTTCACCCCGTCCTTAACGAGGTCTTTTATCTCCTGGAGGATACTCCTAATGGGTCTGGAACGCTCTTTGCCCCTCGTTTGGGGAACTATGCAATAGGTGCAATCCTTGTCGCACCCCTTCATTATGGTGATATAAGCCCAGTAGGGGTTTTCCCTGATTGTGGGGTATTCGAACATCTCCCACTCGTCTTTTGGCGGTTCAGGAAGTATTTCTATAGCCTTTTCCCCCTTTTCAGCCTTTTCGAGCAGTTGGGGCAGGTGGTGGATGTTGTAGGAGGAAAACATTATGTCGATAACGCCTCCGGCACGGCGGTTGAGCTCTTCACCCATTCTTTGAGCCAGGCAACCGCAAACGCCTATTTTTGCATTCGGATTGAATTCCTTAACCTTTTTGTATTCGCCTATATGCGCCAAAACCTTGCGGTCGGGTTTCTCCCTAACGGTGCAGGTGTTTAAAAGTATCAAGTCGGCTTCCTTCCAATCATTGGTAAACTCGTATCCCAAATTTTTGAGAATACCTTTTATCCTCTCGCTGTCGTTAACGTTCATCTGACAGCCAAAGGTTTTTATAAAAACTTTCTTTTTGTTTTCTTTTTCGTTAGCGCTTACCGAATTCTTTTCGAGAACTTTACCCATAGCAAAGATAAAAACATTAATGCCCCCTTCGGGGGGATTTTATAGTCTTATTCAGAAAATCATTTAAAGACAATCTTGAAAAAAGAAACAACCACAGGAGGTAAATTTTAGGGAAAAATCCGAACCTATAAGGGGAAAATTTACACCAAACCTTTATAGTAAAACCTATGCATAACCTACAAAATGCGTGATTTTTAAAAGCTCTTAACCCTTTATGGAAAATATGAAGTGCTAAATTATTTAAAAGGTCTTTTTAAACGACCCTAACCTAAGATTGTTTGCCTTCATAGAACAGTGGAACCAAAAAGAGGAGGTCTTTAATTCCGATATTGTCATTTTGGGAAAATACCGCTTAGATTAAATCCCCAAAATGGAACGGGAAATAAAAGAGGTAGCCCTTTTGTTGGCAAAAAATAGGAATGAAACTATTTTTGCCCTCTCGGGAGCCGGTCTTTCCGCCGCCAGCGGCATACCCACCTTTAGGGGAAAGGATGGGCTTTGGAACAAATACGACCCGAGGGAGCTGGCGACTTTCGAAGCCTTCGAGGAAGACCCCCTAAAGGTGTGGAAGTGGTATCTGTGGAGAATGCGCCTTATAGCGAAAGCCAAGCCCAACCCCGCCCATTACGCCCTCGTGGAGTTGGAAAGTTTGCTACCCCAATTTTGGCATATAACCCAAAATGTGGACGGATTGCACCGCGTAGCGGGTCAAAAGCGGTTTATAGAGCTCCACGGACACATATGGGACGGTAAATGCCGCTACTGCGGTCAATACTACCCCTATGAGGAATTTAAGAAACTCTTCCCCTTGGCGGATAGGGAATTTTTGAAAAACCTCTCGGAGGAGGATTTTAGGGAAAGAATCCTCGAGGGGTTAACCTACGAAGACCTACCCCGATGCAGGGTTTGCGGCGGAATAGTGGGACCCGGAGTGGTTTGGTTCGGCGAAAGTCTCCCCCAAGAGGTTCTGGAAAAGGCGTTCCAAATAGCGGAAAACTCTAGGGCATGCCTTTCCGTAGGCACCTCGGCGGTAGTCTACCCCGCCGCCTACCTACCCGAAGTCTGCAAAAAGCGGGGAGGTGTGTTGATAGAGGTGAATACAGGAGAAACACCCCTCACCCCTATGGCGGATTACTTCCTAAAGGGTTCGGCTACCGAAATACTTCCCAAATTGGTGGAGGAATTAAAGTCCCTCCTTTAGCAGTTCCTCCCTTCTCTTTACCAACCAGGAGGGATAATCGGTCGCTATCCCGTCGGGGTCTGCCTTTAGAACCCTTTCGAGGGTTTTATCGTCGTTTACCACCCAGGGGACAACTTTGAGCTTTAATCTGTGGGCGAAAGCCACCGCCTTAGGGGTAGCGAGCGGATATCTGGGAAGGATTATTTTCGCCCCAACCCTTTTAGCCGTAATTATCGCATCTTGGGGCTTAACGTATATGTATCCCGTTACGAGGTTGGGATTTAATTCCCTTACCCCTTTAAGGGCTTCTTCGTAAAAGGAGATAACCGCGACGGTGTCGGTTAAACCAAAATCCTCCAAAGTGCGGACGACTTTCTCCACCGTTGAAGGTTCCTTAATCTCCACAAACAACCCCGCCCGGTCTTTTATCAAATTGAGAACCTCTTCGAGGGTAGGAACGCTATACTCTCCAAATACCCTTATGCGTTCCCTTATTTCGTCGTAAGTCAACCCTTTGGGTGAGAGATTTACCCCCGCAACCCTCTCGAAGGTTTCGTCATGGAGGATGATAAGCTTTCCGTCCTTTGTCTCCCTTACATCGACCTCGACTACGTCTGCGCCGACCCCCAGGGCGTATTCCAAACAGGGAAGGGTATTTTCGGCGCATTCACCCTTTGCACCACGGTGTCCGACAACCGCAAAGGGCTTTTGGGAAAGGATATCCAAAATGGAGGACATAATTTTGGAAAAAGGATATTGGGAAAAGGAACTTATACGGTGGTTTTGGTAACCCTGATACCAAGTTTTTTAACAATTTCAACGTATTTGTTGTAGTCGGTTTCCTTTAGGTATTCCAGGAGTCTCCTCCTCTTGTTAACCATTGCGATTAGCCCCCTTCTGGAGTGGAGGTCTTTTTTGTGTTTTTTCATATGTTCGGTGAGGCGGTTTATCTTTTCGGTCAAAATTGCTATTTGAACCTCGGGAGAACCGGTATCCTTATCGTGCCTTTGATATTCCTTTACAATCTTTTCAACCGTATCCTTGGGAAGTGCCATTTTTTACCTCCTGCCTTTTAAGGTTTAATATCCAAGGATACCCTATTATAACACTTAAATGGAAAATAGGCTCAAAGCCACCTTGGAACTCCTGAAGGAGTTGGGTTTCGAAGAATTTTATACACTTTCGGAAGGGCGGGAACTTTCCCAAGACGAAAAAAACACCGGTGAACCCGGGCGATTGGAGGCGGAGAACAAACCTTTAAAAGAGGCATCCGAGGAAATCACTCCAAAGGGTGGGGAAAAAGGGGAAAAAGTTGTCCTTTTGGAGGAACTTTACGAGAGAAATAAAAACTGTTGCAGGTGCGATTTGTGTAAAAGTAGAACTCAAATAGTGTTTTACGACGGAGACCCCAACAGCCCGGTTATGTTCGTTGGAGAAGCCCCGGGAGAGGAGGAGGATAAAAGGGGGAAACCCTTTGTCGGTAGGGCGGGACAATACCTCAATAAGGTATTGGAAGAAATAGGTTTACCGCGTGAGAGGATATATATAACAAACGTTTGTAAATGCCGTCCGCCCGGAAATAGGAAACCCCGTCCCAAGGAAATGCAGGCTTGTCTAAACGTATTCCTCCGAAAGGAGTTGGAAATCGTTCAACCGAAGGTTATTTGTTGTTTAGGCGGAACGGCGGCGGAAGCCTTTTTGGGGAAGACTGTTCGGATTACCAGAATGAGGGGGCGTTTCTATCCAAACCCTTTGTATCCGAAGGCGAAACTCTTTCTCACCTATCACCCCGCCTACGTTTTGCGCAACATGTGGGAGGCTAAAACCTTTAAGGAGGATTTGAAAAAGTTGAAAGAATATCTCGAAAAGATAACCTAATTTAAGTAATTATGAACCTCCCTTCCGAGCTATCCTTTCCGTTTCTAATAGCCCGTTTGGAGGAAGAACTGCTAAGCTTTCGAACAATGATAAAGAACCTACCCCTCCGTCCGTCGGAAGAGGCTATAAACAATCTGCTAAACCGCAGCATTATGTTGCTACAGGGTGGCATAACCCTTTTTGAAGGATTAAACAATCCAACCCTGCAGGACGATATCCGTAAAAGCGCTTTAAATGTGGCGCGGGATACGGTGGAGAGCGTAAAGGAACTTTACGACCGCCTTGAGAACCACTATCCCCTGTTCTTGGATACGGTAACCGTATTTTTCGAACCCCTTTCGGAAAAATTAAATCACCTGTTAAAGGTATTGGAGGGAGACCCCCCGCGGGATATAGATTACGGGGAACTTTCGGAGGTATTGGGCGAAATCGTTTCAACTTTGGAGGTCTACTTTTCCGCCCTCCAGAGGTTGGAAAAATTCGAGCTTTAAACCCCTTTAAGGTATTTCCTTTTTTGAATATCCCTGTAAACGGTATAGGTGAATAGGAACCCTCCGATAGTCGCTCCCAGATATTGGGAAAAAAACCTCCACAGGATAACGAAAAGCCCCAGCGCCGAGGGTGGTATCAGTCCCTGAAATATAGCTGCCCCTCCCAACTCACCGACGCCGCTACCTCCCGGCGTTGGACTGCTGAATATAGCGTAAACTAAGGGAAGCTGTAGGAGATATATTTCCAACCAGTCGAATTTTATGTGAAAAGCCTTTAACAGAACGGGGGCGAAGCTCAAAAATGTCAAATAGAGCATTATCGAATAAAAACAAGCCTTTAGAAATTCTCGTTTTTTGTATCTCCAAAAATAGATTAGGCTCAAACAGTACAGCTTAAGGGATTTTTTTATAGAACTATTCCCCTCCATTTTTTTGAACCACTTCACCAGCGGAAGGGAAAGAATTGAGAATACCCCGAAGATGAGCAGTAAAACCGAGACCTTTTTTAGGACTTTTTCGTCGGATAGGGTATACCAGACGAATAGGGGAAACGCTATTAAAAAAAACGCAAACCCCGAAACGGTTTTAAATAAAATTGTTCCCCAAATTTTGTGGGTTTTCGCCCCCAGGCGCCTCAACATGTAGAAGATGATTAATTCGCCCCCTATATGCGCCGGCGTTACCGTAGCCCCGAAGGTGG
>JALWDU010000080.1 GCA_027036735.1 Aquificales bacterium | reverse complement strand
TTCCCTTTGTCGGGGAGGTAGACCTCGAGAAACTCCAAGAGGTGGCAAAGAGACCCCAATACAGGGCTATATCGAAGTTTCCCCCCACGAGGAGGGACTTTGCCTTCGTCGTCCCCGAGGAGGTGGGTGTTTCGGAAAAACTCCTAAAGGTGGCTAAGGAAGTTTTCGGCGACCTCTTGGAGGAGGTTTACATATTCGACATCTACAGGGGTGAAAAGATAGGTGAGGGTAAGGTCTCGATAGCGGTTAGGGTGGTCTTGAGACACCCGGAAAAGAGCCTCTCGGACGAAGAGGTGAACGCCCTTGCCGAAAGATTTATCGCGGCAATGGAGAAGGAGGGCTTTACCCTTCGGGTTTAGACCCCAATTTTTAATTAAACTTAATTAATAGATTTTTGTTAAGGAGGTCGAAAGATGATTGTTTCCGAAATAGACCTTTACGAAAAGCTCAAGGAGAAACTGGGCGACGAGGAGGCGAAGGAGCTCGTCGAATTCCTCAAACAGCAAGCCCAAAGCGAGGTCAGACTCCTAGCCGAGGAGATACTCCAAAAGATAGAGACCGCCCTCGCCGAAATGAAGGCGGTTGAGGAGAAGTCCATAGCCGAAATCAGGGAGCTCATATACGAGGCTATAAACGAAGCCGCCGAAAGGGTGGTTAGGGATGTTGATAACCGCATAGCCGAAATACAGACCAAGCTCGGAAAAATCGACACCCTCGGCGAAAAGCTCGAAAGCCTCGAGGGCAAACTCTCCGAAATGGAGACCAAGATAGACGAGATTAACGGGAAAACCGGCGGCGTTAAGGGGTTGATGTTCTTCCTCTGGCTGCTGCTGATAGCGACCGTTATCTTCAACATACTCCTAAACATCCCCGCAACCAGGGAAGCCATACTCAAGGCTATTGGCGGCGGCGCCCAATAATTACCCCAAATTTTCCCCCGAAGGGGGCTTTTTCCTATAAATAATCTTTTGTGAGAAAGATTGCGATAAGTCTCGGCGACCCCGCCGGTATCTCCTACGAGTGCGCGGTCAAGGCTACCGAAGCCTTTCAACCGGATAAGGCTTATATCCTCTACGGGGAGGAGGTTGTCTTAAGATACGCCAAGGAGAGGTTTAATCCCGACTTTCAATACACCCCTATAAGGGATATTTCGCAGGTTAAATCCCCCGGGGTCTATCTGATAAGTTTGAACCGCGTTAGGGGGGTTGCCGGAATAAAGCCCTCGGAGGCGGCCGGTTTTGTTGCGGTCACCTATTTGGGAAGGATGTCCGCCGATGTCCTACGCGGGGAGATAGATGCGATAGTCACCCTTCCGATAAGCAAGTATTGGGCTAAAAAGGGAGGGAAATTCTCCTTTCCGGGGCAGACCGAGTTTGTCGCCTTCTTTCAACGGGTTAAGGACTTTGCGATGATGTTTTACTCCCAGTCCCTAAAGGTGGTTCTTCAGACCATACATATCCCATTAAGGGAGGTTCCGAAAAGTATTTCCGCCGAGGGGATAGTTCAAAAACTCCGACTCATCGAAAGGGAATTTGAGAGATATTTCCGGAGAAAACCGAAAATAGGGGTTTTGGGTTTAAACCCCCACGCGGGTGAGGGTGGGGAGATAGGAACCGAAGAGGTGGAGGTTATAAAACCCGCCGTTGAGAGGGCAAAGGAAGAGGGTATTAACTGCGAGGGTCCCCTAGTTCCCGATGTAGCCTTTGTGCCCCAATTTAGGGAGAGGTTTGACGTCTTTCTGGCTATGTATCACGACCAGGGGCTTATACCCTTCAAGATGCTCGCCTTCGACAGGGGGGTAAACGTCACCCTCGGTCTGCCCGTCCCGCGAACTTCGCCCGACCACGGAACCGCCTTCGATATAGCCTGGAAGGGGGTTTGCAACCCCGCTTCAACGGTGGAGGCTATAAAGCTCGCCAACCGATTGGCGGAGTATTCCCAAAAGGAGAGACTACTTAAGGATTGAATTGTTTTCCCTCTCCCTCAGGTAGTTGAGCAAGTCCTTTTTTATCATTATTTGGTAGCTGTCGAGGAGGTCTATTAAAGCGGAGCGTATCGGCAGGGTTCCCTCCGAGGGGTTGGGTAAATCGATATAACGGGTGAGTATGTAGCGAAATTCCCTGTCGGGCAGTTTGACGGTGAACTCTATGGTGAAGGTGTAACCCCCAAAGCGGTTTTGGGATATGGTGGCTCCCCTGTAGGAGACCGAATTAACCACCACCTCTACGGTGGTTCCGTTTTTGCAGTTGGGAACCCAACCGGTTTCGGTGAGTATTTCGAACACCTTTTGGGAGAGGTAGGCGTCTATAAAACCCCTCTGAAGGGGGAAATTGTTTTCCACCTCAACACGGCAGAGCTCTAATGAGCTTACCAACAGGGGGAGGAGCAAAAATATCATAGACACTATGCGTAAGGACATCATTAGAAAATTATCCCGTTTTGAGAACCTGACAAAATATGAGTTGCAGGAAGCTTTAAGCGATATCGTAAACGGGAGGAGCACCGAGGGGCAAATCGGCGCCTTCATCATGGGTATGGCTATGAAGGGCGCAACGGTGGAGGAGATAACCGCCGCCGCCGAAAAGTTCCGCGAGTGGGCTACCCGGGTTTCCTACCCCCATCCGGAGGAGCTGGTCGACACCTGCGGAACGGGGGGCGACAGGGTGGACACCTTCAACGTATCGACTATGACCGCCTTTGTGGTAGCCGCCGCCGGGGGAAAGGTGGCAAAACACGGCAACCGAGCCGTTTCGAGCAAGTGCGGTAGCGCCGATTTC
>JALWDU010000079.1 GCA_027036735.1 Aquificales bacterium | reverse complement strand
CGGTCAAACACCCCTAAAGCTCGCCATACCCCTCCAAAGGGCGGGGGTTAGGATACTCGGCACCTCCCCCGAAAGTATAGACCGCGCGGAGGATAGAGACCTATTTAGGAAACTCCTTTTGGAGCTCGGTTTAAAGCAACCGCCCAGCGGAACCGCAACCTCTTTGGATGAAGCCCTAAAGGTGGCGGAGGAGATAGGTTATCCCGTTTTGGTCAGGCCCTCCTACGTGCTCGGCGGGAGGGCTATGCGCATAGTTTACGACCCCGAAGAGCTAAAAGAGTGGATTACCGAGGCGGTTCAGGTATCCAACGAGAGACCCATCCTAATAGACAAATATCTGGAGAATTCGGTCGAGCTCGACGTCGATGCGGTAGCCGACGGGGAGGATGTCCTCATCGGTGCCGTTATGGAGCACATAGAGGAGGCGGGCGTTCACTCGGGAGACAGCGCCGCCGCCATACCGACCTACTCCCTCCCGCCGGAATTGGTCGAGAGGGTAAAGGATTACTCCCGCAAATTGGCGCTGGCTCTCGACGTAAAGGGGCTTATCAACATCCAATTTGCGGTCAAGGATGGCGAAGTCTATGTATTGGAGGTCAACCCCCGTTCCTCCCGTAGCGTGCCCTACGTGAGCAAGTCGGTGGGCTACCCCCTCGCCAAGCTCGCCGCCAAAATTGGGGTCGGAAAGAGGTTGAGGGAGCTCGTTCCCGAGGTGTTTGAGCGCCTCGAGAGGGGAAACGTTCACTTCGCAAGCGACTTTCTGCCCGCCGACTTTCCCTACTACACCGTTAAAGAGGTTGTCTTCCCTTGGGATAGGTTTCCCGAGGAAGACCCGGTATTGGGACCCGAGATGAAATCGACCGGTGAGGTTATGGGGGTTGACAAAAGTTTCGGTTTAGCCTACTACAAGGCGCAACTCGCCGCCGGTATGCGTTTGCCCTCGGAGGGAAGGGTCTTTATTTCCGTGGCGGATAAGGACAAACCCCACGTGGTGGAGATAGCAAAGACCTTTGCCGAGCTGGGTTTCGAAATTCTAGCCACAAGGGGGACTTACAAGCTTTTGAAGGAAAACGGCATAGCGGCTAAGATGGTTCTCAAATACTCCGAGGGGAGACCCAATATAGTTGACCTAATCCTCAACAGGGAAGTCGATTTAATAATAAACACCCCTTCGGGTAAGAGGGAAAGAAGCGACGCCTACTACATAAGGAGGGCGGCGGTTCAGGAGAAGGTGCCCTACTACACCACCTTGAGGGCGGCTAAGGCAGTCCTGGAGGCTATTAGGGAGTTTCGCCGCGCCGGCGGTAAACTGGAGGTTTACGCCCTCCAGGATATCTTCGAGGAGATAAGGGGGGCTTCCTAACCCCTTTTGGTTTTTTCCTCCCTTCAATTCCCCAAAAGGGAACGTTTTTCCAAACCTATTTGGGGACTTTTCGAAAAAGGCACCCCGTTAGGTGGATAATTAAAACCTCATGGCTATAAAGGTGGCTATAAACGGTTTCGGTCGTATAGGTAGGGGAACCTTAAGGGCTTTCTTTGAGGCTTTCAAATGCTCCCCCAAAGTGGTCTTCGGAAATATGGTTAACCCCGACCTTTTGGAGGAACTAGAGATTGTTGCGATAAACGACCTCGCCGGGGCACAAAACAGCGCCCACCTCTTTAAGTACGACTCGGTTCACGGGGTTTACGAGGGTGAGGTTTCGGTAAAGGGTGAAGATACCTTGGTCGTGGACGGCAAGGAGATAAAGGTTTTCAGCGAACCCGACCCCGAAAGGCTACCCTGGAAGGACTTGGGCGTCGACATAGTTCTCGAATGCACCGGAAAGTTTAGGGAGAGGGATAAGGCGGCTAAACACCTAAGGGCGGGAGCCAAGAAGGTAATAATCTCCGCCCCCGGTAAGAATGAGGATATAACGGTAGTGTTGGGAGTAAACCACGAACAGTACGACCCCGAAAATCACCACGTCATTTCCAACGCCTCCTGCACCACCAACTGCCTCGCACCCGTTGCAAAGGTCGTTCACGAGAACTTCGGAATAGTTAAGGGCGTTATGACCACCACCCACGCCTACACCATGGACCAGCGTCTCCTCGACGGCACCCACAAAGACCTAAGGCGTGCCAGGGCGGCGGCTATAAACATAATCCCCACAACCACCGGTGCGGCTAAGGCTACCGGTAAGGTTATCCCCGAACTGAAGGGTAGGCTGGAGGCGGAGGCTCGCCGCGTTCCCGTTCCCGACGGTTCGATGATAGACCTCGTCGTCCTACTGGAGAGGGAAACCACCCCCAAGGAGATTAACGCCGTTCTCAAAGAGGCGGCTGAAGGTTACCTTAAGGGTATCCTCCAATACAGCGAGGAGCCCCTCGTTTCGCAGGATATAGTCGGAAACCCCTACTCCTCCATACTGGACGCCCTCTCCACCAAGGTGGTCGGCGGCAACCTCGCCCACATAGTGGCTTGGTACGACAACGAGTGGGGTTATTCCAACAGAATGAGGGATATAACCCTTTACGTTGCCGAAAGGCTCAAATAATCTCCTTTCGGGGTTTTATTTTTCTCTTACCTCTACCGGTGTTAAGTTTCAACAATCCCCATTCGGTGGGAGGTTTACGCGGAAACCTTGGAAGATTGGAAAATTCTTTAGTCCCCTTTCAGGTTTGGGAGAAGTCCATTCCCTTTGGGGGAATGGTGAAAAACATTTCACATAGAGGTGTGGGAAGTTGTGGAATAATGTAAAGCTCTTATGCACGGAAGCGGAACCGGATTTTTGATAACAAACCTGCTGTTTTTTGCGATTTTTATAGCCCTCTTTTACTTCCTCCTGATAAGA
>JALWDU010000078.1 GCA_027036735.1 Aquificales bacterium | reverse complement strand
TTGCCTTCTTCGTCGCGGATTTCGATAAATCCGTTTTCGGGCGGGAAGAAGGTCTTATCGTGGGAACCGTATTCCTCGGCTTTTATAGCCATTAGACCGATGTTTTCGACGGAACCGACTTCCGCGGGATTGAATTGTCCCCTAACCTTAATGTCCTCTACGATTTCGTCGTACATGGTGGCGTAGCTTCTGTCGGGGACGGTGATGACGAGGTCGTCCTCCTCGCCTTGGGGACCCCAACCCTTTAGACCGTTTTTGATTACCGCGGGAATGGAGGCGTCGATAATGACGTCGTTGGGTCTGTGGAGGTTGGTTATACCCTTGTCGGAGTCAACCATATACATACGGGGTTGTTCTTTGTAAATCTCCTCGAGAGTTTTCTTAATAGCCTCTTGCTCTTCGGGGGAGAGTTTTTTCATCTTCTCTTCGAGGTCTACAAGTCCCCTTTCCGGCTTGAAGCCTATCTTCTCGAGGAGGTCGCCGTGTTTCTCCCAGAGCTTTTTGAAGTAAACCCTTATGGCGTCGCCGAAGATTACCGGGTCGGAGACCCTCATCATGGTAGCCTTGACGTGGAGCGAGAAGAGTATGTCGTTTTCCTTGGCGTCCTGAATAACCTCTTCGAAGAACTCCCTTAGAACCCTTCTGTTCATCCAGGTACCGTCGATAACGTCACCCTTTTGCCCCTCGATTTCTTTGAGAACTATTTCCTCACCGGTTTGGGGGTTAACAAAAACATACTTGAGTTTGGTATCCTTGTCGAGGACAACGGACTTTTCGTGCCTGTAGAAGTCGCCCGCTTTCATATAGGCGACATAGGACTTCTGATGGGGGTCGGTGGGTTTAAGCCTGTGTGGGTGCTTTTTGGCGTATTCCTTAACGGGTCTGGCTATCTTCCTTATGGAGTTACCAGCCCTGATAACGGGGTTAACCACGGAACCTACGCAGGCGTCGTATTTCTTCTTAATCTCCTCCTCTTCGGGGGTTTGGGGTTCTTCGGGATAGTCGGGTAGGTCGAAACCCCTCTTTTGGAGTTCCCTGATGGTTTCTATCAGCTGGGGAACCGATGCGGAGATGTTGGGGAGTTTTATAAGGTTGCACTCGGGTTTCCAAACGAGTTCGCCCAGATATGCCAAGTCATCGGGTTCATAGCCGAATTGCGCCAAAACCCTACCGGCTAGGGAGATATCCCTTACATCTATATCTACACCGGCGTCTTTGGTAAACGCTTTAACGATGGGAAGCAGGGAGTAGCTAGCAAGCTGGGGAGCCTCGTCGGTTTTAGTCCAAGTAATGACAGGCTTTGCCATGCCTTTACCTCCAAAAGGTTGGTGTTTGTTTAATGATAACCACTTTAAAAGTTTCCCCAAGATTTAACAAAAACGCCGCTTCGGGGTTCTATGATATAACTCACCAAAAAATGTCTTTAAAATGGTGGGGGTTTATGCCGATGGAAGGAATTCACGAGGCTAGCGGTTATCTCGCCTTAGCCCTGTTGGGTGTGGTTTTGGCGACAGGTCTGTGCATAAGCGTATCGAAAATCTTAAAATCCCCCGAAGGGGCTAAGCTTTACAAACTTCACAAAGCGGCTTCAGGTCTGTTTATAGCCGCCCTGCTAGCGCACGCCGCAACCACAGAGGTGGTCAACGGCTATTTCACCTCGGGGGCTTTCCTGATGGGGTTAACCCTGGCGATAGCCCTCTCCCTGCGGTGGTTTCCCGATAAGAGAAACCTCCTATTGGGGTTAAAGGTGTCGGTTTTCCTACTGGGGTCTGCAATCCTCCTAATAGCCCACCTTGGGGCTTGAAAACTCTAACCTCCTTGAGGTTTTATTCTCCTATTTCCTCCGAGGGGAATGGATAGCGGAAACCCTCGGAGGAATAATCCCTTTTTCCACCGTAAAGGGTTGGAAATCGGAGGTAAACGTTTGGGGGAAAGGGAATTAAAGTTCGGGAACCCATTGGGGGAAGTTGGATATCTCCTCCCACGCGCGGGATACCCTTAGTATGGTGGATTCCTCCCAAGGTCTACCAATTATTTGTCCCCCTACGGGGAGTTTGCTTTCGGTCAAACCTATGGGAACGCTTACGGCGGGTAGGGTGGCGAGGTTTACCGAAACGGTGAATATGTCCGACAGATACATATCTATCGGGTTTTGAAGTTTTTCACCAAACCTAAACGCCGGTGTGGGTGTGGTGGGTGTAAGTATCACATCCACCTTTTGGAAAGCCTTTATAAAGTCCTCGTAAAGGAGCCTTTGAATCTTTTTCGCCTTCAGGTAATAGGCGTCGTAATAACCGGTCGATAGGGCGAAGGTTCCGAGCATAATCCTCCGCTTCACTTCTGCACCGAAACCCTCGTCCCTCGTTTTGGTATACATCTCCTGCAGGTCTCTGTAATCGGGGGTGCGGTAGCCGTAGCGAACGCCGTCGTATCTCGCGAGGTTGGAGCTAGCCTCGGAGGTTGCGATTATGTAGTAAATGGGAATTGCATACTTCAGCATAGGGAGTTCTATAGTCTCGACCCCCACACCCTCCGCCTTGAGACTTTCAACCCATTTTTCGAAAATCTCTTTAACCTCCCCGCTGAGACCGAGTTCGAAAATTTCCTTAGGTATGCCCGCTTTTAATCCCTTTATAGGTTTCTTAATCTCCTCCGTATAAGCGGGAACCTCTTTTTTGGCGGAGGTGCTATCCTTGGGGTCGTGTCCGCTTATAACCTCGAGCAAAAGGGCGACATCCTCGGTGTAGCGCCCGAAGGGTCCTATCTGGTCGAGGGAGCTTGCAAAGGCTACAAGCCCGTATCGGGAAACCCGACCGTAGGTCGGCTTTAGACCTATAAC
>JALWDU010000077.1 GCA_027036735.1 Aquificales bacterium | reverse complement strand
AACATCGTCTTTATGGGTATGGGCGAACCCCTCGCAAACTTTAACAACCTAAAGAAGGCGGTTGAAATATTTGTCGACCAAAAGGGGGTGGATATATCCAAGAGACGGCTTACGATTTCCTCGAGCGGGATACTCTACCAGCTTAGAAAGATGGCTCAAGACCCCCTTTTGAGAAACGTAAACCTCGCTATTTCGCTAAACGCACCCAATCAGGAAATTCGCGAGGAGATTATGCCGATTACGAAGACCAACCCCTTCGACAAGCTTTGGGATTTACTCGTCAACTACCCCTTGCCCGAAGGTAGGAAAATTACGCTCGAATACGTCCTCATAAAGGATATAAACGACCAAAGGGAACACGCCGAGGAACTCGCAAGGCTGATAAAACCCCACCGAAAGCGGTTTAAGGTGAACTTAATACCCTACAATCCGTCTCCGATACTCCCCTACGAGAGACCTCCCGAAGGGCGTATTTACGAATTTCAAAAGGTTTTGCTCGATAGCGCGATAATAGCCACCATCCGTTGGAGTAAGGGTCAGGATGTCTTCGGCGCCTGCGGACAGCTCAGGGCTAAAAGGAAAATTCCCCTACTCAATAGGGGTGAATTTGTTAAAAACTAACCCTTAAGGGTGTTTTTCTCACCTTTACCCCTTAAGTGCCTTTATAAGGGTAAAAACCAGACCAACTATAAAGGTAGCTTGACCGATAAATAGGACTATTAACCACTTTAGTAGGTCGTTTTTCACCTTTTGTATCTCCGCCTTTAGTTCTCCTCTAACCTGTTCGATTTCCGATTTTAGTTCTCCCCTAACCTGTTCGATTTCCGCACGAAGGCGGTATTCGAGCATTTCCAAATCCTGTTTGGTAGCGAGTTCTTCTTTCAGTTCCTCCTTTGCTTTGTTTTTAACTTCCGTTGTATTTTCCTTTATAAGTTCCTCAACCGCCTCGGTTAGGATTTTAGCCTCTTCCTCCCCAAAGTGTTTTTCGAAAATTTTGTAAATCTCCAAAACCTTTGCCATTCCCTCACCCCTTAAGCGCCTTTATAAGGGTAAAAACCAGACCAACTATAAAGGTAGCTTGACCGATAAATAGGACTATTAACCACTTTAGTAGGTCGTTTTTCACCTTTTGTATCTCCGCCTTTAGTTCTCCCCTAACCTGTTCGATTTCCGCACGAAGGCGGTATTCGAGCATTTCCAAGTCCTGTTTGGTAGCAAGTTCCCCTTTCAGTTCCTCCTTTGCTTTGTTTTTTACTTCTGTTGCATTTTCTCTTACAAGCTCCTCAACCGCTTCGGTCAGAACTTTAGCCTCTTCCTCCCCAAAGTGTTTTTCGAAAATTTTGTAAATCTCCAAAACCTTTGCCATTTCCTTACCCCTTAAGCGCCTTTATTAGTGTAAAAACTAATCCAACCCTAATCCTTTCCTCGACAAGTTTTTCTACAGTCTCCGCCACCTTTAGGGCTTTCTCCTTTCCCAGACCCTTGAAGGGTTTCAAAAATCTTCAATACCTCACCCATAGGTATCACTCAAATATTAATATTCCCCCGCGGAGGTTGCCCATTTCCCTCCTACCCTTTGAGGGAAAAGGAGTTATCGTTTCCCATTTTGGGGATGGAAAAGAAGAAAATCGTCATTAGGGGTGCCAGGCAGCACAACCTCAAAAATATAACGGTGGAAATTCCGAAAAATAAGTTGGTGGTGATAACGGGCGTAAGCGGAAGCGGTAAGTCATCGCTCGCTTTCGACACGCTTTACGCCGAGGGGTATAGGAGATTTGTCGAGAGTCTATCGGCATACGCCCGTCAGTTCCTCGGGGTGATGGAAAAGCCCGATGTGGACGACATAGAGGGACTATCCCCCGCTATAGCCATAGACCAAAAGACCACCTCCAAAAACCCCCGCTCGACGGTGGGAACGGTTACCGAGATTTACGACTACCTAAGGGTATTGTTCGCCAACATAGGGAAACCCCACTGTCCCGTTTGCGGGAAACCTCTGGAGGGTCTATCCCCCTCGCAGGTGGTGGAAAAGATATTCCAAAACCACAAAGGGAAGAGGGTAATTATCACCGCACCCGTCGTTAGGGGTAAAAAGGGGGAGTTTAAGGATTTCCTCAAAGGGGTTCAAAAGTTGGGTTATTCCCGCGTGAGGGTTGACGGAGAGATTTACCGCGTTGAGGAGGTTCCCCCCCTCGAGAAGAACAAGAAGCACGACATAGAGGTGGTTATCGACCGCCTAACGGTGAAGGAGGAGAATAAAACCCGTCTCCTCCAAGATGTGGAAAAGGCTTTCGAAATAGCAAACGGTCTCGTGAAGGTCTTGGTCGAAGAGGATTGAAACGGCAAGGGAAATTTGAAAAACACCCTTTTGAAGGTTTCTTTTTTTCATCAACCGCTTGGTGGAAAAATAAAGAAGATAAACCTTTAAGGGGACTTATTGTTTCCCTCCCTTAGTCGTTCCAATATCTCCCTATACTCCTTTGGGGGTTCGACTTTAAACTCCATCCACTCTTTGGTGGTGGGGTGGTAGAAGCCCAACCTGTAGGCGACCAACCAAAATGAACCCTCCGGCAAGAGGTCGACCAAACTTTGATACTCCTTGGGGAGTTTCGACCTCTTAAACCCGTAGGTGGTGTCCCCCCAGATGCTCATCCCCTGACTGTGGAGGTGAACCCTTATCTGGTGAGTCCTACCGGTGTATATCTTTATGTCGAGCAGGGCGCTGTTGGCGTGGGGAAAGCCCTCTTTAAGCCAAAATTCGGTTTTAGCCTCCCGGGCTTTGGAGGAAAAGACGGAGAATTTCTTCCTGTCGGAGACGCTCCTGCCTATCGGTAAATCTATCACCATATGCCCCGCC
>JALWDU010000076.1 GCA_027036735.1 Aquificales bacterium | reverse complement strand
ATTTGTGGTTATAGTTTCCTCCTTGAGTTTCTTGGGTTACTTCCTCCTAAAGCTCTACACCGCCAAGGGGGAAACCAAAGGGTTGGTTAAAAGCCTCCTGATTACAGCCCTACTGGGAGGAAGCGTCTCATCCACCGCGGTGACCTTAGCCTTTGCCAACCTGTCGAGGGAACTCCCCGCCTTCGGCGGGGTCTTGTTTTTGGGAATAGTGGTCGCCTGGGCGGTTATGGGGGTGCGGGTGGTGGTTCTCGCCTCGATAATAGCCCCGCCGCTCTTTGTCCCCCTGCTGGAGCTCTTTATCCCCTTCCTCCTCATAATGCTCGCGATTGGTTTTTTCGCCTACCGAAGGGGGGATTTAAAGGGGGAAACAGACCTCCAATTGGGCAAAAGGATAAAGTTGAAAAATCCCCTCTCTTGGGGTGAGATTTTCGAATTTGCGCTCGTTTACTGCGCCGTTTCGGTGCTCGGCAAGTTCTTAAACGCCCACTTCGGCGAAAAGGGTCTGATAGCCCTCTCCATAACGTCGGGGGTTATAGACGTAGACCCGATAACCATAGCGCTCGCCAATATGTTCGCGCAGGGACAGCTCGCCCTCCCGGTGGTGCTGACCGGCATTTTGCTCGCGACGATATCCAACAACTTCTTTAAAGCGCTCTACGCCTATATCTTCGGAAGCGAATTGCTAAAGAGGTATATAACCCTTTTGGTGGCGGGAAATGTCCTTTACGCCCTGTTGGGACTGATGGTTTTGAAGTGGCTTTAAGGGGAGGGAGGGATTACTTCCCCTCCTCCAGGGGTAGGACGTCGACGTATTTCCTTCCCCTTCTGGTGGAGAACTTCACTATTCCGTCGACCTTGGCAAAGAGGGTGTAATCGCTACCCATACCGACGTTTACACCGGGGTAAATCCTGGTTCCCCTCTGGCGGACGATGATGTTGCCCGCCCTGACTATTTGACCGTCGTGCCTCTTTACACCTAACCTTTTGGAAATACTATCCCTACCGTTTTTTGTCGAACCTCCTGCCGCCTTGCTCGCCATAGCTCTACCTCCTAAAGATTATTAAAGTTTGATTTCCTTTATCTCAATCTCTGTGAAGGGTTGTCTATGTCCCTTCCACCTGCGGTAGTTTTTCTTAGGTCTGTATTTAAATACCACAACCTTTTTGCCGAGACCGTGGGCTTTAACCTCGGCGACGACCTTTCCTTTATCGACGTGAACGTTGCCCTCGTCGTCGCGCACCATAAGAGCGTCGAACTCGACGGTGTCGCCCACGTTGGCGTTCAATTTCTCAACCTTCAGTTTGTTTCCCACCTCTACCCTGTACTGCTTTCCACTGGTTTTGATAACGGCATACATCTCCATTCCTCCGTTTCGGTTGGTAAACCAAATAAGTTTATTCTGACCCCTTTCGGGAAATATTTCAAGTTTGCCCTTTGGGAGTGAAAGGGAAATATACCCCAAAAGGGTCTTTTTAATTTTTCAACCCCTTTAGGGCTTCTTCGTAAGCTCTTCTAACCAATTGGGGGATATCCTCCCTCTTCACCTCCCCGTAAAGGGGAGCCAACCTTTCGACCACTTCCTCTATTAGGTCGGGTATTTGGGTAAACTTGAGCTTCCCCTTCAGGAAGAGTTCGACCGCCCCCTCGTCGGCGCCCACCAAAAGGGCGGTGTGGGGCAGACCCCTCTCCCCGTAGCGGTATGCCAGCTCCAAACACTTAAAGGTTTCGGTGTCCGGTTTGAAAAATTCCAACCTTTGGAGGGAGAAGATATCCAAACCCCTTAGGGGGATTTCTACCCTTTCGGGGTAAAAGAGGGCGTGGTGAATGGGAAACCGCATGTCGGTGGGGGACATAAGCGCAAAAATACCCCCGTCGACGGTCTCCACCATACCGTGCACCGCACTTTGGGGGTGAACCGCCACCTCTATATCCCTTAGGGGGATACCGAACAGATATTTAGCCTCTATAACCTCAAATCCCTTGTTCATGAGGGTGGCGCTATCGACCGTTATCTTCTTTCCCATCCTCCAACGGGGGTGTTTCAGAGCCTCCTCGGGTGAAACCTCTTCAAGCTCCCTTAAGGTTTTTCCGAAAAAGGGACCCCCCGACGCGGTTAGGTAAATCTTTTTAACCGCCTCCCTCGGGAGGTTTTCCAATATTTGAAACAACGCGTTGTGTTCGCTATCGACCGGTATAACCCTCTTGAGGTAAGGTTTTAAAAATTCCCCCGCCGCGAGGACGCTCTCCTTATTCGCCAACAGGAGGAGGGAGTCGGTCTTTTCCAACACCAAAAAGGTCGGTTCAATTCCGTAAATACCGCTTGTGGCGTTTAAAACCCTATCGGGGCGGGTTTCTGCAAGCGCCTCGGCGAGCCCCTCCAAGCTGGTTAGGTGTTTGGTATTTTTCGGAAGGCTTTTTATCCACCCTTCGGGTGGGGTTTCCTCTGTTATTACGAAATCGGGTTTAAAACGTTTAGCCTGCTCGAGCAGTTTTTCCGAAGCCCTGCGGGCGGAGAGCAGGACAACCCTAAAGCGGTCGGGAAAGCGGGAGACCAAATCGAGCGTTTGGGTTCCTATCGACCCGGTGGAGCCCAGAAGGGCGAGACTTTCCATTAAAAGGAATAAGGTTAAAGGAGACCCAATCAGTCCCTTTTGCTCTTGACCACCTCCCATTCGGTGATAAGTTGCCTTCCCCTCACGAAGTGAGCCCTAAGCCTCAGGTGTAACAACTTCGATAGGGATTTGAAACCTTCCCCCCCCACGAGGGTAGGAATATCCTCTCCCCCCACTATAACGGGGAGGTGTATAAGCCTTATCTCGTCCACCAGGTGGTTTTTAACCAGTTGCCAGTTTACGGTCGA
>JALWDU010000075.1 GCA_027036735.1 Aquificales bacterium | reverse complement strand
GTTTCCAAGCTAATCTTCAAACCCTTTGGGGGTAGGGTTGAGATTTTCGACCTCTCGGAGGTGTCCGATACCCGAAGCCGTCTAAACATAGCGGGTTTGCTCCTCAAAAGGCTCTTCTTCGGCGGGGCTAAGGGGAGGAGAATAGTTGTCGTCGAGGAAGCCCACAATTTTGCCCCCGAAAGGGGTTTTGGCGACGCCGAGGCTGGGAGGCGGAATCTCGCCCTTTTGATGCTCGAAAAGATAGCCGCCGAGGGTAGGAAGCTAAACTTCGGGCTTTGGCTCGTAGCCCAACGACCGGCGCAGGTGAACAAATACGTCCTGTCGCAGACCAATACCCACTTCCTCTTTAGGTTGACCGATAAAAACGACCTCTCGGCGGTCGAAAGTTACATCTCGACCCCTTCGGGGGATGTGTTGAAATCCTTACCGACCTTCGGGGTGGGTGAATGTTATGCGACCGGTTTGGGATTTCCCCTTGGGATGACCTTAAGGGTGGATTAGAGATATATAAAATGGTTGCGGGGGCGGGATTTGAACCCGCGACCTCCGGGTTATGAGCCCGGCGAGCTACCAGGCTGCTCCACCCCGCATCTCACAGAGCCTTCCGGAGCAGCCCGTATAGCCCAACCCGCAACCTTCTGAAGGTTAGTATATAAAATCCCCGTTCGGAGGAACGATGACCTTTCTCATCCAATTTGGGTTCTCTTTGAGTTTCCTCCCCTCCGAGGGGAGCCGTCGGAGGTGCCCACCTTGCGCGGGTTGGTAAATTGTTAAATAATTCCACCCTATGACCCTTAAATTATTCAACACCCTTTCGGGGAAGTTGGAGGATTTCGTTCCGCAAAACCCCCCGTTGGTTAAGATATACACCTGCGGTGTCACCGTTTACGACGATTCCCATGTGGGTCACGGTAGGAGTCTAATAGTTTTCGACACCTTTAGGAGGTATCTGGAACACCTCGGCTACAAGGTCAAATTTGTTAGAAACTTCACCGACGTGGACGACAAGATAATAAACCGCGCCAAGGAGGAGTGCAAGGACTTTATGGAGATAGCCGACCGCTACATAGCCCGCTACTACGAGGATACCGAGGCTATAGGGGTGCGTCCGGCAAATGTCGAGCCGAGGGTTACCGACCACATTCCCGAGATAATAGACCTCGTCCAAAAACTTATAGAGAAGGGATACGCCTACGCCACCCCGGAGGGGAACGTCTACTTCTCGGTTGAGAAGTTCAAGGATTACGGAAAGCTCTCCAAGAGGAGCATAGACGAGCTTATCGCCGGCGCGAGGGTTGAACCGGGGGAGGACAAGAGAAACCCGCTCGACTTTGCCCTCTGGAAGCGCTCTAAAGCTGGTGAACCGGCTTGGGAAAGCCCCTGGGGTGAGGGGCGACCCGGTTGGCACACCGAGTGCGTAGCCTTTGTATTCAAACACCTGGGGGAGACCATAGATATCCACGGCGGGGGTCTCGATTTGATATTTCCCCACCACGAGAACGAGATAGCGCAGGCGGAAGCCCTTACGGGTAAGCCCTTCGCCCGCTATTGGATGCACAACGGCTTGGTTATCGTCAACGGTCAAAAGATGTCCAAATCCCTCGGAAACTTCGTAACTTTGAGGGAGATTTACACCAAATACCACCCCGATGTGCTGAGGCTACTCGTTTTGAGCGTCCACTACAGGAGTCCCCTCGATTTCTCTTGGGAGAAGATGGAGAGCACGAAAAAGGTCTACGAGCGTATCCGTCAGGCGGTGGAGGATTACGAGACCCTAAAGGGGTTGGAAACTTACGACGGGAACCTCGGGGGTTTGCACCCGCTATACAACACCATAAAGGCAACCGAGGAGAAATTCTTTAAAGCCCTCGCGGAGGACTTCAAAACGCAGGAAGCCCTCGCCGCCTCGATGGAGCTGATATCGGAAATGAACAAGATTCGAAACGAGGCTTTCAAGGAGAAGAAAATTTCAAAGCAGGCGTTGGAAGCCTACGGTGCGGCTGTGAACTCCCTCAAAAATACCTTGAGGAATATATTCGGACTGCTCGAGGACGTTCTGCCCAGATGCCCCGTCAAAAAGGTTGTCGAAAGGGAAATGGAGCCCGCTTCGCGGGTAATGGACGAGAGCCTCATCGAATTGCTTATAAAGGTGCGCCAGATGGCGAGGGAGAAAAAGGTATTCGATATTGCCGATACTATAAGGGACGAACTCAAGGAAAGGGGCATTATTTTGGAGGACACACCCTTTGGAACCAAGTGGAAGAGGGCTTAACCTTTTTGGGGTTTCTTCCCTTTTACCCCTTTTGGGGAACTCCCTATTACGTAATCCACCTTGAGGTCTCCACCCCTTCCCCCCAACTTTGAACGGACGAAAAAGACGTTGGAAAACTTCCCCTCGGTGGGAAAGACCAATCGGAGTTCCAAAGGGGCGAACTTTAGTTCCCTCAAACGGCACAGAACTTCGTCCAACCTCTTGGAGTCGAACATGAAGAAAAACTCTTTGTGGGATTTGAGGAGATATTTAGCCGCCCTTAGAAAGTGGGTGTATTCGGTTTCCACCTCGTAGTTCGCCTTTACAAACACTTCGCCCCTCTTGGTGGAGGGGTTTAGGTATTCGCTCCTCCAAAAGGGTGGGTTGGAAAATACGGCATCCGCCATTTGGTGTGGAAGACACCTTTCTATCTCCCGAACGTCGCATAGGAGCGGTTTCACATTTTCGACCCCGTTTAGGGATAGGTTTTTTAAGAGAAGCTCGTAAAGGGGTTTTTGATACTCTACCGCCACTATTTGGGTGTTCGGGTAGCGCTTTGCCAATAGGACGGTTCCCAGTCCGAACCCCGCCCCCAGTTCCACCGCAACACCCCCCTTGGGGAG
>JALWDU010000074.1 GCA_027036735.1 Aquificales bacterium | reverse complement strand
GCGAGTGCGGCGTGCTCCCTGGAGGAACCCTGACCGTAGTTCTCTCCTCCAACGATAACGGTGGCGATACCTTCCTCTTTGTTTTTGAGAGCCCTTTCGGCGAAACCGGGGTCTACGTAGTGGTAAACGTATTTGGAAATTTCGTAGATGTTAGACCTTAGGGGTAGTATCTTCGCACCGGCGGGCATAATGTGGTCGGTGGTTATATTGTCTCCAACCTTTATTTCAACCTTACCTTTGATGGCTTCGGGAAGTTCGTCAAACTCCGGCAGAGGTCTTATATTGGGACCCCTTCTAATTTCGACCTGTTCCCTCTCCTCCTTGGGTAGGGGGGGTATGAGCAACGCATCGTTGTAGGGAATGAACTTCTCGGGTAGGGTTACCCTGATAGGTTCGCCGAGGGTTCTGGGGTCGGTTATGTAACCGGTTAGTGCGGCAGCCGCACAGGTTTCGGGAGATGCGAGGTATACGCCGGCGTCAAGGGTTCCGGAACGACCCTTGAAGTTCCTGTTAAAAGACCTAACGGAAACACCTTTGGAGGGAGGTGCCCAACCCATACCGATACAGGGACCGCAGGCGGTTTCGATAATTCTGGCACCGGCGTTAATTAGGTCTGCCAAGGTTCCGTCTCTGGCGATTTGCTCGAGCACCTGTCTGGAACCGGGGGCGATTATGAGGGATACATCCCTGTGAACCTTTTTACCCTTGAGGATTTCGGCAACGGTCTTGAGGTCCCTATAGGAGGAGTTGGTGCAGGAACCTATTACAACCTGGTTGACTTTAACCTTTCCGTGGAGTTCCCTAACGGGCACAACGTTGTCGGGGGAGTGGGGTTGAGCTATCAGGGGTTCGAGCTCATTGAGGTCGATAATTACCTCTTCGTCGTATTCCGCATCGGGGTCGGGCAACAGCTCAACCCAATCCTGCTCCCTACCTTCCCTACGGAAGAAGTCGAGGGTGTTCTCGTCGGAGGGGAATATCGAGGTGGTGGCACCCAGTTCGGCACCCATGTTGGTAATGGTTGCCCTTTCGGGAACGGATAGGGCTTTGATACCCTCTCCCACGTATTCGAAAATCCTCATAAGACCGCCTTTAACGGTTAGGCGGCGGAGCATTTCGAGGATGATGTCTTTTGCGGACACCCATGCGGGGAGCTGTTTGCCCCTGAGTTCGACCTTTACGATTTTGGGCATTTTGGTGTAGAAAGGCTCACCCGCCATAGCCGCGGCGACGTCGAGACCACCCGCACCTATTGCGAGCATTCCCGCACCGCCGGCGGTCGGGGTATGGGAGTCGGAACCCAAGAGAGTCTTACCCGGTTTTGCAAACCTCTCGAGGTGAACCTGGTGGCATATACCGTTACCGGGCTTGGAAACCCAGATACCGTATTTCATACCGACGGTTCTCAAATACTCGTGGTCGTCGGGGTTTCTGAAGTCGAGCTGCAGGGTGTTGTGGTCTATGTAGGAAACCGATAGGTCGGGGGTTTTTACCTCGTCAACGCCCATAGCCTCGAATTCGAGATAAGCCATGGTTCCGGTGGCGTCCTGGGTGAGGGTTTGGTCTATCCTAATGGCGATTTCCTTACCGGGTTCCATTTCGCCGTGAACGAGGTGGTCTTTAATAATCTTCCAAGCGACGGTTCCCTTAGCCATTACAGAACCTCCGAAAGTTATTGTTAAGAAAAGCAGTTTTACCAAAAAGGTGGATAAAAGAAAAGGGGATAAACATTAGAAGGAAAGGATTAGTTGTTCAAAAGTCTGTCGATAATCTCGTTGAAAGTTTTGGAAGGTCTCATGAGGGAGACAACCCTTTCGTAGAGCTCGACAACCTCTTTTTGCTTTTCGGGAGGTAGTTTTTCGAGAATTTGCTTTTCGACGGGGTCGTTGGGGTTGAGACCGAAGAAGTACCACGCATCTATACCGGCGGGTTTGCCTTCGGTAGCCCTAATCTCTTCGAGGATTTGCTGCTCTTTTTCCGCCAATTCTTTGGCAACGGGGGCGAATTTTTCTTTAAGTTCTTTGTCCTCGTCCTGCTCGGCGAGGGCTTCAGCCCAGAATCTAGCCAAGTAGTAGTGGGAGCCCCTGGTGTCCAATTCGCCAACCTTACGTTTGGGGGTTTTGTCCTCCATTAGGTACTTGTAAATCGCCTTGTAGAGTGCGTCGGCGATAACCTTAGCCTTTTTGTTTTCGGGATTTTTCCTGTATTCGTGCATTAGGGCTTCGTAAACGGCGAGGAATTCACCCAGAGAGTCCCACCTTAGGTGGGTTTCCTTTAGGAATTGGGCTACGTGCCTGGGTGCGGAACCGCCCGCTCCGGTTTCGAGGAGAATACCGCCCGCCAACAGAGGAACAATCGACTGCGCCCTTGCGGAGGTTCCAACCTCTATTATGGGGAACAGGTCGGTCAGATAGTCCCTCAAAACGTTACCGGTTACCGATATGGTGTATTTACCTTCCCTGAAGCGTTTGAGGGTAAATTTCATAGCGTCTTTGGGGGGCATGATGTACCAGTCGACACCCTCGAGTTTGCCCTCCTGTTCCATCTTCTTGAGCTCTTCCCTAACGATTCTTATGAGCTCCCTATCGTGCGCCCTTCTCCTGTCGAGCCAGAATACTATGGGAACGTTGTCGTTATACTCTTGGGAAGCCTCTTTAGCCCTCTTGACCGCTATCTCTATCCAGTTCTTAATGGCGACATCCTTGGTTTGGCAGCTTCTGTAAATGTCCCCTTTGTTGACGCGGTGTTTCATAAGAACGTTGCCTTCTTCGTCGCGGATTTCGATAAATCCGTTTTCGGGCGGGAAGAAGGTCTTATCGTGGGAACCGTATTCCTCGGCTTTTATAGCCATTAGACCGATGTTTTCGACGGAACCGACTTCCGCGG
>JALWDU010000073.1 GCA_027036735.1 Aquificales bacterium | reverse complement strand
GAATCTCTTTAAAACTCCTAAAAACAGAAATCTTTTTTTCTGTTCTATCCAAAATAGCTATAGGAGAATACCAAAAAATTCTTATATCTTGCGTTGGTAAACCTCTTAAAAGCCTTTTTACCAGTCTATCCACACTTTCTCTCTCTATTTCCAATATACGGTTTCCTTCCGCTTTGGTAATAGTATAGATAGGTCCTATAATTCGATAACCCAAAGCTTGTCCTATTCCAAATTCAACATTTTTTAAGGTAAGCATAGCAAATCCATCTTCAATAATCCCTTCGGAAGTGTAGACATTAGTTATTTTCCCGAATGATGGGGTATCTATACCGGAAGCCACCCCTCCCACAATATTTGGGAATCTTTTTAACACTTCTTCCAAATTTTCTACGAAAGAACCTATAAATCCGTGTGAAAATGTTGAGAACATAAGATGTAAATACTTCCTTTCATAATGAGATTCCAAATATTTTGCCGTCAGTTTTATTGAATTACGATAATTCTGAAACAAGTTTTTTATAGAAAAAATTTCGAATCCTCCACCGGAAGTAAATTTTATAAAAAGAACCACAAGAGCATTTTTTACTACCTTTTCATTTGCAAATGCGGAAAGAGAATGGAATGCTATCCACCTATTTTTACCCAAGTAGTTATTGAAAGTATCTATAACCCTTTTATCTATCGGATAAACTTTAGGTGAGAATGCTATTAGAGCTAAATCAAACTCCTTATATCCATAAAACCTATCTTCTATAAGTTGTTCTAAAACATCTTCTACAGCAAATTTTAACACCGGATTTTGAGAAAAATACACTCGAGCCAGCATCCCCTAAATTGACAAATATATCACAATTTAAAATTTCGCTTGCAAAAAAAAAAAAAAAAAAAAAAAAAAAATTGCATGATTTATATTATCAAGACTTCCAATCCCCTTTAAGGCTTAATTTAGCCCGTTATCCTTTTCCTCTTAATGGAGGAAAAAAACAAGAAACTCGACTTGAAGAACACCCTGAACCTCCCAAAGACGGATTTTCCGATGAAGGCAAACCTCCCAAAGAGGGAACCGGAAATAGCCAAACACTGGGAGGGTCTATATCAAAAGATTAAGGAAACCCGTAAGGGTAAACCTATGTGGGTTCTCCACGACGGTCCCCCCTACGCCAACGGCGCAATCCACATAGGGCACGCCCTGAACAAGATACTCAAAGATATCATCAACAAATACGAACTTATGCAGGGTAAAGACCTCGACTACGTTCCCGGGTGGGACTGCCATGGGCTACCGATAGAGTTAAAGGTCGAAAACCGCCTAAAGGAAAAAGGTATCAATAAAGAGGACATCCCGAAGGCGGAATTTCGCCGTATGTGTCGCGAATACGCCGCAAAGTGGGTGGAAGTTCAAAAGAGGGACTTTATGAGGCTTGGGGTTCTCGGTCGGTGGGAAGAACCCTATCTAACCATGAACCCCCAATATCAGGCTACCGAGGTGAGGGAACTCGGAAGGATATTCGAAAGGGGGATAGTTTACAGGGGTAAAAAACCGGTTTACTGGTGTATATTCTGCACCACCGCCGAGGCGGAGGCGGAGGTCGAATACAGCGAAAAGAAAGACCCCTCTATCTACGTAAAGTTTGAAATAGAAAATCCCGAAGGGCTATCGCCAGTTTTGAAAGGAAAAAGGGTTTACGCGGTAATTTGGACTACCACCCCCTGGACTCTGCCGGCTAACCTCGGGATAATGGTCAAACCCGATGCCGAATACGTCCTCGTGGAGATGGGCGATTTGGCGCCGGGCGACGAGGTTTACATAATTGCAAAGGACTTGCTCGACAACTTCTATAAGGAAACCGAACTCCCCGAGGGGGTAATTCTCGGCACCGTAAAAGGCGAACAATTAGTGGGACTAAGCTACAAACATCCCTTCAATACGAGGGAGTTTTTAAGTCAATTCCTGTCCCCCGAAACGGTCAAAAATATGTGGAAGATATACCCCTCGGAGTTCGTTACACTCGATACCGGTACGGGTTTGGTTCACATGGCTCCCGGTCACGGTAACGAGGACTACGCCATAGGTCAAAAGTACGGTCTGGAACCCTTCGCACCGGTGGACGATAAAGGTTTTTACACCGATGAGGTAATAGAACCTTTAAGGGGACTGAGAATTTACGAACAAACCGGTAGGAAAAATAAGGAAAATTACCAAATAGTCCGTTCTCCGGCGAATTTCCATGTTATAGAACTCTTGAAGGAGAGAAACGCCTTAGTCCACTTGGGGGATTTGAAACACTCCTATCCCCACTGTTGGAGGTGTAAATCTCCCGTAATATTCAGGGCAACCCCCCAATGGTTTATCGCCATGGATAAACCTATGGAGTTTTAAACTTCCTTTTTTCCTTTAAAAGTTCTGGCTAATCTATTACATTATAAGAATTTTCTAATATTCTTTGTCCGATAAAAGCTTTGTGATAAATTTCCAAAATTAAAGAGTAACACCCGCGGGAGGTTTGTTATGGGTAAAACCTACTGGGAAGCCTTTAAAGAGGCAGGTATTTCCCGTCGTGAATTTCTAAAATTCGCGACCTATATAACCGGTCTGATGGGATTGGCTCCTTCTATGGTTCCCAAGGTTGTGGAAGCCCTAGAAACCAAGGAGAGGATTCCCGTTATTTGGCTCCACGGTTTGGAGTGCACCGGTTGCACCGAATCCTTCATACGTTCCAATGCCCCTTACGCGTCCGACCTATTGCTGAATGTGATAACCCTTGAATACGACGAAACCCTCCCCGCCGCCGCCGGAATTCTCTACGAGGAAAACGGAAAAATGGTTAGGAGCGGTCTCGTGGGACACCTCGATAAGGTTGTGGAGGAATATAAGGGTAAATACATCCTCGTATATGAGGGTGGCGTTCCCTTGGGAAACGACGGAAGGTATTGCATAGTGGCCGGAAGACCCTATAAAGAGGACGTTATCGAATTGGCTAAGCATGCCGCTGTTTTAATGTCGGTGGGAACTTGTGCCTCGTGGGGTGGTATTCAGGCGGCAAGACCCAACCCAACCCATTCGGTGCCTGTCTCCGATTTGGTAAACAAACCCCTTATAAAGGTTCCCGGTTGTCCCCCCATACCCGAGGTTATCACCGGAACCATCCTACATCTGGCACTGTTCGGTATGCCTCCCCTCGACGACCAAGGCAGACCCAAACAATTTTTCGGCAACAGGATTCACGATACCTGCTACAGGAGACCCTTCTTCAACGCCGGTCAGTTCGTCGAAAAACCGGACGACGACGCGGCTAAAAAGGGTTGGTGCCTCTACAAAATCGGGTGTAGGGGACCCACAACCTACGCGTCTTGCGGTAACCTAAGGTGGTTTGGCGGTATCTCCTATCCGATACAGTCCGGTGCCCCCTGCATAGGTTGCGCCGATAAAAACTTCTGGGATAAAGGTCCCTTCTTCCAAAGGGAAAAGGGTATCGTCCTACCCAATGTTGAGGTGGATGCCGATAAAGTAGGCGTTGCAGCCGCCGCGGTAACCGCGGGTGCGCTTGCGGTTCACGCCATCGCCGCCGGTATCAGACACGCCGGCGAAAAGGACGACGAACATTAATTTGCCCTTTAAAGATAGCTTGAGGAGGTTTAAAAGATGGCTAAGAGGGTAGTTGTAGACCCCGTTACCAGGATAGAAGGACACCTCCGCTTGGAGGTTACCGTCGACGAAAAACAAAATAAGGTTGTGGACGCCATTTCCTCCGCCACTATGTGGAGGGGGATAGAGGTTATCCTTAAAAATAGAGACCCCAGGGATGCCTGGGCATTCGCCCAAAGGATATGCGGTGTCTGCACCACCATCCACGCGCTCGCATCGGTTAGGGCTGTAGAGGATGCGCTCGATATTCAAATACCTAAAAACTCCAACTACATCAGGAACATAATGCTCGCCACCCTCTACGTTCACGACCACCTGGTGCACTTCTATCACCTCCACGCGCTCGACTGGGTTTCCCCCGTAGAGGCTCTAAAAGCCGACCCCGTTAAGACCGCCGAACTTCAGAAGGCGGTTATACAGAAATACGGAAAAATTGTCGAGTTGGCTAAGGATTACACCGGCTTGAAGGCTTACGCCAGAAAGTTCCCCAAAGCCACACCCGCTTACTTTAAGGCTGTTCAGGATAAGATTAAGCAAATCGTCGAAAGCGGTCAGCTCGGAATATTCGCTCCCGCCGACTGGTGGGGACACCCCGACTACAAAAAGCTACCCCCCGAAGTGCACCTAATGGCTATAGCCCACTACCTCGAAATGCTCGACACCCAAAGGGAACTGGTCATTCCCCACGTGGTATTCGGCGGTAAAAATCCCCACCCCCACTATTTGGTCGGCGGTATGAACTGCTCCATCTCTATGGATGACGGAAACGCCCCCGTAAACGCCGCAAGATTGGGACTCGTTCAAACGGCGGTAGAAATTGCACTCGACGCCATTAACTACTTCTATATCCTCGACCTGCTGGCGATAGCCGACATATACCTCAATAAATACAACTGGTTCTACGGCGGTGGTTTGGCTAAGGAAAGGGTTCTCGGATTCGGTGACTTCCCCGACGAGCCTTACAAGGACTTCAGCAAAACCGGTGACTATTGGAACAAGATACTCTACCATTCCAACGGTGTAGTTCACAACTTCAAAGAGGGTTGGCAAAAGGCTAAATACGAGGAATTTAATAAAGATAGCCTCGAGCATGTGGCCGAATACGTTCAACACTCCTTCTACCACTACACCGTGGGCGATAACAAACCCCTCCACCCTTGGGAAGGACAAACCATACCCGCACCCGAAGACGTACCTCCCACACCTTGGAAATTCCTCGACCCCAACCACAAGTATTCCTACTCCAAAACGCCGGTATACAAAGGTCTAACCCACGAAGTTGGTCCCCTTGCGAGATATATCGTCACCTATGTAGGTGTAAAACAGGGACACATCAAACCCACCTGGGTTGACGAAATGGTGGTCAAACAAATCGACATGGTTTCCGAAATGCTCGGCATTCCCGCCGAAAAATGGATGCTGTCCACCGTCGGAAGAACCGTTGCAAGGGGACTCGAAGCCCAACTCGGCGCAAACCTCAACAGCTACTTCCTCAAGAAACTCTACGACAACATTAAATCCGGCGATACCCAAGTCGCCAACAATACCAAATTTGACCCCTCCACCTGGGGACCCGGTAAAAAACGCGGTGTGGGTATGACCGAAGCTCCGAGGGGTGCCCTATCCCACTGGGTTGTCATTAACGGAATAACCATAGAAAACTATCAGGCTATAGTTCCTACTACTTGGAACGTTGCCCCGAGGATTAAAAACGAATACGGCGAACAGAGGGCGGCATACGAGGCGGCTATGCTCGATACCGAAGTTAAAGTTGTTAAGGAACCCCTCGAAATATTGAGAACCATACACTCCTTTGACCCCTGTTTGGCGTGCGCAACCCACATATACAACTCCGATGGAGAGGAAGTAACTTCCTTTAACGTTAACTCCGCGTGTGCGGTTTAACCCTTTCCCTTCCCCTTTTGGGGGATTTATAGGGAGGTGCAAGCGATGATTCCGAATGTGGTTAAAAAGAGCTTTTACAGGTTCTACCTCTTCCAACCCGGTTTGAGGATATGGCACTGGGTTCAATTCCTCGCAATCTTCGTGCTGTTCTTTACCGGTTTGTATATAGGTAATCCCTTCTTTATAGGTTCCATCCTCGACCCCACCGACGCCTACGGAAAGGCTCTGTGCATGGATTTGATAAGGCTTATCCACTTTGCCGCCGGTTACGTGCTACTGTTTGGGTTTATCTACAGACTCTTTTTAATGGTCACCAAAAAATCCCATTTCTGGTTGCTGATACCCAAGTTCTGGAAAGGCTGGTTCTGGAAAGGTATTTTCGACGTATTGCTCTTTTACACATTTATTAAGAAAAGTCACATTCCACTGGTTAGGAACCCCCTCGCCCGAACCGCCTATTTCTTCGTAATGCTCCTGATACTCTTCGAAATATGGACGGGATTTGCAATGTATGGTCTCTCCAACCCCGACGGATTTTGGGCTAAATTCTTGGGTAATTGGACTTTGGCACTCTTCGGTAGCGAATACGAACTTCACTTCTGGCATCACGTTGTGGCTTGGATTATTGCCCTGTTCGTAATGGTTCACGTTTATATGGTCTTCTTCAACGACTTCATAGCAAAAGAGGGGGAACTATCTTCTATGACCTCCGGTGTGAAATTCTTCCCCGAAGGGCATCTCCCCTACGACTGCGACGATGTAGCCTCCAAAGAGGAGTGCAAAAGGCTAAAAGGGGAAACCTAAAAAGGTTTTTCCAATCCGTTTTTCCTCCTTTAATCGGACTTTATTAAATTTTTTACCTACAAACGGTTTAAAATCTGCAATCGATTTCCATTTAATGGGAAAATATTCCCGCGAAGCGGGCACCAATTTATAAAAAAATTTGAATTTGTTAATATGCCTATGGCGGAATTATAATTCCCACATATGTGTACCGAGTGCGGATGCGGTCTTCCCGATAAACCCCATCACCACGAACATAACAACCAAACCACCAACAAGAAGGAAATAGAGGTTTTCAAAAAGCTATTGGAAAAGAACGACCATCAGGCAGACCACAACAGGGAACACTTCGACAGATACGGAATAGTGGCGATAAATCTCATGTCCTCCCCGGGAGCGGGGAAAACCACCCTTTTGGAGAAGACCATCGAACTGCTAAGAGATAAATACAACATAGGGGTTATAGAGGGCGACCTGGAGACCGAGAGAGATGCCGAGAGGGTGAGAAAGAAAGGGGCTTACGCCTACCAGATAACCACGGGACAAACCTGTCACCTCGACGCCTTTATGGTTCACAAAGGTCTGCACCACCTACCCCTCGAAAAGCTAGACATAGTTTTTGTGGAAAATGTCGGAAACCTGGTATGCCCCGCCTCCTTCGATGTTGGAACCCATTACAACGTTGTGCTGCTCTCCGTTCCCGAAGGGGACGACAAACCGGCTAAATATCCGGTTATGTTCGAAAAGGCAGACCTCTTTATCATAACCAAGGCGGACTTACTCCCCTATTTCGACTTCGACATCGACAGGTGTATAGAGGAGTTTAGAAAGATAAACCCCCGCGCGGAGGTTATAGTTCTCTCCACCAAAACCGGTGAAGGTTTAGACAAATGGATTGAATGGCTAACCCAAAAGGTGGAGGAAAGGAAGACGAACCCCGCGGAGGTCTGATATGGAATACGGCGACCAATTGGGGGATATTTTAAAAACCCTGAACGACCTCTTTTCGGAGGACGATTTCGATATCCTCTCCTCGTTTTTCAAAGCCTTCGCCCACCCCTTGAGGTTAAAAATCCTCCTAATTCTTTACCTCGCGAAGGATAAAAAAATATGCGTTAGCAACCTCGTGGATTTGTTAGGAGTCTCCCAACCGAATGTGTCCCAGCACCTCTTTATATTGCGAAGCGCCGGCTTGGTCGAGTGCGAGCGGGAGAAAAATTTTGTCTGCTATACCCTCCGCTCCCGCTTTGCGGAAAGAATAATAGAACTCCTCCTAAGGGAGAGGAAATGCAATATAGAAACCGGTAAAGGGGATTAGACGAGTTCCCAGGTTCCCAAATCCCTCGGTTGTTCTCTCTTTACCGCTTCGACACCCCAACTTTGGAGCTGTTTTAAAATCTCTTCAACAGCTTTGGGAACCATCTTTTTCACCAACGGGGTTAGTTCCAAACCGGTATCCAACGACTGGGGTTGGACTCCTATAACGGTAATCTCCTTTAGGGGTTTACCCATCAGTTCAAACCAGGCGAGGACTTCCTGAATACCCGCCTCGTGTCCGCTCACTTTTCTTTTGAAATAGGTTTTTACCTCCTCGTTTTTGAATACAAAAAAGGTTCCGGGAATAGCCTTTCCCTCTATGGCGTCCACGACGATAAGCCTTTCCACCCCTTGGAGGAAATTGAGCAAATCCCACCCCAGGGTTCCCCCATCTATCAACCTAATTTGGGGGGTGAAGTCGTAATACTTCATCAGGTGTTGGACTACCCTTACACCAAAACCTTCGTCGGAGAGAAGGACATTTCCAACCCCCAAAACCGCAATGGGGGAATTCTCGTCTCCTAAAAGCATAGAGACTATTGTCGCAGAGGTTTAAGTTAAACCTTAAGGGGTTTAAAAATGCAAACGACCTTGGAGAGGAAAGGGGAGAAAACCGATTTTGAAAGGGAGCGACTTCTAAAAGCCCTTACCTACGAAATGGTTAACGGAAAACCTATCTATTACCGCGGATATCAAAAGGTTTTACAGGGAGAAATACCTCTGGAGGGGGTTATGGGAAGTGGAGTTCTTCAAGCTACCTTAATAGCGATAATTCTTAGGTATCTATTTCAAAATTTACCGAAGGATTACATCACCCTCACCAACGAATTAGGCTTCTTTGTATCCCCCAAAAGTTTTAGAGCGCTAGATATAGCCGTTTATAGGAGGGAGGATATAAAGAAACCTTCGAAGGGGTATGCGAAAAAACCTCCCGTTGCGGTTATAGAGATAGATACGAAAGCCGATTTGAGCGATTACGAGAATTTCGAAGCCTATATGTACGAAAAGACCCAAGAGCTCCTCGACGCGGGGGTAAAAAAAGTGGTTTGGTATATCACAAAGGTTAAAAAAGTCCTCGTAGCCGAAAAGGGGAAATATTGGATTACCGCCGATTGGGATTTCGACGTTGGGATTACCGAAGAGGTAAAACTCAATTTGGAAAAACTCCTAAAGGAGGAAGGGATAGAAATTTAACCCTTTTCGGTCTCCTCAAATTCCTCGGGAAAGAGCTCCTTGAAGAGTTCCAAAGTTTTTTTAGCCTCATCGGGGTCTATCTTTTCCATAGCAAACCCCACGTGGACTAGGACATAATCCCCCACTTGTAGGGGTTCGTTTAGGAGCATCGTCGACACCTTGCGCTTAACCCCGAAAGTCTCAACTATAGCGGTTTTGGAAACCTCGTCTATCTCCACAACGCGGGAGGGTATAGCCAAACACATCGCAGGGTTTTATTATTTCACACCTTGGCGTTATCCTTACACCCGATGGGATTGATGAACGCCGAACCCCTT
>JALWDU010000072.1 GCA_027036735.1 Aquificales bacterium | reverse complement strand
CTAAAGATGGAGTGGTCTCCCGTTATCTTTATCTCCCTTCCGCTCTGGGTGGTTATTCTGTAAATAGGTTTTCTAACCTTGTGGCGGATTAGATACTTGGCTTTTCCAAACCTCACACGGTAATCCCTATCGACTACGACCACTTGGAGGTCTTTAGGTTCGATATACTCGTGCCCGTTGCAGAGGGAAACATCGCACTCCTCTCTGAGTTGTTCGAAAAGCTCTTCCACCGTTAGGTGTTTGACCTCCCCGTTTACCTTTACGAGGACTTTGGAATCTCCCGTTATGCTGTCGGGGTCTGTGCCTATGTAGACCTCCGCCACCTCAAGACCGGCTTGGCGGAGCGATTCGATAATCTCCTCTTTAGTTCTAATTTCCCCTTCGGGGGTTTCCTGCTCTATAGGTTCGTATATCGGTATAAAGTGTTTGGGATTTTTCCTATTTCCCTCGACTATAACGCCGTGAAAGACGTTCTCCTCATTTTTCTTTATGAGGTCGTAAACGTGCCCCGCCGAGGCGGTTATGGTTAGGAACTTGTCCCCGAGGGAGACCTCCATAACGTCTATTTCCCCAACGCGGCGGCGCAGGGGTTTCCCAAAGAAGTTCGCTATAGTCCTCGCCTTGTTGGGGGATTCCACTATCACCAAGACCGGTTTTATAAGTTCTTTGACCTCTTCGGGGACTTCACCCTTTAGAAATCTTTCCACCTTTTGGCGGTCTTTTTCTATCTCCTCAAAGAGTGTTTTTAAATCGACTTCCTTAAGGGGGATAAACTCAATCTCGTCGCTAAACCACTTGACCTTTTTCTGGAGGTTGTTAAAGGCTTTCACATCGTCCACCAAAACGAGAGAAAAACCTTTGGTCAGTCCCCCCGCGTAGAGCCTCGAAGTCCTACCCGACGCCTGAAGGTAACCGGTCACATCCGCCACTATGAGGGAATAACCTTCCTTCTCATCCCACCTTAGGGTTATCTCGTCGCTCTCTTTAATCCTCTCGAGGATTTCGGGGTTTTCTATAAACTTCCTTACCTCGTTTCGGAGATTTTCGATAATCTCCTTCAGGCGTTCGTTTCTCTCTATAAACTCCTCCGAGAGGTAGGAGTATTTTCTGAGCCTCTCAATCCAGCGGTCGAGCTTTTGGAGATACCTCTCTCGGAGCTCTTTGTCCTTCGCTATTAGGGGTCTTATAGCAACCAAAGCCCAAAGGATGTGGGATATATGTTCCTCCACCTTTAGAGTGAACTTGAGTTTCGGAACACCCACAAAGAGGGCGTATCTGACAACGTGGGGCATATCGAAACCGCGCGCGAGGGGGTTCCTGTAGGAGGCTATTCCGACCAGGGCGTTGACCTTACCCTCCTCATACTCCTTTAGGTGTTTGTCCATTTCTTCGTAGGAGACCACCTTTAGTCCCTTGGAGTTTAGATACTCCACGAGGCGGTCGACCTCTTCCTTACCCCTATCCTGGGAGACGTATATAAGTCCCCCCTTGGGGTGTTTTTTTACAAACTCGGCGACGAAATCCCAAAGGGGTTTGTGGTCTTCCACCGACTTTTTGCCGCCGAGGAATTTGTCCTCGTAGGCATCGACCACGTTCCGCAGGTAAAAGAGCGGGCGACCGACTTCAAAGCCGAGAAGCTCCCTAAAGAGCTTTATCCTCTCGCTCCGGGGGTTGGAGGTTGCGGAGGAGACAATTAGAACGCCCTTTCTAACCCTCTCGGCGTGTCTCTTTAGTTTCTCCTCCTCCTTGCGGAGTTTTTCCCACTCCTCCTTGGAGACGTTCGGCTTTTGGGCTAACTCCTTTCGGAGGCGTATTATCTTCATAGCCCACTCTATGTCCCTTTCGGTGAAGCCGAGAAGATAGAGCGCCTTATCGATATTCTTGGCGGTCTTTAGGAAGCTATCCACATCGTCGACGAAAACGAGGGAAAAAACCCCTTTGGGGATATGCTCTATGTTTCTGTATAGAAACATAGAGGTGGAGATAAGTATTTTGAAATCCCCCTCTTGGAGTCTCTTTAACCGTTCCTCACGCTGTTTTTTGGTTAAAGAGGGTTTTTCCCCGAAGTAGAGCATATACTCTTCGGGGACTCCCATTTTGCGGAGTTTGTTTATAGCCTGTTCCACCAATAGGCGTGTCGGAAATATCAAATAACTCTTTCTGTTCTTCTTTTTGGCGAGGTAATAACTCAAGGTGAGTCCAAAAGTGGTTTTCCCTATCCCTGTGGGGGCTAAGAGTGCAAAACTCCTACCGAGGTAGAACCTCTTAAACCAAGCCTTTTGGAGACTCCAGGGGTGGGATTTATGTATGGACCAAAAGAAGTTATCGAAATCTTGGGTCTCCGTTTTTAGGTCGCATATCTCCTTAAAGTCCCTTTTGAGTTTGTTTAAGGCTTCGAGCTCGACACACGCGCGGTCTTGGTCTTCTCCCTCCTCTATGCGGGGCAGACATTTGGAGCAGGGAAGTCCCAATTGGAGCCTTTTGTCGCTTATCGGTCCTCCGCAGTTGGGGCAAGCCTTTTCGAATATAGCCTTAACCTTGTCGCCCATGGTCGTTTCCTAAGATTTAAGTTATTTAAATCGAAAGCCCTTCGGGAAAAGCCCTTACGAGGGTAGATTATTCAATTCACCGATGACCGATATCGGCGTCGATTTCGAAAAGTCCCCGCTCTACTTGGCTTACAGGCTGGTCGAGGAGGGAAAGATAGACCCGTGGGATGTTGACCTCGAAAAGCTCATAAACAGCTACCTGGAGGAGATACGGAGGATAGAGCTCAAAGACCTCCGCGTTCCGGCTAAGGTGGTGGCGTTTGCAACCTTCCTGATAAAGAAACAGCTCGAAATACTCTTCCCCAAACCCCCCCGCCCGAGGGTGAGGAAAAGGATAACCCTCCAAGAGATAGAGAGGGACTT
>JALWDU010000071.1 GCA_027036735.1 Aquificales bacterium | reverse complement strand
TTGGAGAAATTCGACACCCACTTTATAGCAAACGTCTTCGACGAAACCGAAGAGGGCTACGTGGAGGTGGTAAAAGCCCTAAACGGGGCTAAGAAGATAGTCGCCTACGAGCTAAACGTCTCCTGCCCCAACGTCAAGAAGGGTGGCATGATATTCGGACACGACGAGAGGGTTTTAGCCTCTCTCATAGAGCGGGTCAAAAAGGCTACCGACAAGCCGGTTATAGTAAAACTCTCCCCCAACGTCGGGGATATAAAGAAATTCGCCCGCGTCTGCGTGGAAGCCGGGGCGGATGGGCTGTCGCTGATAAACACCATCCTGGCTATGAAGATAAACGTCGAGAAGATGCGTCCCGAACTCTCGATTAAAACGGGGGGACTTTCGGGACCCGCCATACTCCCCATAGCCGTCCGAATGGTCTATCAGGTTTTCGAAGAGGTCGGAGGGGAGGTTCCCATAATAGGAATGGGTGGAATATCCACACCCGAAGATGCCCTCGAACACATCTTGGCGGGCGCCTCCGCCGTCCAGATAGGAACGGCTAATTTCTACGACCCTTTAGCTCCTTTAAAGGTAATTGAAGGTATAAGGGAATACCTTTCGCGCAAAGGTTTTAAAAACTTCACCGATATAGTCGGTAAAGCCCACTGAAATATCGGTTGGCGGTTTTCCTTTCCTTTCCCCTAATTTAGTTTCCTTAATGGAACTCCGAAAATTGGAAGAAATCGTTAGGGAGACCGCCAAGGGGTTCGAATACGAACTCTTTCTCCTGAGGCGGAAAAATCTAAAAATCTCCACCGAAAATGGGAATTTCGAGAAGATAACAACCGCCGAGGATTACGGGCTATCCGTGAGACTTCTAAAGGATAATCGCATGGGCTTCTCCTATACGACCGACATCTCCCCCGAGGCGGTTAAAAAATTGGTTTCCGACCTGGTGGAGATAACCCCCCTTCTTCCCCCCGACGGTGGAAATAAGTTCTTCGACCGAAAAGTGGAGCCGAAGGCAACCTCTCCCTACGATGGAGAGGGTTTATCCGTTCCCGTTGAGGGAAAAATTGAGATGGTCGTCTCCTTCGAGAGGTCGGTAATAGATTCCCACCCCTACGTGGTAGGAACGAGGGAGACCACCTTTTCGGAGGTCGAATACACCGTTTCCCTCCTAAACTCGTTCGGCGTCGAATACTCCTATAGGGGAACCGCCTACAGCCTGATATCCTCCGCACTCGCCGAAAGTCCCAAGGGCGACCGCAACATCACCTGGGGCTACCGAGCCGCCAGATACCTCAAAGACCTAAACTTGGAAAACTTTAAAGATGAGTTGGTTCAAAAGTTGGTCGACACCTTAGACCCCGAGCCCTTTGAGAGTAGGGCTATTCCCGTCCTCTTCCACCGCGAGGCGTTTGCGTCGCTCTTGGAAACCTTCGCCGAAATCTTTTCCGGCGAGAATTTGGTTAAAAACAAAACCCCCCTTGCGGGGAAATTGGGTGAAGTTATAGCCTCCGAAATCGTCAGCCTGATAGACGACGGGACGCTCGAAAGGGGTTTTGCCACCCACCCCTACGACGACGAGGGCGTTCCCCAAAGCTCAAAACGCTTGGTTGAAAATGGCGTTTTAAAGGGCTTCTACCACTCGGTTTGGAGTGCGACCAAATTAGGGGTTGAGCCGACCGGAAACGGCTTTAGGTCTTCCTTTACCTCCCCGCCTTCGGCGGGCATTTCCAACCTCTACCTAAAACCCCTAAGCGGAAACTTTAAAGAGTTGCTCCAAAGCGCGGAGGAGGTATTCGTCGTTTACGACCTTATGGGACTCCACACCGCAGACCCCATTTCGGGGGACTTTTCCCTCGGCGCGTCGGGGACACTTTACAGAAACGGCAAGCGGGTTGCCGCCGTTAGGGGCGTAACGATTGCGGGGAATTTCTTAAACCTGCTAAAGGATATAGATGCGGTTGGCGGAGACCTGCAATTTTACGGCAATGTGGGTTCTCCCTCCGTTTTGGTTAAAAATATAACTATCGGAGGCAAATAATGGTCTACTGGATAATAGTCGGCACCGTTTGGGTTATCTCAATGATGTTCCTTTTTTCCGCCGGTTTCCTTTTTGCCAAACTTTTAGAACAGGAGTTTTCTATAAGTCTATTCCTCGCTATGAGTGGATTACTGATTTTGGGATTGGTTCTTAACTTTATAGTAGTCAACTGGCCGATGAGCGGGGGGGTAAGAACTTTGGATGAGAAAACCCTCCGCCTTCTCAAATATTTGGCAAAGGTTGCACCCCTCGCACCCCGAACCGTTCGCGTGGAGTTGGAGAAGCTCGTCCGCAAATACAGTTCCTAACCCCCCTTTTTGAGTTTCGTTTTCTCCCACAAAAAGGTGTATTTGGCAAAGGTGTAGCACCCGTGAAGGACGGAAATTACAAACCCCCTAAAGCCGTCCAAAAATCCCCTATTGAGGAGGTAATATTTCAAAAATCCACCTATAGGGGCTAAAAAAATCTTCCACGGGGCGACTTTTTTCCCCTCCTTAGCCTTGGTTTCCGCCCAAGCCTCGGCGTAGCGCACCATCTTTTGGTAGTGTTCCCTCAAACTCCTATAGGTGTAGTGGTATAGGACACCCCTTTTGAGTTTTTCGACCCTACCCTCCAAAAGGAGCTTTTCGTGAATATCGCCGACCCATTTGGGGTTTGCGCTCCTTTTGACCAATCGGAGAACCCAATCCCTCCCCCACACGTGGTGGGTGGGTTTCCCCAAATAAACCACCTTTCGGTGTATTAAATAACCCTCCGCCGTAGGGTTTCTTATAGCTTCCTTAATAGCCCCCTTTAGTTCCTCGTCAGGCACCTCGTCGGCGTCGAGGAAGAGAACCCAATCGCCTCGGGTTTTCTCAAAGGCGCTCTGCTTCTGCGCGCCGAAACCCTTCCACTCCTCGACAAAGACCTTTGCCCCGTAGCGGCGGGCTACCTCCGGGGTGCCGTCGGTCGAACCGCTGTCAACGACCACAATCTCGTCCGCCAAATCCTTAACCGCCTCGAGCAGACGGGGAAGGCGGTCTGCCTCGTTTTTTGTAATGATTGCCACCGAGAGAGTGGGTTTTTCCCTTTTCCCCATAGGTGGTCTCCGATTTTATCCTTTTAGTTTTGCCGATGTTTGAGCGCAATATCGTCGCCGCGGGCGATAGGCTTACCGCCGAAGCCGCAAAAGAGGTTATGCTAAAGGGGGGAAATGCCTTCGACGGGGCGGTAGCGGCAGTCTTTGCCGCCTATATGTCCGAACCCGCCCTAACCTCCCCCGGAGGGGGTGGCTTTTTAACCGCTTACTCTCCCGAAGAAGGGGAGCCGCTCCTATACGACTTTTTTGTCGACAGCGTTCCCCTACGCCTTCCACCGGAGGAAGTTGACTTTAGGGCTATAGAGGTCGATTTCGGGGACGAGAAACAGGTCTTCCACATAGGGATGGGTTCGGTCGCCGTTCCCGGGGTGGTAGCCGGACTTTTGAGGGTTCACGCCGAGAGGGGACGGCTACCGCTGGAGGAGGTTTTAAAGCCGGCTATCCGCTACGCGAGGGAGGGGATATACCTCTCCCGCCGTCAGGCGGGCTTTTTGAGACTTTTAAAGGACATCTTCACCTACTCGCCCGAGGCGAGGGAGATATTCGCCCCCGACGGCGATTTGGTTGACGATAGAAGACCCTTTAAAAACCTCCCCTACGGGGACTTTTTGGAACTGCTGGCGGGCGAAGGGATTGACGCCTTCTACGCCGGGGAGATAGCCGACCGGATAGACACCCTTTCGGTGGAAAAGAGGGGTTTAATCCGCAAGGAGGACTTACTCCGATACAAGACCGTCGAGAGGAAACCGCTAAAAATCGAATTCCGCGGTTTGGAGATATACCTAAACCCCCCACCCTCGGCGGGAGGAATTTTGATAGCCTTTACCCTCCTCCTGTTGGAAAATGAGGACTTAAACACCTTCGGGAGTAAGGAACACGTTTCCAAACTGGTCGAGGCTCTCTATACGACCAACACCTTTAGGAGGGAACATATAGACGGAAACCTCCACAGGGAGGGTATAGAAAACCTCTTAAGGGACAAGAAACTCCTAAACCGCTACGGGGAGCTTTTCAAAAGGCGGCTGAACCTCTGGGGGAATACCACCCACGTAGCGGTCTCCGACAGGGAGGGAAATATCGCATCGGTAACCACCACCAACGGGGAGGGGTCGGGGTATGTCATTCCCGGTTTCGGCGTGATGCTAAACAACATGCTGGGTGAGGAGGATTTAAACCCGCAGGGGTTCTTTAGGTGGCCTCCCTACGTAAGGCTTCCCTCGATGATGTGCCCCTCGGTGGTTTTGAAAGATGGTCAGCCCCTTTTGGCGCTCGGAAGTGCGGGGAGCAACCGGATAAGGAGCGCTATTGTTCAAGTCCTCCTAAATGCGTTGGTTTTCAATATGCACCCCCAAGAGGCGGTCGATAAACCCCGCCTCCACCTGGAGGGTGAAAAGCTCTACTTCGAACCCGGTTTTGGAGAAGAAGTTTTAGACCTCGCCAAAAGGGTTTTCGGAGAGAAAAATGTCGTCCTCTTTAGGGAGAAAAACCTCTTTTTTGGGGGCGTTCAGGCGGTTGCGCCACCCCTCGGCGAGGGCGCCGGCGACCCGAGGCGGGGCGGTGTCGTCCTCACCTTTTAAAAACAACCCCCTTCGGGGGGTTTTCCTTCGGAAGATTTTAATATCCGAAACCCTCTAAAGGGTATCGGTAAATCCCTCCCACCTTAGGAGAAAAAGCAAAAACCCACCCCTTGCGGGTGCTATCATTAGATAGACATAAAAACCTAAGGAGGTCAAAGATGCAAAAGGACTTCTACTACAGGATGGACATAGTTCTAAACGCCATAACCCGCAAGGGTAAGGAACTCGCAAAGACCGAAGAGGAAGTTCAGGAGTGGCTTAAGGACTACCTCATAATGCTTACCGAGATAGAAAAATACGCCCTCGACCTCAAAGACATTTGGGAAGACCCCAAAGCCGACGAGGCGCTCAAAAAACTCGAAGAAATTCAAAATTACGACGACCTCAAAAAGCTCGAAGAGGCTATAAAAGCCCTCCGCGACGAACTCGCCGAGGTTTATAACAAATACCTCGAAGAGGTTATAGCCTCGAGAAAGAGGAAATAAAACCACCCCTTTTGGTTTTCTTTTTCTCCGCTAACCTTTTAGTGGGACGGGTTTATCTTCCCCAAAGTTGTGTTTAATTTTCCAGCCTATCAATGTAAAGGGTCTTTGTTTCTCTCCGTCCGCTTGGGGATATTTGATTTGCTTCCGCAAAGGGTAATGAGCGTTAATCCCACCCTTCGATGGTTCTAACAATTTTGGTTTACCTTTATAAGGTTAGACTCAAGATTTAATGACAAGAAATGGATTAAAATTTGACAAAAACCTTTTGCAGGATTGGGTTTCGGCTTAGAGTTCCAACAAGATGGCACACCCTAAAGAATTAATATCAACCTTAGGTTGACCGAAAAGTTCAATTTTTGCTTGACTCCAATAGGTGATTTTGGTATTCTTTAAATCCAAGTAAGGGTTGGGTTCCTTGGCAACTTAATAATGGTGGACTCACCTTCGTTGTTATGTCCCTAGAAGGGATTGAAACTCAAATTTTCCGACAAACTGTCGGAGTTTGTCGACGTGTTGTTATGTCCCTAGAAGGGATTGAAACAAAGCCAGTAAATAAACCTTTCGGCTTTTTCCCCGTATTTCTCCCTGTTGTTATGTCCCTAGAAGGGATTGAAACTGACATTTGCCATATTTCTGCCAAAATCGCCAAGTGGTTGTTATGTCCCTAGAAGGGATTGAAACGCTTCTTCTTTCAACCTTTCCGAAAGCCAAGCCTTTGTTGTTATGTTCCTATTATAAGGGATTGAAACTCCAATACTGACCGATAACTTTGTCCTCAAAAAATTTGTTGTTATGTCCCTATAAGGGATTGAAACAATCGCTGTGAAATTCAATCGGGTCGTTGGTTAGCAAGTTGTTATGTCCCTAAAAGGTATTGAAACTCGGCAAAAATAAAGTGAACCGCATCTTTTATATACGGGTGAATATGTTGTTATGTCCCTATAAGGGATTGAAACAAAGTAGAAAGTGAAGAACAAAATTTAGGAGTTTCTTGTTGTTATGTCCCTATAAAGGGTTAAACCCAAAAACCTCAAACTTCCCAAGGTGAAACTACAAAATTTTGCAATCCCCATTTAAGGAAGGAACTAACTCCCGAAACCCTTTGATGGGTTGGAGGAATTATTTCCCCTAAAGGTGTAATCGGACGTTTTTTCAAAGCTTCTGTTAGAACGGAAAGACCAAAACCCTTATTGGGTTAAACAAAATTTAGATACCTATGAATGTGGAAGCGGTTTTGAAAGCCCTCGAGGGGGAAAACTACCTCGTCGAACCGCAGAGGCTTAGAAAATTGGTAGAGATACTCCTAAGGAGGCAAAAGGACTTAATCCTCTTTTCGGAAAACGTTAAAAACGAACACAACTTTTCGGCGATTATAAGAACCTGCGACGCCGTTGGGGTCTTAAACATTTACTACACCTACGACGGGAACAAAACAAAGATTTACAACGAACATATAACGATGGGTTCCCATAAATGGGTTTTCCTCCACAGGGTGGAAAATGCAGTTGAAACCCTCAAAGGTCTAAAGGAAAAAGGTTTCCAAATAGTGGCTACAAGGTTGGTGGGAAATTCCGTCCACTTTAGGGAGGTTGATTACACAAAACCAACCGTGGTGGTAGTCGGGAACGAACTCGAAGGGGTAAGCGAAGAGGTCGCATCGGTATCCGATTACAACGTCGTTATTCCCATGTATGGTATGGCGCAAAGCTTGAACGTTTCGGTTGCAACCGCGGTAATTCTCTACGAGGCGGAAAGACAACGCTCCCTTAAAGGGTTCTACAATAAACCCCAACTCTCTTTGGAGGAAATAAAGGAAATACTCCAAAAATGGGCTTATAGGGATATTATCGAAGACCGCAAAAAAAGTTAGTATATTGTAAAAACGCTATTTTTGTAATGCTCTTCTACAATATAACCTAAACTATGGCAAAAGATAAAAAAGCGTTCAAAATTCTCATAACCGGTAGTTTCGGAAGCGGAAAGACCACGCTCGTTAAAACCTTAAGCGAAATAGACCCCCTTCTAACGGAAAGAAAAATAACATCTTCCGCCGAAAAGGGAAAGGAGAAGAAAACGACCACAGTAGCGCTCGATATGGGAAAGCTGAAAATAGGCGATGGTATAGAAATACACCTTTTCGGTGCGCCCGGTCAGGAGCGTTTCGATTTTATGCTTGATATCTTACAGAAAGGCATTATTGGGGCTATTGTCTTGGTTGACGCTACAAATCCTTCATCGGTGGAAATGGCTATGAATATAGCTAATAAATTAACTTCCCAACTCGATATACCGATAGCTTTTGCGATAACTAAAAGCGATTTGGTAGAAAATGGAGCAGTAGAGGAGATTAAAAATGTGTTGTCGGATTTCGAAGGGGTAATTATAGAAAGCATAGACCCCAGAGATAAAAATCAAGGAAAGAAACTATTGGTTAAACTGCTATCCCAAATTTTGGTTTAAAACCACTTTTCAATCTCCCCTTTGTTTATCAATTCGGCAACCTCTTTTGCGAAATAGGTCAAAATTAGGTCGGCACCCGCCCGCTTTATGGAGTATAGGATTTCGACCATTGTCCGCTTTCCGTCAAGCCACCCCATCCTTTCGGCGGCTTTGACCATAGAATATTCGCCGCTGACGTTGTAGGCGGCTATCGGCACGGGGAAGCTCTCCTTAGCCATTCTTATAACGTCCAGGTAGGCGAGGGCGGGTTTTACCATTACGATATCGGCACCCTCCAGTATATCGAGGTAAATCTCCTTAAACGCCTCGCGGACATTTCCCACATCCATTTGGTAGGTGCGGCGGTCTCCGAAAGAGGGGGTGCTTTCCGCGGCATCTCTGAAAGGTCCGTAAAACGCCGAAGCGTATTTCGCCGAATAAGCCATTATCGGGATATGTTTAAACCCCGCCTCGTCGAGGGCTTCCCTTATAGCCTTTACCATTCCGTCCATCATCCCCGAAGGGGCTACCATATCCGCCCCGTGCTCGGCGTGGGAAACCGCCTGCTTCTTCAGATTTTCCAAGGTTAGGTCGTTATCGACATCTCCACCGACCACCACACCGCAATGTCCGTGGGACGTATATTCGCAAAAGCAAACATCGGTGATAACGAACATTTCGGGGACTTCTTTTTTTATCCTCTCGAGGGTTTTCTGAATGATACCGGTATCGCTCCAGCTGTCGCTTCCCACCTCGTCCTTGTGGGCGGGAATACCAAAGAGGATTACCGCCTTTATACCCAAATCGCGGGCTTCCTTTATTTCATCGACCACCGTATCGGGGGAAAACCTGTAAATACCCGGCATGGAAGGGATTTCAACCTTTACCCCTTCCCCCTCTTGGACAAAGACGGGATATATCAAGTCCTCCAAGTGGAGGTGGGTTTCTCTGACCAAATCCCTAAGGGGTTTGGATTTTCTCAAACGTCGGGGTCTCTGAATGGGAAAGTCGCTGTCGGGAAAGATGAATGCCATAAAGGAAGAAAGATAAAGGGGTTTGAAAGGGAAGAAAAGGGTTAGAATTCGGGCATATCCATACCGGCGCCGCCCTTATCTTCTTTCTTTTCGGGAATATTGGCGACAATAGCCTCCGCGGTGAGGAGAACTCCGCTTGCGGATACGGCGTTTTCGAGGGCAGTCCTTTCAACTTTGGTGGGGTCGATGATACCCTCTTTGAGCATATCTACGTATTCGCCTTTTGCGGCGTTGAAACCGATGTTGGGGTTCTGTTCGCCGAGTTCGATAACTTTGGCGAGTACCATACCGCCCTCATATCCGGCGTTGTAGGCGATTTGTTTGAGCGGTGCGGTGCATGCCCTTGCGATAATCCTTACGCCGAGTTTTTGGTCTTCGTTTTCGACCTCAACCTCGTTTTCGATGTTTTGGGATGCCCTTACAAGGGAAGTTCCACCACCGGGAACGATACCCTCTTCGAGTGCCGCTTTGGTAGCGTTAACGGCGTCTTCGACCCTGTATTTCTTCTCTTTGAGGTCCGCTTCGGTGGGTGCACCAACTTTGATTATTGCAACACCACCGGTGAGTTTAGCCAAGCGCTCTTGGAGTTTTTCCCTGTCGTAGTCGGAAGTGGTTTCTTCGATTTGACGCTTGATTTGCTCGATACGTTTCTTAATCTCTTCGGGGTCACCCTTACCGCCGATAATGGTGAAGGTTTCCTTATCGACTACAAC
>JALWDU010000070.1 GCA_027036735.1 Aquificales bacterium | reverse complement strand
CTTTCCAAAACCTCTTTTAGGTCGAGGTTGTACTTTTCCGCCAGGCGGAGCCATATCTTCCTACCCTCTTCGAGGAGTCTTTCTTCCAATTCCTTCTTTAGGAACTGCTTTATTCTCTGCCTCGCCTTGGCGGTTTTTACGAATTTAAGCCATTCGGGGGAGGGTTTTTTATTGGGGTGGGTGATTATCTCCACCCTCTCGCCGGTCTGCAACTTGTAATCGAGGGGGACTATCCGACCGTCCACTTTAGCGCCGGCGCAGCGGTTTCCCAATTCGGTGTGAATGGCGTAGGCGAAATCGACCGGCGTCGCACCCTTTGGCAGGGCGACGACATCCCCCTTCGGGGTGTAAACAAAGACCTCCTTGTCCAGTTCCTCCCTTAGGCGCTTCGTTATCTCCTTATACTCCTCGGGATTGCTGAAGCTCTCGACCAAATCCCGAAGGGCTTTTGCTATTTTCTCCTCCTGGGGTTTGGGCTTTTTGCCCGCCTTATACGCCCAGTGGGCGGCTATACCCTTTTCTGCGATGTAGTGCATATCCCAAGTGCGAATCTGAAACTCAACCCAGCGCCCCTTGGGACCCACCACGGTGGTGTGGAGCGATTGGTATAGGTTGGGTTTCGGCATGCTGATGTAGTCCTTGAACTTTCCGGCAACAGGTTTCCAGAGTTGGTGAACCACCCCGAGGGCGGTGTAACACTGCGGAACGGTGTCGGTTATTATTCTCACCCCCAAGATGTCGTGAACCTCTTCCAGCTCTATACCCTTCCTTTTGGTCTTCTCCCAAATGCTGTAGAGGTGTTTCGAACGATACTTTATAGTCGCCGGTATGCCAGCCCTTTCCAATTCCTCCTTTAGGGAAGGGATTACATACTTTTTCAGGTACTCCTCGAGTTCCTTCCTCGCCTTTCCCACGAAGTGTTTAACCCTTTCGTATTCCTCCGGGTAGAGGTATTTAAAGGACAAATCCTCCAATTGGGATTTAATCTCCCACATACCCAAAAGGTGGGCGAGGGGGGCGTAAACGAGGAGGGTTTCCCTCGCAATTCTCTGCTGTTTTTCGCGGCGGAATATCGAGAGACTCCGCATATTGTCGAGGCGGTCGACCAGTTTGATAATGAGCGTCCTTATATCCTCGGCGGTGGCGAGCAGCAGCTTTCGGAAGTTTTCCGCCTGCGCCTCGTCCTTGGAGCGGAAGCGGTGTTTGTCGAGCTTCGTAACCCCGTCCACCAGTCGGGCGACATCTTTGCCGAAGAGCTCCTCTATCTCCTCAAGAGTGGCGTCGGTATCCTCGACCGTGTCGTGCAAAACACCCGCCACAACGGTAGATATATCCATCTTCATTTGGGCGAGCTTTAGGGCGACCCATAGGGGGTGGACGACGTAGGGCTCCCCCGTTTTGCGCCTTTGCTCCTTATGTTTTTCCTTTGCGTATTCTATAGCCCGCCTTACGGCGGGGTTGTTATCGGTCTCCCTTAAAAGTTCCCTTTCCAGCTCCTCTAAGGGGGGATAAATGGAGGACATAGATTAAAATCTAAGAAATCTTTGGACTGATTACCTAAGGTAGGCCGGGTATTTAACCGAACCTTAACAGTTTGAGGAGAGGAATAAAGCGCCAAAGCGAGGGCGCTTATATTCCTATTCCTATGGAAGTGAAAGTCTTTAAAGACGATTGGAAAAACTATAAGGGGGATGCGGTTGTCTTTTTCCTCTTCGAGGGTGAGACCGAAGACCTCCCCCAAGAGGTGTTGGAAAGGGTAAAACCCTTTATGGAGGAGGAAAACTTCAAAGCCAAAAAGGGTGAAATAATCAAAGTTCCCGTTAGCGGTTTCGAATTTAAAAGGGTCTACCTCGCCGGTTTGGGTAAAAGGGATAAGGTAAACCGCACCGTGGCGAGGGAGGTAGCCGCAAAGGTAGCCCAAAGGCTCGAAAGGGACAAAAATAGAAAGGTCTTGATAAACGTCAAAAAGGAGATTTGCTCCCAAGCCTGCGCCGAGGGTGTGGTTCTCGGAACCTACAAGTTCGACAAATACAAGACCAAAAAGGAGGAGAACGACTACAAGGGCTTGGAGGTTGTCGAATACGCCAACGCCGATGAGAACGCCGTTTTACTCGGAAAGGTTTTAGCCGAAGCGCAAAATTTTGCGAGGGATTTGGTGAACACTCCCCCCAACGAGATAAATCCCGAAACCTTTGCGGGGATTGCGAAAGAGATAGCCGACCAATACGGGTTTGAGATAGATATAAAAGACCCCTGTTGGGTCGAAAAGGAGATGCCCGGTCTCTGGGCGGTGGGTAAGGGAAGCGCCGTCAAACCGAGGTTTATCCACATAAGGTATAAACCCCAAGGGGAGGCGGAGAAAAAGCTCGCCTTTGTTGGTAAAGGTCTAACCTTCGACAGCGGGGGACTCAACATCAAACCCGAGCAGTTTATGAAGACCATGAAAATGGATAAGGCGGGCGCCTGCGCGGTTTTGGGTATTTTCAAAGCCCTCGGGGAACTGAAAAAGTTGGGATTGGCACCCGAAAATGTTGAGATTCACGGCTTTGTAGGCGCCGCCGAAAATATGCCCGACGGCAACTCCTACCGTCCCGACGACGTTATTAGAATGAGAAACGGCAAAACGGTAGAGGTTGGAAACACCGACGCCGAGGGAAGGATTACCTTGGGGGATGTTCTAACCTACGCGAGCGAACAGCAGCCGGACAAGATTGTCGATATGGCTACCCTCACCGGTGCCTGCGTGGTCGCCCTCGGGGAATACACCGCAGGAATTTTTGGAAACGAGCAGGAGTTTATCGACCAATACCTCGAGCTAACCAAAAAGACGGGCGAACACATGTGGCAGCTACCCCTCGACGACGAGCTTCTGAGGGAGGAGATTAAGAGCGATATAGCCGATATATCCAACCTCGGGAAATCCCGCTACGGCGGGGCTATAACCGCCGCGATGTTCCTCCAGGAGTTCGTGGGCGAAAAAGACGG
>JALWDU010000069.1 GCA_027036735.1 Aquificales bacterium | reverse complement strand
TCCTCCAGTACAAGGTTTAGAAATACCACCGTCTCCAAAGTGGTTCCCGATTTGCTGACGAAACAGAAAACGGTATCACTCCAATCTATGGCGTCCAAAGTTTGCTTCACCAAGGTGGGGTCTATGTTGTCCAGGAAGACCAAACGGTGGGCGCTTTTGTTGAAAGCCCTCGCGAAGGCGTCTATCGTCTTAGCCCCTAAGGAGGAACCACCCATTCCGCAGACAACCATGGTGGAAAACCTTTCCTTAAACCTTGGAAGGGTTTCCTTTATCTTTTCCACCACCGCCTTTGGGTATTTCGTAAAGGGTTGGTTGAAAACCTTCTGTGGGTTTATGGAAAAATCTCCCTTTGCGGGGGAGTGATAGTTTATGTAAACCGTCATAGGTGGGAATATATTAAAGGAGGTCGGAAAAGGGGGTTGTTTAAACCTCGACCTCACTCTTGTAGTGAATCCAATCGTTGAAAACGCTCTCAATTTCTTTATCGAAATTGAAAAACCTTTTGGGGAAGCTGTCCAATTTTTGTTCCTTAAGTTGGTCGAGTTTAATTTCAACCACCTCCGAGCCGTTGTCGACGAAATTCAAAACCACCACGAGGTCTTTGTCGGTCGGTATCACCTTTACCAGTTTGTCCCTTATTATTCCCCCGTCGAGGGGTTTGGTTCCCTTATTCTTCCTCGGAATAGCGTCATTTCTAACCTTTTTAACCTTCCCCTTTGCGGTAATGAAGATTACATAGGGTTCCTCGTTGAGTGCCGCTATACCCGATACGCTGTCACCCTTATCGAGTTTTATAGCTCTTGTTCCCTTCGAGGAGGGTCCCGTCGTATTTATCTGATTGGTGGGAAATCTCAAAACCTTACCTTTTTCGGTATAGACGATAATATCCCCCCAATCTTGGGCTTCCCATATGCCTACAACCTCGTCGCCTTCGGTGAGTTTGATTATCGGAGAACCGGCGCGGGTGTAGTTGAAGTCCTCGAGGGAGAGTTTTTTCACATACCCGTTTTTGGTGGCTATTAGAAGCCTTCCGAACTCCTTGCGGAAAACACCAATAATCTTTTCACCCTCTTTGAGTTTTACCTTTGTCTTCTTAAAGAGTTTGTCCCCGGTTATCCAGTAAGTCCTTCCGAGGTTCGTCGCTATAAACAGCCCCTCTTTGGCGGAAACCTTTAGAAGTCCCACAACCGGTTTGTCGAATTCTCTCTCGTTTTCGTCCTCGAGGGGTAGAACTTCCCCGTCTTTAAACACCGCTACGGGGATATCCTTTTTCTCAAACTCCCCTTGGACGTATTCGACAAAGCTCCTCCTCTCGTCACCGTATTTTTTAACCAACTCTTGGAGTTCCCTTTTGAAGATATCAATCTTCCTTGCCTGTTTGAGGAGGATATTTTTGTAGTCCTCTATCTGGTCTTTGAGTTTTTGAGCTTCCTCCTCGAGGGCTTTGGTTTCGAGAGAGGTCAACCTTTGGAGTCTCAAATCCAAAACAGCCTGCGCTTGGGTGGGGGATAGGTTAAATTCCTCTACCAGTTTGGTTTTAGCCTCGTCCCCCGTTTGGGAGTGTCTCACTATCTCTATAACCCTATCGATGTCTCTAACAGCCTTTAGAAGTCCCTCCACTATGTGGAGTCTCTTTTCCGCCTTCCTCAAGAAGTATTTGGTTCTTCTGGTAATTACCTCGAGGCGGTGTTTTATAAATTGCTGTAGGAGTTCCTTTAAGCCGAGCTGTTTCGGTTCCCCATCGACGAGAACGACCATATTGACGGGGAAGTTTTTCTTAAGTTGGGTATACCTTAGGAGTTGCTTAATAATCTTTTCCGGCTCCCCGTAGCGGGAGACCTCTATAACTATCCTAATTCCTTCCTTGTCGCTCTCGTCCCTTAGGTCGGTGATGTTCTTAATTTTTTTGTCCCTCGCCAGTTGGGCTATACGCTTTATGAGTTCCGCCTTGTTGACCTGATAGGGGAGTTCGGTAATGACTATAAGCTCCCTACCTCCCTTTTGGCGTTCCACGTGGATTTTCGCCTTTAGGTGTATCGAACCTTTACCGGTTTCGTAAATCTTTATCAAATCTTCCTTTGTGTTCTCGATAATAGCCCCGGTGGGGAAATCGGGCGCTTTTATGTATTTTTCAACTATCTCGGCGGTTGTAAGGTCGGGATTTTCAGCCAAAGCTATTAAAGCCTTAGCCACCTCCTTTAGGTTGTGTGGAGGTATCGAGGTAGCCAAACCGACCGCTATACCGGTCGTTCCGTTGCACAGAAGGTTGGGAAACTTCGAAGGTAACACTTTAGGCTCTTCCACCGACCCGTCAAAGTTGGGTTGCCAGTCAACCGTGTCCTTGTCGATATCCTCGAGCATTTCTACGGCTAAAGGAGTTAAGCGCGCTTCAGTGTTGTGGTTTATAATCCCGTTTGCGACAAAGGAGTGGCACTCGCTTTGAACCCTTACGGAGTAAACCTCCTTCAGTCCCGTAAATTCCTTTTTAACCACTTTGGCAAAGTAATAATTGTTCCTTAGAAGGTTTTCTATTAGCTCCCAATCCTCTTTTTGGAGGTACTGTTTAAGCTCCTCCTTGTGTTTTTCGAGGCTCTTATACCTGTTTAGGTTGTATCTTCTGAAAAATTCCCCAAAGCGGTAGCGGTATTTTTCTCTCAAATACTCCTGGAGGTAGGGAATTTTATCGCTTTTACTCAAAGCGTTTCCTCTGTATTTTTCCAACAACCTTTGGAGTTTCTCCTGCTTTTTGCTTAGAAAACCTATTTCAGTTGCGAATTTTTTAACGTTGTCGTAACCGCTTATGAGGAGTCTATAACCGTTGGTATCCCTGTAGAGTTTCGCTATTACGCCGAAGTTTATCAAAACCACCTGCAGTTGTTTTAAAAGCTTTAGACTCTTCGAGTGGTAAGTTACATAAACGGTGTTTTTACCCTCGTTAACGCTTCCGTCTCCCTCAAAGAGGGTTTTTAAAAACGCCCTCTGCACCCTTTTGGAGGAGCGTAGGACTACCGAAGGTATGGTTTCAACCTTTTCTTTTAAGAGGATATCCCCGCCTTCGGCGGGCTCTTTTTCAAAAATTGCATTTTCACTCACCAAACTACCCAATAAAAGGGCTTCCTCTTCGCTTATCTCGTCCCTTTCGGGGAAAAATTGGCTATCCCTCGCCACTACGAGGTAATCGCCCTCTTTAATATCCTCAAGGAGTTTCCACTCAAAATAGGGTCTTCCCGTTTTTGGGTCTCTCTTCCAAACCAACACCGGGTGGTTGAAAGTTCCTTCTATCTCCAATCCGAGGTTGGTGGTTACTTTCAACACCGGATGGGTTCCGGAGTGGAAAAATTTGTCCGCTCTGTGGACTTTCCTATTTAAAGAAACCACTTTGAGGTCTATATCGTTGTCGCTATTTGGTTCCGCATCGGGGACAATCTCCTTAATCGGAATTAGACCTTTGTTGGTAAGGACTAAGGTATCCCCTACAACGCAGTAACGCATAGCCGCCGCAGGGTCACCGTCTATCGAACCGAAGTTTCCCTGTCCGTCTATGAGGGGGTAGCGCATGGTAAAGGGTTGCGCCATTCTAACGAGCGTGTCGTAAACCGCCTGGTCACCATGGGGGTGGTAGAAGGAGAGGATATGACCGACCACCCTCGCACTCTTTTTATAGGGTTTATTGGGCAAAAGCCCTATTTCATACATTCCGTAAAGGATTCTTCTCTGAACGGGCTTTAGTCCATCCCTAACGTCGGGAATAGCCCGTCCGATAATAACGGACATCGCGTAATCGAGATAGGACTGCTTAGCCTCCTCCTCTATGGGGATTTTGATTATCTCTTCGGACATGCTTAACTATTATAACTTATATAGATACAATCGTCGCTTGTTATAAGTGATAAGCCTGCACTTGACGGGATTCGAAAATTTAATAGACCTTTGTTATGGATAGGGTCACTATTCCACTATTTGCCCTTTTCGCAGTTCTTCCTTTTTACATTCCCCAACTATGGTTTTTGGATTTTTTTGCCTTTTTACCTCTATTTGTTAGAAAGGATTTCCTAACCCACTTAAGGTTTGGCTTCGTTTACGGTTTTTTTACCTACCTCTTCGTATTAAAGGCTCTTTTTACTTTGACCGATAACGTTCCGCTAATAGTCTTACTTTTCCTAGCTTTTTCCGCAATCTATGCGTTAATTCAGTTTGGGATTTCCTACATTCTCAATAGGTTTAGGATTTTTTATCCCTTAGCCTTTACCAGTGTGGAAATAATGCGGCTATATTTTCCATTTAACGGGTTCCCTTACGAATATTTGGGGAAAGTTCTGGTAAATATTCCATTTTTGAGTCTATCACTCCATCACATTACCGTATTCGGTGCCACCTTTTTCATCTTAACCGTAAACTGGTTGCTCTTTAAAATTTTTGAAAAGTGGGAGGAAAACGTATCCCGATACCTATTTGCCCTTACAGGAATTTTCTCTCTTCTCCTTTTCCTATCGGTGGTTTATAAAGTATCCCTAAGGGTACCCCATTACGGAATAAAAGTAGCCTTAATTCAACCGTTTTTGGATACAAGGGATAAATTACAAAACGAGGAATTTGTAAAGCTTTATACGGTTCACCTCTTAAGTTTGGTTTCCCCTAAAAGGGTAGACTTGATATTTCTGCCGGAAACGGCTATTCCCAATGGCGATATAGATAAATTTATAAAAACTTTTTCCGACTATAATCTCATGTTTGGCACCAGTATTGTAAATTTTGACGCAATAAAAAAAAGATGGGTGGCAAAAAATTTGGTCGTTTTTGCCGAGAAAGGAACCGTAAAGGGGGTATACGAAAAGATTATCCCCTTACCTTTTGGGGAATATACACCTAAACCCTTTAAATGGTTGGCGAATTACATCCCATACCTGGGGTATATAGACTATGAGGCGGGAAAAAGGGATATTCTTTTTTCCTTCCAAGGTTTAAAAATCTTACCCCGTATATGCAACGAGGTTTATTTTCCGATAAAAATTTCGAAGGATGTTGACATTATTGCCGTTTTTTCAAACGATGCCTGGTTTGGATTGAATTTTGCCAGAAGGCATTTGTGGGAGGTGAAGGTTAAAGCTATAGAAACCGGGAAGGTATTTTTGTTTGTAAACAATAACGGTTTTAGCGGCATCGTTTACCCGGATGGGAGTTATATAGGTTATCCCTTCAAGAGGGTTCAGTTTCTCTCCTTATAAAAACTCGAGCAGTTCCTTTTAATACCTTCAATTTCCAATTCGGGAACTGCACTTTTCCTAACCCTATCCAAAAGTTGGAGCGTACTTTCGAAAAAGTAAGGGGATACTATTAAAGTTACCTTTCCCTGCTTTGCCCTTTCCGTGGAGGGGAGGCAACATCTACCCGAATGCTCCACTATGGCATCGAAAAGTCCTATATTTTCCACCTTGAGGCGAACGGTAATACAATGGCACACCTTGGTTGGGGGACGGTATTTTTCCCTCAATACCTTTACCGCTTCTTTTGCTCCCATACAGACACTTTAAGTGTATAACCGAAATTTGCTAACCTATATAAGGGAAATAATGAAAGTAGTCGCTATAGGAGGAGGAACGGGTCTATCCTCCCTGCTGAGGGGACTAAAAAAACTTGTAAAAGAAGGGGTAATAGAGGATTTAACGGCGGTTGTGACGGTTGCGGACAGTGGAGGCTCCACCGGTAGATTGAGAAAGGACTACAATATCCCCGCCCCTGGAGACATAAGAAACTGTATCGTAGCACTCGCGGATACCGAGGAACTTTTAAAGGATTTATTTCAATACCGCTTTGAGGATGGGGAGTTAAAGGGACACGCCTTTGGAAATATCTTCCTGACAGCCTTAACCAAAATTACGGGAAACTTTTTAGATGCCGTTAGGTATTCCTGTCAAATCTTGAAAACTTTGGGAGAAATACTACCCTCAACAGTGGAAAACGTTCATCTGGTGGCGCAGTTTGAAGATGGGACTGTAGTAAAGGGGGAAGACCAAATTCCCGAGTATGCAAAAACTGCACGCTCCAAAATAGTCGATATCTGGTTGGAACCCAAAGAGGTTAAAGCCCCTATAGATACCATAGAAGCTATAGTTAATGCCGATTATATCCTCGTAGGTCCCGGAAGTTTTTACACCAGTATCATTCCCAATTTCCTTATTGAAGATATTAGAGAAGCTTACCGTCAGAGTAAGGCGAAAAAAATTTTTATCGTTAACGTAATGACCCAACCGGGAGAAACCGACGGTTTTACGGCGTTCGACCACGTGAAGCGTTTTGTCGAAATAACGGGCTTGGATTACCCCGATATTGCAATCGTAAATACGAAAATGCCTTACTACAGGTTGCTCAAAAAATACCTTCAAGAGGGGCAGGAACCGGTCGTCCCCGACGTGGCGAGTTTCGCCCGCCACAACATTCAGGTTTTCCCGGAAGACCTAATAGGGGATAGCGATGAAACGGTCAAGCACGACCCCGAAAAGGTTGCGGATTTGTTGAAGCGAATATTCGATGAGGTGAACTTCTTACGTCAAAAAGGTCTAAATAAAAGGCTCCTGTAAGGGGTTTAAAATTATTTCCGAAAAAACCAAGGGGGAATTTCCCCCTCCTTTGGAGGTGATGACTGCATACCATGCGACAGGGAGAGGATTTTATGAGTGAAAATCTCCTAAGGGCTGGTTCTTGGAAGGGTATCATAAACCACTACAGGGATTTTTTACCCGTTAGTGAGAAAACGCCTATCATAACCCTGTACGAAGGTAATACCCCTCTAATAAAGGCGCGAAATATACCCAAATTTTTGGGGGTCGATGTAAACCTCTACTTTAAATACGAAGGTTTAAATCCCACAGGCTCATTCAAAGACCGCGGTATGACTATGGCTATATCGAAAGCGGTCGAAGCGGGTAAAAAGGCGGTTATATGCGCTTCAACGGGTAATACTTCAGCTTCGGCGGCTGCTTACGCGGCAAGGGCGGGATTAAAGGCTTTTGTGGTTCTACCTCACGGTGCCGTTGCTTTGGGCAAGCTCTCGCAAGCTATGATATACGGGGCAAAGATAGTGGCTATAAAGGGTAATTTCGACGATGCCCTTTACCTGGTGAGGAAAATAGTCGAAAATCACCCCATAGAGATAGTTAACTCGGTAAACCCCTACCGGTTGGAGGGGCAAAAAACCGCCGCCTTTGAAATTTGTGACGCCCTCGGAGATGCCCCCGACTATCAATTTATTCCCGTCGGAAATGCGGGAAACATCACCGCCTATTGGAAGGGGTATAAGGAATACCGCGAAGCGGGATACATAAAAAAACTTCCAAAAATGATGGGATGGCAGGCGGAGGGTTCCGCTCCAATAGTCAAAGGCTACCCCATTAAAAATCCCCAAACTATAGCGACGGCTATAAGGATAGGAAATCCCTACAGTTGGCAGGGCGCCCTAAAGGCTCGGGACGAGAGCGGCGGAAGGATAGATGCCGTTAGCGACGACGAGATACTTTACGCCTATAAGCTTGTCGCATCTATGGAAGGTATCTTTTGCGAGCCGGCATCGGCGGCATCGGTCGCCGGATTTATAAAGTGTGTGCGCGAAGGGTTGTTTAAAGGCGGGGAAACCGTTGTCTGCACCCTTACCGGGAACGGTCTTAAAGACCCCGACACGGCGATTAAAATGTCGGAGGAACCGGTAGTGGTTCCCCCCGATTTGAAGGCACTCGAAGAGGTCTTTGAAATCGCCTAAATACCAACCTTTGAGGGGTTTCTTTCTTTTTCCTTATCGACGTATTTCGCAACGTATAATGTCTACTTTTAAAGTTTTTGATTCCAAACAATTTGGGAGGCGACCGATGGAGCATGTGAGCTACACCCACGTAGGTTTCGGTATCTTGGCGATGGCGATAGCGTTGGGGGTTCTCTACCTGTTTAAGGAACCCAAAACTATCCCCCAAAATGTCGGACAGGTGCTGTTGGAGGGATATCTCAACTTCGTCCGTCAGTTGCTGGTGGAAAATATCGGAAAGGAAGGCTTAAAGTACGTTCCCCTCGTTGCCGCTTTGGGATTGTTCATATTTTTTGGAAACCTATTCACCCTAATTCCCGGCTTTGACGCACCCACAGCCAATCTCAATACCACGCTAGCGTTGGGACTAATTGTTTTCTTCTATTACAACTGGGAAGGGATAAGGAAACACGGCGTTAACTATATAAAACACTTTCTGGGTCCCATTCCTTGGATGGCGCCCTTTTTCTTCGTAATAGAAATCGTTTCCCACATCGCGAGACCCATAACTTTGGCGCTCAGGTTGTTCGCAAATATGAGGGGAGGTTCTTTGATTCTGCTCGTCATTACCTCGTTGGTATTGACAAATTGGCTCTTAACCGTTGTAACCCCTCCCCTACTTTGGTTCCTAATACTTATAAAAATCCTCGCGATTTTCATTCAAACCTTTGTGTTTATGATATTAACCGTAATCTATCTAGCCGGTGCTGTAGCTGAGGAGGCGCACTGAGATGAAAATAGCGGCAATTTTAAATCCCGAAAACGGAACTTGCAAACAAACCCTTTCCACTCTCTACAACCTTTTTAAAAGCGGGTGTGAAATAAAAGAGGTTTTGCTGGTATTGGAAAACACCTACCACGCCGAAAAATGGGTTTTATCCCTATCCATGCCCCTATCGAAAGAGGAGATAGAGGCTATAAAGAAAAGGTACATCCAAAAGGTTTTAGCCGAATGGGAAGCCCTATCCGGAAATACCGATTTACCCGTTAAGGCGGAGGTTTACGAAGTCTCGAGAGCTATTAAGGAAATGGATTTATCGGATACCGATTTGGTAATTCTCGGCTGTTTGGATAACAAAAGTTTATGTAAACTTATAGAGAATTTAGATAAGCCGGTTTTGGCTGTTAAAAACTAAGGAGGAGGTTTATAAAATGGACGCAACTTTGGCTAAGGCTATTTTCTTCGGTTTGGTAGCGGTCGGTGCCGGTGTTGCCGTTGGTGCGGCTGCAGCGGGTGGTGGTGTCGGTTTCGGTGCTTCCGCAAGGGGTATGATGGAGGGTTTGGCTAGAAACCCTAACCTCGAAAATAAACTAAGGCTGTACTTCTTCATCGGTTTGGCATTCGCGGAAACCGCAATACTTTACGGTTTGCTAATAGCATTGATACTCCTCTTTACCGGCGTGCTCTCCGGAAAAGCGGGTTTCTAAGCTTTTCTTTCCTTTAACCTTCCATCGATTTAAAATAAGCTCCATTTGACGGAAAAATCTTAAAGGGGAGGACTTAAAATGGCTACCGAGAGAATAAAGACCCACATATCCAACCTTAAGAGGAAGAGAAAGAGCGGTTTCTTAGCGAGGATGTCCACCAAAAGTGGGAGGAAAATTATAGCCCGCCGCAGGAGGAAGGGAAGGAAACGCGTGGCACCTTAAAGGTATAAACCTCTTTCCCTTATGTAAGCCTCTACCTCTTCGGGAACCAGATAGCGGATATCCCTTCCGTTTCTAATCCTATTCCTTATTTCGGTTGAGGAAATATCTATCCTCCTTGAGGAGTAAATTCGTAGCCGTTCCGGGTTAAGTTCTAAAGTTTCCCGGGCATACTTTAAAATTTCCTCGGGAGTGGAAGTTCTAACAACAACAACGGGAACTATCAATTTGAGCAATCTTTTCCACTCAAACCATTTGTGGAAATTTAAAAAGGTATCGTCCCCCATAAGCCAGTGAATGAATTCCAAACCGTATTTGGAACGCAGGTATAATACGGTATAAATCGTGTAAGAAATTTCCTTTCTTTCCACCTCGTAGGTATCGATATCGAAGTAATTCAACCCTTTGATGGCAAGCTGTAGCATTTTAACCCTATCTTCGGGCGGGGCGCTGTGTCCCCTTTTTACCTTAAAAGGAGAAATATAGGTTGGAATAAATATAACCTTCTCGTAGCTAAAGGTTTCCCTAACATCGCGCGCCAGGACGAGATGCCCTATGTGAACCGGGTCAAAACTTCCGCCGAAAAAGAGGAGCATTGCGGAAGATTTTAAACTTATGACGGGACAAAAAATAGCTATAGGAGCCGACCACGCGGGCTTTAGGCTTAAGGAATTCGTCAAAAAACTCCTGAAGGAAAAGGGGTTTGAAGTTTTGGATGTAGGTACGCATTCCGAAGAGCGCTGTCACTATCCGATTTTTGCCAAAGCGGTGGCGGAAAAGGTATCGAGGGGCGAAGTGGAAAGGGGCATATTGATATGCGGAAGCGGTATAGGAATGTCTATAGTCGCGAACAAGTTTAAAGGGGTGAGGGCTGCCCTGTGCCATAACATCTATTCGGCAAAATATTCCCGTCTGCATAACGACAGCAATATCCTATGCCTGGGCGGCAGGGTAACGGGTGAAGACCTCACGAGGGAAATTGTCGAAACGTGGTTGTCGACCCCTTTTGAGGGTGGAAGGCATTCCGAAAGGTTGTCCTTAATAAGGGAAATTGAGGAGGAAAGTTTCCGCCAATAGGGCTTTTTCCTTTTCCGATTAACATTTAAGGTTTAAATGACCGATAGTCTCCAGCGTAGGGATATCAAAAAGGTTGTAATAGCCAATAGGGGGGAAATTGCCGTAAGGGCTATAAGAACTTGTAAGGAGTTGGGTATTAAAACGGTTGCCGTATATTCGGAAGCGGATAAAGATAGCCTGCACGTTATGCTCGCCGACGAGGCTATATGTATAGGTCCCCCCAATCCTCAGGAGAGCTATCTAAATATTCCCAATATTATCTCCGCAGCAGAAATAACCGGTGCCGACGCCGTATATCCCGGTTACGGCTTTCTGTCCGAAAATCCGAAATTTGCCGAGATTGTAGAGGCTAACGGTTTGATATTTATAGGTCCTTCTCCCCAAACCCTGCGTCTTATAGGAAACAAGGTTAAGGCGAAGCAAATTGCTAAAAGGGCGGGGGTGCCAACCATTCCCGGCAGCGCACGCCGAACTACTTTGGAGGAGGCACTCGATATAGCCTACGAAATAGGCTATCCCGTAATTTTAAAAGCCGCCGCGGGGGGCGGCGGACGGGGAATGCGGGTGGTCTATAGCGAAAAGGAACTTAGGGAAAAATATCCTTTGGCTCGTAGCGAGGCAAAAGTTTCCTTTGGGGATGATACCGTTTACATAGAGAAGTTTCTGCTCAATCCGAAACATATAGAGGTTCAAATATTGGCAGATATGCACGGAAAAGTCGTTCCCGTAGGGGATAGGGAATGCTCCATTCAGCGCCGCCATCAGAAGGTAATAGAGGAGGCACCCTCTCCATCGATAGATACGCCTACGCGTGAAAAGCTTTACGAAGCTGCGGTAAAATTTGCAAAAGCCGTTAACTATCAAGGTGCCGGCACGGTTGAGTTTCTCTACGATACACAAAGTGGGAACTTTTACTTTATAGAGATGAACGGTAGGATACAGGTAGAACACCCGGTAACGGAAATGGTAACCGGTATAGACCTTGTAAAGTGGCAATTCTTAATCGCAATGGGGGAGAAATTGGATATTCCCCTTTATCCTCAAATCAACGGTATGGCTCTGGAAATGAGGATAAATGCGGAAGACCCCCGAACCTTTACCCCGGCGCCCGGACCTGTCGAACGTCTAATACTGCCCGGAGGGTTTGGCGTTAGGGTGGATACCCATCTCTATCAGGGGTATAAAGTTCCGCCTTTTTACGACAGCCTGTTGGCTAAATTTATCGTATGGGCTCCAAATAGAGAGGAGCTGATGAACCGCGCTTTAAGGGTTTTGGACGAAACCGTAATAGAGGGAACCGGTTTGAAGACCAATATAGAGTTCCACAAATTCATATTGCAAACCAAAGAATTTAGGGAGGCGAAACACCACGTAAAACTTTTGGAGGAACTCGGTTATTAAGTCTTTTTCCACCTCTTGTATATTTCGTGTTTTATCTTTAACAGGTCTAAAATCTTTCCCACCGTAAACAGGTATAAATCCTCCAAGGTTTTTGGTTTTCCGTAAAAACCGGGCGATAGAACGAAAGCCTTTACCCCCATTTTTTGGAGCTTTAGCATATTTTCCAGATGAATCGGATTTTGGGGCATTTCCCTAACGCCAAGTATTAGGGGAACTCCCTCCTTTATCGCCACATCGCAAACGCGGTGTATAAGATTTGAAACAACCCCGTTGGCAACGGCTCCCAATGTTCCAACCGAACAAGGTAAGACCACAACCCCGTCGTAGGAACTCAGCACCGAACCGCTGGCGAGAGGGGAGAATAGGTCTGAAGGTTCGTGGAAATTAACACCTATTTTTTCCAGCGACCGTTTGAATTCGATAAAAGATTGGTCGGTCTCAAAGGCGAAAACCCTTTTACCGTTTTCCGAAAAGATACAGTCGAGGCTTATATCGAGCTCTAGCGCAACTTCCAAAAAAGTTTTGGCGTAATAGGCACCGCTTGCTCCCGTTACGCACAATACCAACCTCTTCTTTTGCATTGTTAAAAACTTATTAAGCCTCGATTAAGGTAAATTAACCGATATGGCGAAAATCCATCCAACCGCCATTTTGGACGGCGATATAGAGTTGGCGGAAGACGTCGAAATCGGAGCTTTTTCAATCTTAAAGGGAAAAATAAAGGTGGGAAGGGGAACCAAAATAGGGAATAGGGTCTCCATTTTCCACAATGTGGAAATAGGTGAATATTGCGAAATTCACGATGGGTGTGTTATAGGGGATGCTCCCCAACATATAAGGGATAAAGGTGAAAAGGGTGGGGTGTTTATAGGCGACAACACCATTTTGAGGGAATACGTTACCGTAAACAGGGGAACCGATTTCGACAGAGGCGTAACCTATGTAGGAAATAACGTTTTTCTAATGGCTTACAGCCACGTAGCCCACGACTGCGAGGTGGGCGATTACGTTATAATGGCTAACGCCGCAACCTTGGGGGGACACGTTAAAGTTGAACACCACGCCTTTATTGGAGGACTTGCGGCGGTGCATCAGTGGTGTCGAATAGGTGCCTACGCCATAGTAGGCGGACTGAGTGGGGTAAACAAAGACGTTCCCCCCTATGTCAAAGTAGCCGGACACCATGTGGAGGCTAAAGGTTTAAATACCGTAGCCCTTAGGAGGAACAACTTTTCCCGGAGCGATATAGAACTCCTCAAAAAGGTTTACAAAAAACTCTATCTATCCAACACCCTTTCGGAGGCTCTGGAGGAAATAGAACACCTATATGGGGATAACCCCCATGTAAAACACTTTGTGGAATTTATTAAAACCTCTATCTCCTCCGGCAGGGGGATAGCGGTTGATAAGACCTTAAAGAGGTTGAAACAGAGATTGAAAAGAACTTCCAATGGATAAAAAACTTCTCCTATACCGTAGGGGAGGTTTGGGGGATACCCTCCTCACCTTCCCCGTAGCCGAAGCTTATAAAAAGCGGGGTTGGGAGGTTCATTTTGTCGGAAATACCGATGTTCTTCCCTTGGCGGTAGAAGCCGGCTTTGCGGACAGAATATTCTCCGAAATTCCCCGTGTGGATACCTACAAAAAGGTAGTTCTAATATCGGCAAACAAATTTATTGAACACCCCGATGTGGAATGGGTATATCCCTTTCCACCCGAAAGGGAACACGTAACCCGTTATTATCTCCGCGTTTTGGGTCTCGACAATGTTCCTCTTTCCGAGAGTTTGCCAATAAAAAAGGCTAATGATTGGAAGGGAAGGGTGGTTCTCCATCCGGGTAGCGGTTCGGAGAAGAAAAACCCACCGCTGGAACTCTACACCAAACTTTACCACCTATTGGATAAGATGGGACTATCCCCCATTTTTGTTTTGGGAGTAGCCGAATACCACCTTCGGGAGAATTTGAAAGATTTTGAAACCCACACCGTTGAGGATATCGGAGAATTTGCACATCTTTTGAAGGGGGTAAGAGGCTTTGTCGGTAATGACAGTGGCTTCTCGCACCTGGCGGGATATTTGGGAGTTCCCACTTTAGTATTGTTCGGTCCCACCGACCCGGTTGTTTGGAGACCTTTGGGAAAAAATGTAACGGTTTTGTATAAAAGCTTGGAGTGTTCCCCCTGCTTTCCAGCCCCTTGCCCCCACACGCCACCCAAAAGGTGTTTGTCCTTTGACGTGGAAGAGATTCTCCGAACCTTAAAAGAAAAATTGTAGCCCGCCTTCGGCGGGGATTTTTTAAATTGAACCACTATGACGGGTAAAAAGGGAATAGTCATTCTGCTGATAGGTTTGGTTTTGCTACTTTTGGTTGGAGGGGCTTACTGGTTGGTTCAGAGTAAATTCGGTACCCGATTGGAAAAGAGCCTTCTCAAAATAACGGGAGGCGAATATACCGTTTACGTATATCCCGCAGGAGCCGAAAAGCCGGTCAAAGTCTATCACGGAAAGGGTTACGTATGGTTTGAGGAGTCGGAAGGTGATACCAAAACCCACACCGGTGTGGTGACTTTCAGAACTTCCGATGGAAAAATCGTTCGAATCGGCGCCTGGGGAGGGGTTGTTATAGTGGAATATAAATAATGTTCGTTTACGGGGAATTTGACGAACCGTTTAGAAAACCGAGGGAGGAGCTTATAAGTCTTATAGGAAACACCCCTTTGGTTAAATTGCGCAAATTAAACCCCAATCCCAACGTGGAAATTTGGGTAAAACTGGAAAAGTTCAATCCGGGCGGTTCCGTAAAGGATAGACCGGCTCTGCGCATGATAATGGATGCCGTCAAGAGTGGAGAACTTACCCCCGAAAAGACCATAATAGACGCCACCAGCGGAAATACCGGAATAGCCTTGGCTATGATAGGGAGGGCGTTGGGGTTTAAAGTCGAGCTAGCAATGTCGGAAGGCGTATCGGAGGAACGGAAAAGGATATTGAAAATCTTTGGTGCAACCCTCCACCTCACCCCCGCCGAAGAGGGTACCGACGGAGCCATCCGCTTTGTACGGGAGTTGGTAAAAAAATATCCCGATAGGTATTACTACATCGACCAGTATAACAACCACTCCAACTGGAAAGCCCACTTCTACTCTACGGGGGTGGAGATTTGGGAACAAACCCGCGGTCGGATTACCCATTTTGTTGCCGGAGCGGGGACGGGTGGAACATTGGTCGGAACCGGACGTAGGTTGAAAATTTACAACCCAAACATAGAAATTGTGGGGGTTCAACCGGCGGAACCTCGTCACGGCATAGAGGGCTTAAAGCATATGGAAAGTTCGATTAAACCGGGTATTTTCGACGAAACCATTATCGACCGCATGGTTTATGTAAAAACTCCGGAGGCTTACGAAATGACGCGGAGACTTGCCAAGGAAGAGGGATTGTTTTTGGGAATCTCCAGCGGTGCCGCCGTTCACGCCGCCATTAAATTGGCGGAAAAATTATCTAAAGGTGTCATAGTAGCCATAGCCCCCGACGGTGGGGAAAAATACCTCTCCTCCCCCGTTTGGGATTAATTCCTTCATACCACTTTTTGCGGAGAAACCTATATTTCCCCTATTGGGAGGGGTAGAGATGACGCTCAAACACCACCACTTCGAAAAATACGCCGCCACCGGTTACGAATTTTTGGGAAAGGTGGCAAAACGTCTGGGAAATCCCGAGGACAAAGACAAAGCCTTTAGGGTTACAAAGGCGGTTCTGCACGCCTTGAGAAATAGGCTCTACCCCGCCGAGTTCGTTCAACTTTTAGCCCAACTGCCCATGTGTATTAAAGCTATAGCGGTCGACGGATGGGATTTCCACGAAAAACCGGAAAAGATAAAGCACGTGGACGAATTCATCGAAGAGGTTATGAAAGAGGACCAAAGGTTGGCTCACAACGATTTTCCCACAAAAGAGGAAGCTTTAAAGGCTATAAAAGCCGTTTTCGGTGCGATTAAGGAATACGTTTCTGAAGGGGAAATAAAAGATGTCGAAGCCGAACTTCCGCAGGAATTGAAAAAGCTTATGGAGGAGGCGGCGTAAGTGGTTTCCATTCCCCCTTACGAGCCCATTTACGATATAACCGCCGATGCCGGGATAAAAGTTTGGGGGGACGATTTAAGACAACTGGTGTGTAATTCCATCCTCGCAACGGTGAACGAGATGGTAGACCTTTCCAAGGTGGAACCGAAGGATGAAGTAATCCTCGAGGTGGAGAGTGCGGGATTTCCCTACCTTTTGGCGGATATTCTCAACGAGATACTTTACCTTTTCGACGCCAAAAAATTTGTTCCCGCCGTGTGCGAGGTTCTCCAATTGGAACCCGAGGGGAGGTATGCAAAACTTCTCCTCAAAGGGGAAAAATACAACCCATTAAAACACGGTAAAAAACTGCTGCTAAAGGCGGCTACCTACCACAGATTGAGAATGGAAAAAGAAAATAACCGTTACAAGGCGGAAATAATCTTCGATATTTAAAAAGCCTCTAAAAGTTGTTTGTTAACCTTTATTTCCACCTCTCCGTTTCTGTAGACGTAGTTCAAAACCTCTTGAAGTTTTTTGAGGTAGAAGGAATTCCTAACGGTGAGGGAATAGGTATACTCCAATTGGGGGGAAATATCCTTCTTCCATTCCACCGATAGGACTTTTATAACCGCTATTCCGTCGGGGGTTGGAACTTTAATCAGAGTCTCGCCCGCAAGAATTCTAAACAAATCCTCGGGGGATAGGTGAAAATTTTCCATGAGATTGTAAGCGACAACTTTACCCCTCTCTACCGTCCCTTTGTACTTTCCCGATAGGAGTTTTGCCGCCAGTTCCTCTATATGGGAGTGCATCCATTCCACAGTTTTTAACCTCTTGTAAAGTTCGATTACCTCATTTCGAACTTCAGCAAAAGAGGGAATTCTCTTTTTTCCACTTTTATATATCCCTATTAAATATTCGCCCTTATCCGTCTTAACAACGGCGATATTTTTCGAATTTTTTAGTTTTTCCATAAGGGGAATAAGTTCTTTAGGAACCCGTTGGGTATCGTTATTAAGCGGAATAACCTTATACGGTTGAATGGTTTTTCCTTCCTTTATGGATTCAACTAGTCTCCTAGCTTCCTCAGGGGTATTTGCCTTAAAAACTTCTACTTTTGGAGGCTCCTCTAAGGCAAATCTATCTTTTATGGAGTTATAAAATTCTTTTAAATCCTTTTCGTTTACCGAAATTTTACTTTCAAAACCTTCATAGGAAAGCTTAATAACCTCTACCTCCAATTGAAGGGTGAAGGGTAGGAGAAAAACCTCCACGGTCGGTTGGTTGGCGTAGGTTGTCGAATAAACGGCTCTTTTATATTTATTAGCCAAAAGGGTTATTCTTACCATATTCTCGAACTCTTGAGGTGTTATTTTCAAAGCTTTTAGATAATTTTCGAATAGTTGGGGTTGAAAGTGTCCCTTTTTGTCCGAAAACTGCCTTTTTATAAAATCTCTTATTTCGTCCTCCGCCACATAGAAATGGTTTTTCTCGGCAAGATAGGCAAAAATAGCCGTTAGTAGAAGATTGTTTAAAGCCTCTTTTTTAATCTGTTCGCGGGGTAACTTTGAACCGTAAAGGTTATTCAACCGGTTTAGTTCTAAAATATACTCTTTTGGGGTGATGGAAATATCTCCCACCTTAGCTATAAAGTTTCCCCCTCCGAAATTGAGTCCTCCCGGTCCCCACATTACCGCGGTGCCTATAATGAAGACAAAAGCCAAAATGGCGAGGAATACTTTTGAAATCCAAGTCTTACCGTAAACGAATCTGAACATCGCGGATTTATTTTAATTCCTAATGGAGGAGAAAAATTTAACGGCTGCAAAGTTGGTTAGGGTATTTATAGCCGAAGAGGATACCTATAACGGCGAACCACTTTACAAATATATCCTCGAATGGTGTCTGAGAAACGATATTGCCGGAGCAACGGTTTTTAAAGGTATGGCTGGCTTCGGTAAACACAGAAAATTGAGAAGGCATACCCTTCTACCGAAAAAGGATTTGCCTTTGGTTGTGGAAATTATAGATAACCCCGAAAAGGTTGAAAATATCTTAATCCCCTTTTTAAAAGAAGTTGTGAAAGAAGGACTAATAACGGTTGAGACGGTGTATCTAGTAGGTTAATATCCCGCCAATTTGAGTAGTTTCTCAAATTGCTCCTTTGTAAGTATCCTTTTCAAATTCCGAATACATTTGTAGTTATACAAACTCCTTTCCACTTTTAGATTTGCCAATACGCGCATTTCCCCCTCTACCAGGAGACGGTTGTCGGATACCAACATATCGTGTCGGACTTTTTCCGAAAGTTTGTCTATAGCCCTGTCCAGGGGAATTATTTTTTCCTTTATAAGGCGTATTTCCCCTTTTATCTCCTCTTTCTGCTCTTCGGTTAGGTGTAGTTCCCTGTGGTATTTTAGCAATACCGGCATAAGTTTTACGGGTTCAACTATATAGTAGTGGGTAGCACAGATTTTATGGGGTTCCGTAGCCCCAAGATTTCCACCGAAGAGGAATAGGGTAAGGATTCCCCCAATAAAAGTTCGTTTCATGCCTTTTAAAGTTTAAACTAAATGCTGGGCATAGATATAGTGGACAACAGCCGTATAGAGAGAAGCTTAAAAAAGTTTGGAGATAGATTTTTGACCCGTATATATACCCCGCGGGAAAGGGAATACTGTTTCTCTCAAAAAAATCCCATTCCCTGTCTGGCCGCACGGTGGGCGGCTAAGGAGGCGGTAATAAAAGCCTTCTTTCAATCTTTTGGAGTGGTTTTGAAATTCCGCCAGATTGAAGTGGTTGGACGAAGAGGTTTACCCGCAGAGGTATACATTTTGGGAAAAGAGGGAGAACTGTTGAGGGAAAGTGAAAAAAAAGTAATTGTTTCTTTAGCCCACGAAAAGGAGTATTCGGTGGCGGTAGCCCAAATAGTTTAGGAAAGGTATTCCTTTAGGTGTCTCTTCATCGCCAGCTGCCTTAAACGTCGCAAGGCTCTATTTTCCAACTGTCTAGTCCTCTCACGGGATATGCCCAAAATTTCTCCTATCTCCCTTAGCGTTTTCGGTTCCTCACCTGTTAAACCGAAACGTAGTTCTATTACCTTCCTCTCCTTTTCCGGCAACTGCTCTAAAAGTTTTCTAATCTCTTTCTTTAAACTTTCTTCAATAATTTTTTTCTCAACATCTTCGGTTCCGTGGAATGAGAGAAAGTCGATAAAATGGGTATCTTCCTCATCTCCCACCGGCATATCGAGGGAAAGCGCTTCCCGTGTTAAAGCCATAATTTCCGCTATCTCATCCGGCGTTATATATTCCCCTTTCTTCTTCCGTTTTTCCAGCTCCTCTTTTATCTCTTCTTCCGTAGGTTTTCTTCCGAGTTTCTTTTCCAAGTCCCTTTCCACAAGTTCGCGGTTGAGGCGTTCGGCTATAAGGTCGGGAGGGGGTTCTTCCCCAAGTTCTTTCAACAATTCCGCATAAACGTGCGATATACGGTTTACCAAATTGAGATGTTTTACCGGGAGTCTCACGGCTCCGGTATGCTGGGCAATGGCTTGCATTATAGCCTGTCTAATCCACCAAACCGCATAGGAAATAAATCGAACCCCTTTATCGGGGTCAAATCGCTTTGCAGCTTCCAATAAACCCAAATTGCCGGCGGCTATTAATTCCGAGAGGGGACCCCCGTAACCGCTGTATTGCCGGGCTACCGAAACTACAAATCTTAAGTTGGACTCTACCAATTTTTTTAAAGCCTCTTTGTCTCCCTCTTTTGCCCTCTTAGCCAGTTCCTTTTCTTCCTCCGGCGTAAGCAGGGGTATTTTGGAAATTTTTTTCAAATACTTTTTTAGGAACTCCTGTTCTGTAGGCGAATACATACTTTATGAAATGTAACAGAAAGAGGAGAAATAGCCAAGCTAATTTAAAATAAAGGTTTAGAGAAAAATGGCAATGATACCTATCGTAAAATATTTATCTATTTTCTATCGTTATTACATAAAAGTTTCCGTTTAATCCCTTTGCAAATAAAACTATGGGTTTCTTTTCCTTGGTAAGTTTTTCCACTATCTCCATAAATTGTGAGACCGATTTTACCGGAATGTTGTTAACCCTCATTATGAGCATTCCGGGTTTAACTCCCGCCATAGCCGCCGGGGAGCCGGGATATACGTTGGTAACTATAACCCCATAAGGTGCGTTATATTGTTTGAGCTCATCGGGGGAGGGATTTCTCAATACCAACCCCAAGTTGTAATAGATGGTCTGTTGCACCTGTTGGGTTGAGGAAGGCATTTTACCAACCTTAACACGGATATTGAACTTTTTATCTCCCCTTAAAACGGTAAGGGTTATCTCTTCCCCGGGTGGGGTTTTCATTACCGTAAACTGAAGGTCGGTTGCATTTTTAATGGGATTTCCATTTATAGCCAGAATAATGTCTCCCGGTTGTAAACCGGCCTTTTCGGCGGGACTACCGGGAACCACTTTTAAAACTATAACACCGTGATTTAGCCCCAACGCTTCGGCAACGGGAGGGGTTAGGTCCTCGATAACAACCCCCAGCCATCCCCTAATAACCTTTCCGTGTTCTATAAGTTGTTTTGCAACCCATTTCGCGAGATTTATGGGAATTGCAAAACCCAATCCTTGAGCATTTGCAATAATGGCCGTGTTTATTCCTATTACCTCACCCCGAATATTAACGAGAGGTCCTCCACTGTTTCCCGGATTTATGGGTGCCTGGGTTTGAATAAAATTTTCGTAAACGTCTAAACCAATCCTACGGTGGAGGGCTGAAACGATTCCAAAGGTTGCCGTGTCTTCCAATCCGAAGGGATTACCTATAGCCACTACGAAATCCCCTACCCTTACCTTTGAGGAATCTCCAAGCTTAGCAACCCTATTTTCGGCATTTGGAACTTCCTTGCAGGGAATTTTAACGACTGCCAAATCCGTTTTGGGGTCTGCCCCAACGAGGACTGCTTGAACTTCCTTTAGTCTACTTACCTTAACAATAATCTTTTTTGCGTTGGATACAACGTGGTTGTTGGTAAGTATATAAACCCAATCTTTGTCTACCTTAAAGATAAAGCCGGAACCCAAAGCCCTTTCCTTTTTTACCTTTGGTTGACCGAAAAAGGGTAGAAAATTCCTCAAGTCGGGAGGCAACCACCTTCTAAATTCATCGAATCCCGGAGGAATAACGGGTTGAACAACCTTTATCTCTTTGTAGGTCAGAATAGTAACCACCGAAGGTGCAACTTTGTCTATTATCTTGTGAAGCTCTTCCTGTGCCGCGGCTAGTATAGGCGCAAATGCCGGGGAAGTTTTAATTTGAGATTTCAAACTTCTTTGGGTTGTGTTATCTATTACCGTTTGTGTTGAATTTTTCAGCTGGAGAGATGTTGAATTTGTAGAGGCATAAGTTGTGGTAGACAACAAAGCTCCCAACAATAGAAGGGAACCCAATTTTTGAAGTTTTCCCATAGAAAGGATTATTTAAAACCTCCACCTTTTAAGGGTAAGGCTATTAACAGTTTCTTAACCGGGAACCTTAAAATACAAAACCTGGAATGGGAAAAAAGAGGGTAGTCTTGGCTTATTCGGGAGGTCTGGATACTTCGGTGATAGTTCGTTGGCTTACCGACAAAGGATTCGAAGTTATAACCTATACCGCCGATGTGGGTCAGGGCGAAGAACTCGACTATATACCGGAAAAAGCGAAACTCGCCGGTGCTGTAGAGGCGATAGTTGAAGATGTAAGGGAGGAGTTTGCAAGGGAATACTGTTTACCCACTTTGCGGGCTTTAGCCCTCTACGAAAATAAATACCCCTTAACGGCTTCCCTTTCCCGTCCCTTAATAAGTAAGAAACTTATAGAAATAGCCAAGAAATATGGAGCCGATTACATAGCCCACGGCTCCACCGGAAAAGGAAACGACCAGGTGAGATTTGAGGTATCCGCCTGGGCTTTGGCACCGGATATAGAGGTTTTGGCTCCTGTGCGTGAGTGGGAATTCAAATCCAGAGATGAAGAAATCGAATATGCAAAAAAACACGGTATACCGGTGCCCGTAACCAAGGAAAAGCCCTATTCCATAGATAGGAATTTGTGGGGAGTATCTATAGAGGCGGGAATTCTAGAGGATATCTGGCAAGAACCTCCTAAAGATGCTTGGCAAATAACGGTCGACCCAGAAAAGGCTCCCAACGAACCCGAATATATAACCGTTACCTTTGAAGAAGGAACTCCCGTTGCCGTTAACGGAAAGCGATTTGAACAGCTCTATCAACTCATAGAGGAATTAAACAAAATAGGTGCCCGTCATGGGGTGGGTAGGGTTGATATGGTGGAAAACCGCTTGGTGGGTATAAAGAGTAGGGAACTCTATGAGGCTCCCGGGGCTTTTATCCTTTACAAGGCTTACGATGAACTACTTTCCCTAACCACCGAACGCTTTACCTATCACTATCATATCGAACATATTAGACATCAATACGCTACCTTGGTTTATAACGGACTTTGGTTTTCGAAACAGCGAGAGGCTATGGATGCCTTCAACAATACTTTAGCCGCCGATGTTACTGGAGATGTTCGTTTAAAACTTTATAAGGGAAATATTTACGTTGTCGGTAGAAAATCTCCAAAATCTCTATATGTCGAAGATTTGGCAACCTATTCGCCCGCCGATGCCTTTGACCATATTGCCGGAAAACTATTTACAAAAGTCTGGGGCTTACCTCTAAAGGTGGCGGGAAGGGTTAAATTGGCTTCGATGAAAAAATGGGATTAAAAATCAGCAAGCATTAATTGACTTTTTAGGTTTTTTATTTTTATATTTGTTAATACAAAACCTTAGAGGAGGTGTTCGTAATGCGAAGGATCCTTTTAAATGACCTGCAAAAGGCCCTTTCCTTAAGGGGTAGCACCAAAAGAGGTTTTACTTTGGTGGAACTCCTGGTAGTAATTGCGATTATTGCAATTCTCGCATCCATGGCAATTCCATCCTATATAAAGTATCAGCAGAAATCTAAGGTTAGTTCTTATGCCGAACCGTATGCCCGGGCGTGCCTTATGGATTTAATCACCTACTGTATGGAGCATCCGGGAAGTGCCTTAAACTCCACTATTGTGGAGAAGATGACAAATTGTAAAGAACTTATAGGAACTAATTCTCCAACCCCTGACGGAGTAAATTATGTGGTGTTTGCTCCTCAACTTAACCAAACCGATATAGCAGAGGATATTAGGTGGACTAGTACCAGTAGTGGTTCTTCCTTAAGTGGAGGATCGACCACTACTAGTTATAGTGAAACATATTCTATTTATGTGGATGATTTGTCCTGTGATACTTCGGGACATTTGGTGGATAATAACGGTAATGTGGTTGACGTTACCACTCGTTTGGTTTACAATGATAACAATAGAACGGTTCAAGTAGGTCCCTATTTTGCGGAATGTAGTTATTATCAAGATGAAGGCATTAAATGCATAATTACCGATAATCCCAAAAATAATTAAAAAGTTAATTCTTTTCTAATTTTTTATTTTTTCTGCAAATAATCTTCATGGAATGAATTCTTAAAAAATCCTTATACAATACAAATTATAAATGAGTAGGAAGGGTTTTACCTTAATAGAGATATTAACAATAATAGCTATAGCGGCTATTCTAATTTCTTTAGCTGTACCTACCTATATAAGGTATCAACAAAAGTCTAAAGTTAGTTCTTATGCTGAACCATATGCGCGGGCTTGTCTAATGGATCTAATAACTTTTTGTATAGACCATCCTCAATACTTAATTGATTCAACTATCTTAGGTAATCTAACAAACTGTAAAAAATTAATAGGTTTTAATGTAGGAGTTCCTGATAAACCAATTTATGCTGTTTTTGCGGCTTATACTTCTCAATCCGATGTTATAGAGAATATACATTGGAAAATTGTAACATCAGGTTCAACAGTAACAGGGGTAACAACAACTACATATAGTGAAACATATTCTATTTATGTTGACAATTTAACGTGTAATACTAAGGGTCAATTAGTAGATAATAATGGTAATGCTGTTGATATTGCCACCCGCTTGGTGTATAATAATAATAATAAAACTACACAAGTAGGTCCCTATTTTGCAGAATGTAGTTATTATCCGGGAGAAGGTTTAAAGTGTATAATTACTGATAATCCCAAAAATAATTAAAAAATTTTTTATTTTATGCAGAGTTTAAAATTTGTTCTCGATACCAGTATTTTTACAAATCCTCAGCTATATAAGAAGTTTAGTAACGATATTATCGATGCAGCCGAAGACCTTTTATATCTTATGGAACATAGCGGTGCGGAATTTTATATGCCTATATCCGTATACGATGAATTGCAGAAAATGGTAAAGTTGAATGGTTTAATCCCTAAATTTGAACTAGTTATAAGATTAAGAAATCCGCGGAAGTATAACTTATTAATTCCTGCGGAGTTTGTTTACGACTTTATTTCCGATTTGAGAAATCGAATCAATAAAGGATTAAGGGTGGCGGAGGAGCACGTTCGAAACGCACAGGGAAAAAGTCGTGAAAATTTGGGGGAAGTAATACGTAGTTTGCGGGAAAAATATAGAGAAGCCCTAAGACAGGGTATATTAGACAGCAAAGAAGACGTAGAAGTTATTTTATTGGCTTACGAATTGGATGCTATTTTGGTCAGTGCCGATGAAGGCATTAGAAAATGGGCAAAAGAATTAGGCATAAAACTTATTTCTCCGGAATATTTTAAGGAAATTCTGGAAGAATTAGTTTCAAAAAATAAAAAAAATCTACCTCCCATTTAAAATTGCTCTTTTCGAAATTCCAAAAATTTGTAAAAGAAAACTTCTATATTCTTTTCTATCTTCTTATCTATTTCAAATGGTTTGGTGCGGGCATTAGATATCTTTTTAAGAAGAGCAAATTCTTTTGGGTGAATATATATACAATAAGAATTTTTTAACTCTTCCGGCCTACAGTTGGATAAATTGACCAAGTTTATCCATCCCGGTCGATTTAAATTTTCTATAGAAAACCCCAAAATGTGGGTTAAATTGAGAAGAAACCGTATATAGTTGAAGGAGAAAAAGTGGTTTATTTTAATCGTTAAAAGTAGCAACTTAAAAATTTCGCGATCTGCCTCACTAATAAACTCTAAGATAATTTTCGAAACTTTGGATAAAAAGAGAAACTTTTGATAATTTTGGGCTATCCTTTTGGAGTTAAAGGAAATATTGATAACATCTAAAGGTTGTAGAGTATCTCCTCTCTGAATTAGGTAAAGCTTAATTACATTAAAAGGTTCGAATGAACCAATTTTGAAATTTGAGAAATATTTTGGAATAATAATTTTTCTCTTACCCAACTTTTGAAAATAACATTTCCCCAAAAAGGTATTTTCTCCTATTAAGAATCTATCTAAAACGAAGCAGGTATCCTTTACAACCATTATCGGGCTTATATTATGGTGTATACTATAACCTTTCGTTTTCCACTATAGAAGGAGGTTGGAAGATGGACCAACTTATCAAGAGGATAGAGGAAAGATACAAAAGGTCTATAGAAATACCCGATTTTAGGGTTGGAGACACCGTAAGGGTTTACTATAGGGTTATCGAAGGTAATAAGGAGAGGGTTCAACCTTTTGAGGGATTGGTAATACGTTTTCAGGGTACCGGGCTGAATAGAAACTTTACCGTGAGAAAGGAATCCTACGGCGTTGGTATAGAAAGAACTTTTCCCTTATACAGCCCTAAATTGGAAAAGATAGAAATAATTAAATTCGGTAAAGTTAGAAGGGCGAAACTCTACTACATTAGACAGCTCAGTGGTAAAACCGCAGCCAGAAAAATTAGAGAAATCAAACCTTGGGAACCTCTTGGTCAGAAAAGAATGGCGCAAGCCGCCGCAAAGGGTAAAGCTACTATTGTTCAGGAGAAACAGGGCGGTAAGAAGGGAAAAAAGAAAAAATAAAAACAGACTTCTGATAACTTAATCCATATTATGGATGTATTTTTAACCGTTTGGAAAAACGCACCCATCGTTGCTTTTCTACTTTTTATAATCTCCACTATTTCTATTGCAATCTTTCTTGAAAGAATGTCTAGTGTAAAAAAGTCTAAACTTCTCCCCAAAAACTGGCAAACTATAAAAAGGGAACTATTAAACAGACATTACGATGTAGTGTTGACTATTTTACGGAAGGATAGGGGATATTTAGCTCAAGTTTTTATCGAACTTTTGGAGCTTTATTTAAAAAAGGAAATTTCAAAAGGGGAGTTAATTCGTTTGTTGGAGGAAAAATTTCTAATACTTTATGGGGATTTACAAAAAGGAATAGGTTTTATATCCCTTTCCGTTACGCTTGCCACCTTATTGGGGTTATTGGGTACCGTTTGGGGTTTAATAGAAATTTTTAGTGCCTACGGCTTAGGGTCTGCAGACAGTTTAAAACTATTGGCTAAAGGTATTGCCGTTTCCTTAAATTCTACCGCAGCCGGTCTTTTAATAGCCGTTATCAATTACATTCTTTATTGGTTGGTTAAAGAGCGAATAAATAGTGTATATTTGAAAACCTTAAAGGAAGTGGAAAGTGTTTTCGAAAAATTGCCTTAATTGGAACAATCTTTACAGGTTCCAAAACATACAAGGTTACAGCTTTCCAAATTAAACCCTTTTTGGAAAAGATTTTTCCTTATATCTTTGTAGGAGGAACTGGTTACATCTAAATCAAAAACCTTCCCGCATGAATGGCATACGAAATGTCCGTGTGGTTCGTTTGCTATTTCGAAACGAGCTTTTCCATCCGGTGTGGGAATTCTTCGAACCAACCCTAGGGATTCAAAAATAGAGAGCGCGCGATACACCGTACTAATGGATAAGCCGTAAACTTTATCCTTTAATAAGTTGTATAAATCTTCAGCCGATGGATGTTCTTTAGTATGTTTTGCCAACTCCTTAAAAATTAAAATACGTTGCGTGGTTACTTTTATCCCTTTTTTTTTACAGGTTTCTATCATTTTTTGAATAAGGTTGTCTATTTCTCGATTATCCAACTTGGAGTAATGTAAAAAAGCGCTTCCCATAACAGCTTCTAATTTAATCTAAATGTGTTCCTACTAAACTAATTTTTCCCAGTTTTCTCATATGAGAGATAACATCAAAGAAGGTCTAATTTTTCAAGAGCTTTATTAAAAATTTCCTTATCTCCTTTATACTTTAAAAGTTTTGTAGCCTTCTCAAGGGGAAAAAATCTTGCATCTTTAACTTCCCAAGAGGGAACCGGTATACCCGCTACATATCTCATCAGGTAAAAATAAACGGTTTTATAAACTTTGACCCCTTGCCATATGAAGAAATAACTGATTTCCCCTAAATAGTCTACAATTTCCGCATCTATATTGGTTTCTTCTTTAACTTCCCTTAAGGCGGCTTGCTCTTTAGTTTCCCCTTTTTCTATATGCCCTTTAGGAAAAGTCCATATGTTGGATGGATTTTTTATTAATAAAACTTCACTTTTATCTTTTATAACTACTCCCCCTGCCGAATATTCCCTCCTAAGGGGATATTTCCCTTTAGACCTTTTGTTGGTAGACATAGCACGTATTTAAATCTATTAACGTAAAGCCTACTATATAATCATTCTCTTAATCTAACCAGCCTAGAGGGAGGCACAGATGGCGAAATTAAATCTTAAGGATATTAAGCGAAAAATCCAAGGTCTTAAAAATACCAAGCGTATAACTAATGCGATGAAACTTATAGCCGCCGCCAAGCTGAAAAGTGCTTATGAGGCGGCGGAACTCGCCCGACCTTATTCCGAAAGGTTATACGAGGTTATTGGCAGATTTAGTCAACATATAGACCCCATGATACACCCTTTATTTGAAGTAAGGTTAGACCTCAAAGCGGTAGATATAATCCTCGTAACCGCAGATAGAGGACTTTGTGGGGCTTTTAATTCTTCCATAATTAAGTATGCGGAAAGAAAAATAGAAGAATTTTCCAATAAAGGTTTAAAAGTTTATCTCCATTTGATTGGTAGAAAAGGGGTTCAATACTTCGAAAGACACGGTAAGGATATTGAAATTGTTAACAAATTCGACCATGTATTTAGGAAGACTATAGATTTCACCGCGGTAAAAACTGTAGGTGAAAGCGTGAAGGAGAGGTTCCTTAAAGGGAAAACCGATAGGGTAATACTCCTTCACAACCAATTAAAGACCAAAACTTCGTATTTTGTCCAGGAAAAGGTATTTTTACCTCTAAACGAAATCCTGGTAGAGGATAACGTTATAGAAAATCCTCAAGCGGTCTACGAGCTTGAGGTTAAAAACATTGAGTCTTTTATCGAAAATCTTCTTCACAGGTATTTAAACTTCCAATTGTATAGGGCTATGTTGGAATCCAACGCGGCGGAACAGGCTGCCCGTATGATGGCTATGGAAAATGCTACCAAAAATGCCGAAGATGCTATTAAGAAGTGGACGCACCTCTATAACGTAGCACGTCAGGAATCCATTACCAACGAACTTATAGATATCGTCAACGCCGTTGAGGCTCTAAAACAATCCGGTTAATATTTGGGTTTTCTAAATGTAAAATTTTCCCTTTTAATTAAAACCTTTTGGAGGTATATCTAAAAATGGCCGAAAAAGAAACCTTGAAAGGAAAAATAGTTCAGGTTCTAGGTGCGGTTGTCGACGTTGAATTTGATACCGAAAAGCTTCCCCCCGTGAGAGATGCCCTAAAAACTATCAGAAAAGGACTGGACGATAGGGGAAATTGGATAGAGGAAGAACTCTACCTGGAAATAGCTCAACACATCGGGGATAAAAGGGTTAGATGTATCGTACTGGGTCCCTCGGAAGGACTCGTTAGAGGACAGGAAGTGGAATGGTTAGGAGGGCCTTTAAAAGTTCCTGTAGGTCCCCCTACTCTGGGTAGGATTTTCAACGTCTTGGGTAAGCCTATTGACGAAGCCGGTCCCGTTGAGGCGGAAGAGTATTGGCCTATCTTTAGACCTGCACCCGCACTTACGGAGCAATCCACCGAATATCAAATTTTGGAAACCGGTATTAAAGTTATAGACCTTTTGGTTCCCATACCCAAGGGTGGTAAAGCCGGTCTATTCGGCGGTGCGGGAGTCGGAAAAACCGTTCTCATCCAGGAGCTAATTCACAATATTGCAAAATTCCATAAAGGTTATTCCGTATTCGTCGGTGTTGGTGAAAGAACTAGGGAAGGAACCGACCTTTGGTTGGAAATGAAAGAATCCGGAGTTCTTCCCTATACGGTTATGGTATACGGGCAGATGAACGAGCCGCCCGGCGTTAGGTTTAGGGTTGCCCAAACCGGTCTTACCATGGCCGAATATTTTAGGGATGTTGAAAAGAGAGACCTTCTAATCTTTATAGACAACATATTCCGTTTTGTTCAGGCGGGTGCCGAGGTTTCTACCACTCTGGGTAGGTTGCCTTCGCAGGTTGGTTATCAGCCCACTTTGAATAACGACGTTGGAGAAGTTGAGGAAAGGATTACCTCGACTAAGGAAGGTTCGTTAACTTCTTTCCAAGCGGTATACGTTCCCGCAGACGATATAACCGACCCTGCACCTTGGTCTATCTTTGCACACCTCGATGCATTTGTAGTTCTCTCCAGGAGATTGGCAGAATTGGGTATTTATCCCGCTATAGACCCCCTAGAGTCTTCGTCGAAATTCCTAGCTCCCGAATTTGTAGGGGAAGAGCATTACCAAGTAGCTATGGAAGTTAAGCGTATCCTACAAAGGTATAAAGAATTGCAAGAAATTATTGCTATCCTCGGTATGGAAGAACTTTCCGATGAGGATAAAGCCATTGTTGCAAGGGCTAGAAGATTGCAAAGATTCCTATCTCAACCCTTCCACGTTGCGGAACAATTTACCGGCATGCCCGGTATTTATGTAAAACTCGAAGACGCGATAAGAAGTGTGAAAGAAATTCTTACCGGTAAATATGACCACCTACCCGAAATGGCATTTGCTTATGTCGGAACTATCGAAGACGTTATAGAAAAAGCTAAACAGATGGGGGCTAAAGTTTAATCTTTCCCCCTTTCTAATTTTTCTCAGAGTGAGTCGAAAATAAATTATATATAAAATTTAATATCCCCACTTAGCGGAAAAGGTTCTTTTAAATCGAAGCACTCCTTTGTGAAGTGCCTTGACAGATTAAAAAGTTCGGCTATATTAAAGAATTCTGGAGTTGGTTCTTTGAAAATCTAAGCCCAACCGCCTCCGGCGGTTGGGGAAATATGATGAAGCTCACTTGACAGGGTGAGCTTCTTGTAGTAAATTA
>JALWDU010000068.1 GCA_027036735.1 Aquificales bacterium | reverse complement strand
GGATAGCGCCGTCCATTTGGGCGGCACCGGTAATCATGTTTTTGATGTAGTCGGCGTGACCGGGGCAGTCGACGTGGGCGTAGTGGCGTTTGGGGGTTTCGTATTCGACGTGGGTGATGTTAATGGTGATACCCCTTTCTTTTTCTTCGGGTGCGCGGTCGATTTGTTCGTAGTCGAGGCATTGGGCTTTACCGCCGGGGAGGTCTCCGGCTGCGAGGACGCAGGTGATAGCGGAGGTAAGGGTGGATTTACCGTGGTCGACGTGACCTATGGTACCGACGTTAACGTGTTCCTTTTCCCTTACAAATTTCTCTTTTGCCATATCAATGTGCCTCCTTCAATTTTTTAAACGCAAAAGGTATATTTTACCGAAAAAATACTCTCAAAGGCAATTCTCGACAATACCCTTCGGCGGAAAAAACGGATACTCGAAACCCTTTTAAGGAAGAAATTCTACCCACCCCGCGGGGGATTTTGCTTGGTATTGCCCCTCATAGGGGTTATTGATACTGAAACCTAATTTCAATATCGTGTTTGGTTAGGAGGTGCTAACCATGGAGAGGATTTTTAAATGTCTCGACTGCGGCGAGGAGTTTAAGGTTCCCTTCGGACAACCTAGGTGGACTTTGAAGTGTCCCAAGTGCGGTAGCCAAAATATCGTAAGGATTGATAACAACCGCGGGTGGGGCTGTAGCGGTAGGGGGTGGAGACACGGCTTCGGTTGGAGGGGAAGAGGTTCCGGACGCGGTTGGGGTTGGAGGAGGTGGTTTGAATCCCAAAACGGGTGAACCTTCAAAACCTCCCCTTTAAGGTTTCCACTATCTCCCTTCCCCAACCTCCTATGGAACCGGCTCCCAAAAATACGACCACCTTGGGTGTATTTCCTTTAACGAGCCTCTCCAATAGGGGGATTATCTCCTCCTTACCCTCCGCGTAGAGGGAATCGCTGTCCTTTGCGAGTCTCTCGCCGGTTACGTTCGGAATAGGCTCCTCACTTGCGGGGTAAATCTCGGTAACAATTCCCTTGTAAGGTTTTAAAACCCTGACGAAATCCTCCCAGAGGTGGAAGGTTCTCGTAAACCTGTGGGGTTGAAAGACGAAAACGATTTCCCTTTCGGGGTAAAACTCCCTAAGCGCGTTAAAGACAGCCTCTATCTCCCTCGGGTGGTGGGCGTAGTCCTCGTAAAAGATGGCGTTTGGAAGCTCTCCCAGTTTCTCGAGCCTGCGCTCCGCATTTCTAAACTCCCGAAGGGCTTCCCTTATTTTTTCAAAAGAAATCCCGCCTTCGGCGGAAACGGCTATAGCGGCGAGGGCGTTGTAAATGTTGTGCCTACCCCAGACTTTTAGTTCCAAATCCTTAACCAATCCCTTTGGGGTTTCCACGTCGAACCTATACCCCTTTGGGGTCTTTTCCACATTTACAGCCCTGTAATCGGCGGGGAATTTTATTCCGAAGGAGACCACCCTTCGGGATATTTGGGGAAATATCTCCCTCACGTTGGGGTCGTCCAGGTTCAAAACCGAAAACCCGTAAAAGGGAACCTTGTTTGCAAACTCCAAAAAGGCGTTTTTTACGTTTTCAAAACTCCCGTAGTGGTCGAGGTGCTCCTCGTCTATGTTGGTAATGACCGAAACGACCGGCGAAAGTCTCAAAAAGGAGCCGTCGCTCTCGTCCGCCTCCGCTATCAGCACATCCCCCCGCCCGAGGCGGGCATTCTTTCCCTCAAAGAGTTGGAGTTTTCCCCCGATTATCACCGTAGGGTCCAACCCGGCTTTGAAAAAGATGTGGGCGAGCATTGAGGTGGTGGTCGTCTTGCCGTGGCTCCCGCTTACCGCTATCCCCTCCTTTACCCGCATCAGTTCGGCGAGCATCTCACCCCTAGGGATGACCGGTATCCCCCTCCTTTTGGCTTCGAGGATTTCCGGGTTCCTCTCGGAGGAGACGGCGGAGGAATAGACCACCACCTGGGTATCCTTGGGTAAATTCTCCTTTCGGTGTCCTATGAAGATTTTTGCTCCCCTTTGACGGAGAAGCTTTACATTCTTTCCCTCCGATAGGTCGCTACCGCTCACTTCGTAACCCATGTCGAGGAGGATGTGGGCTATGCCCGACATTCCAATTCCGCCTATGCCCACCAGGTGGAAACGTTTGACCTTTTCCTTAAACATCGTCTTATTAGGTTTAATAAGGGGAAATTGCCGAAATGCCAAACCGGAGAAACGAGATAAAAAAGAAGGACATAATAGCCCAATACATCTTTTACACCAACGTCGCCGTGGCGGCTATGGTCTTTTTGGTTCCCATAGGGGCTTGGCTTATAACGGGAAACGAAACCTATTTGTCGCCCGTTCACTTTCTGCTGGCGGGTTTTGTCGGTGCCGCGCAGATTTTTGTGAATTACCTATACCGCCAACGTTTTCGCGAGTATTGGGTGAAGGTTAGGAATTCCATTAAAAGTCTTGCGGATAAACTCTCCAACATTCGCAGGTTGGAGGATATCCGAAACCTCCGGGAAGAGAAGGAAAATCTGCTCTACCCCCTTTTGGAGGAGAAGAGTTTTTCCACCCTGGGTGAGAGTCTCGACGGTCTCCTGGAAAAGGTTTTGGACGTAATGGAGATAAAACTCTTTAAGGAGGATTTGATAAAGAAGCTTACCTCCACCCTCGACACCGACCGCCTGGCAAATATCCTTCTCAACAACCTAATTCGGTATTACGACATCCCCGCCGCCGCTATTTATTTGAAGAGTCCCTACGACGATGGTTTCGAACTGAAGGTAAACAAGGGCTTCGGGGAGATAAAGAATACCCTCGACGAGAGTTTTTTAAGCCTGCTCCAGGATAAGGAGGATGTGCTCATCGAAGAGCCGGTAAAGTTGCCCCTCGATTTGGGTATATGCGAACTTCCCACCCAGAGGTTGTTCGTTCACAAATTGGTTCCCCGAAAGAGGAAGCTTATAGGGGTTCTCTTCTTCGGTTTTAGGGAGGTCGACGAAAATTCGATTTCCAAACTTAGGGAATTTCTGGAGGAAACGCGCACAACCCTGGCTTTGATATTTGAAAATGCGCTGGAGCACGAGCGGAGTCTATCCCTCGCCAATTTAGACCCCCTAACCGGGGTTTACAACCGCCGCGAGGGCTTTAAGCTCATAAAAAAGCTCCTTTCCCGCTCTTCGGTAGAGGGTGAAAATGTATGCCTCCTCCTGATGGATATAGACCACTTTAAGAGGATTAACGACACCTACGGTCACGAGGCGGGGGATAAGGTTCTCAAAGAGGTTGTTAAGGCGGTTAGAGAGGTTTTGAGGGAGGACGACATAGTAGTCCGTTGGGGTGGTGAGGAGTTTTTAATAGCGCTCCACGGGGTATCCCCCGAAGAGGCGGTGGAGATAGCCGAGCGGATAAGGCTCGCCGTCGCGTCGAAAAGCGTAAGGGTGAGAAAGAATTCTACCTTGGGCGTAACGGTGAGTATCGGTGTTGCCTGCTCCAAAGCGGAGGGAACCTATTCCTTCGATAAGCTCTTCGAACTTGCAGACCTGCGCCTCTACCGGGCAAAAAGGGAGGGGAGGAACAGGGTGGTCGCCTCCTAAACCACCGCCGCCCCCTTGACGATTTTTTCCAAACCTACCGCTTTAGCCCTAAAGCTTATATCCTTCGCGGGGGAGGGTCTTCTCAAGAATGCCGTCAGCTCCTCCAATCGGTAACCAAGCTTTTGCAGAATTCCCAAGTCTTTGAATTTGTACAGGAGGTCGAAAGCCACCTGTTTTAAAGCCTTTCTCCCTTTTTCGTCTATGAAGTCCGCATCCAGTGAGTAGCGCTTAGCCCACCACCAGTTTTGATTTAAAAGTTCCGCCGGAAGGGGTTCGTCCTGATACCTCTCCGAGTAATAGGCTATTGCCCTAACCAACCTCACGAGGAATTTTATCCTTTCCAGGTTCCATTGGCTGTCGAAGACCCTAACCTCTATAGTTCCGTAATCGGGTCTAGGTCTGATATGCCACCATAGGTCTTTTATACCCCCTATTGCACCCGCATTTGTGAGGTGGGATACAAGATTTTCGAATTCCTCATAGCGGTTGAAGTGTTGGGGAAGTCCCGCGCGGGGGAGTTTTTCAAAGACTACCATCCTGTAGGAGTGGATACCGGTATTCCTACCCCGATAAAAGGGTGTGTTTGCGGCAAGGGCTAAAAGCAGGGGTGCGTAGCGAACCAAATTGTTGAAAGCCCTAACCGCCCACTCGGCGTTTGGAATACCCACGTGTATGTGTATCCCGTAGATATAGAAATCCTTTAATAGGTCTTGGAATTCCTCCGCAAACCTCTTGTAGCGGGGTGATACGTTTATTTTCGGTTCCTCCTTCGGTTCCAAAAAGAGACTTCCCAACCCTATGAGGTGAAAATTCATCTCATCCGCCAGGGGTTTGAAGGCATCCAATACCCCTTTGAGGGTACTTTCTATTTCGTTTTCGTCCGTAAGGGGGGGGGTAACTATTTCGAGCATCGATTTATAGACCTCTTTGTGGATTAAGGGCTGGATTTCCTCGGGGAGGTTCGGGTATATATCCTCGAAGATATCCTTGGGTTGTAGGGTATTTCTGTCCGCTATTTGGAGTTCCCACTCCAAACCCACCGTAAGCGGGGGCGAAGGTTTCCAGTCCAGTCGCATACAAAGGGAAAATTTTTCCAAAAACCTCCCTGTGGGGTAATCTCATTTTTGAAAAATGCGCGTTGGAGTTATAGGAACGGGATACGTCGGGCTTATTCAGGCGGTGGGTTTGGCGGAATTGGGTTTTGAGATGGTAGCCTACGATATAGACCCCTCCAAAATAGAGAAGCTAAAAAGGGGTATCCCTCCCATATACGAGAAAGACCTCGAAGGTCTTTTAAAGAAAAACCTCGGGAGGCTCTCCTTTACAACCGATATAAACGACCTAAAGGGGTGCGAAGTCTTCTTCATCTGCGTCGGAACGCCCCAGGATGCGAAGGGGAAGGCAAACCTCAACTTCGTCTTTTCCGCGGTGGAGAGTTTAAAACCGCTTTTAAGCGGTAAGGACATCGTGGTTTTGAAATCGACCGTTCCCGTCGGGACGAATAGAAGGGTTCAACAGATATTGGGCGACAAAGCCTATGTGGTTTCCAACCCCGAATTTCTGCGCGAGGGTATAGCGGTTTACGACTTCTTCAACCCCGAAAGGGTGGTTTTAGGGTTTGGAGAGAACTCCCCCGAATGGGTTGAAGAAAAGATGCTCTCCCTTTATAGGTATTTCGTCGAAAAAAAGGTTCCCTTTGTGGTTACCAACTGGGAGAGCGCCGAGCTTATAAAGTATGCGAGCAACACCTTTTTGGCTATGAAGATATCCTTCGTCAACGAGCTTGCGCGCCTCGCCGAAAAGACGGGGGCGGACATAAGGGATATAGCCACCGGTATGGGGTTGGACTCCCGTATAGGTAAGAAATTCCTAAACGCCGGTATCGGGTGGGGAGGGAGTTGCTTCCACCCCAAGGAGGTCGTTTGCGTAAAAACCCCCGAAGGTGTAAGGGTTTTGGAGTTCCACCAATTGGAGAAATACGAAAACCTACCCCTCGAGGTGCTATCTTGGAACGGGAAAACCTTCTCTTGGAAAAAGCTCAAATACCTCACCCGCAGGTTTTACAGTGGGAACCTCGTAAGGGTAAGGCTACCCCTCGGCAGGGGTGTGGAGGTTACCGAAGACCACCCTATGGTGGTTTACGAAAACGGACTCCTAAAGCAGGTTTTGGCTAAAGACCTAAAGAGGGGGCAAAAAATCCTTTTACCCTCGGGCGGTTTGGGAGAGGAAAAATCCCTCGAGGTTGACCTCTTTAAACCCCTCTCCCAAAGGGTGGAAAACCTCAAATACAAAAATCCCGCCTTTGTTAAAAAGCACTTCGCCGCCCTAAAGGGGGAAATAGAAGGGCTTTACCGATACCCACACGATGTAAAGAGAACGGGTGTCCTAAAGGCGGAGGTTTTGAGGAACAAAACCCAACTGTTGGAGGGTGAAAACGGAAAACTCTTTACGGTGGAAAGGAATTCCGTTCCGCAAAGGGTGGTATTGGACGGCGACCTCGCGCGGCTTTTGGGATATTTCGCCTCCGAAGGGTGGATAAGCGAAGAAAAAACCGCAAAAGGTTATAAACGCTACAAAGTCGGCTTTACCTTCCACAAAGAGGAGACCGAATATACGGAAGACCTAAAGGGGGTCTTGAAAAAGCTCGGCGTAAACCACACGGAGTTGGTAAAGGAGAACACCCGCGCGGTTGTTGTCAATTCTACACCCTTTGCGGTCGCCCTAAAGGGGGTCTTCCAAACGGGGACAAACTCCTACGACAAAAGGGTTCCTCCCCAAATATTCGAATCCCCCAAACAGGTGCAGGAGGAATTTTTAAAGGGACTCTTTAGGGGAGACGGTTCTGTAACGGCTGTAAACGGGGGCAAAAACCTCTATGTGGAATTGGCAACCGTCTCGAAGGAGCTGGCTTACGGTGCATTGCTCCTACTCCAAAACTTAGGCATTTACGCCTCCCTAAAGGTTAAGCGTTTCAACAAATCGAAGGTTGACACCTATTTACTCCGCATAAACGGAAAGGAGCAGGTCGAAAGGGTCGGCAAATGGTTCGGTGAGAGGTGGAAAGAATACGAAAACACCCTTAAGGGTTACAAAAAAACTATAAATCCCTCCCATAGGGAAATCTTCGAAAACTACCAACTCTTTGAGGTTTTGGAGGTTGAAAAAGTCCCCTACGAGGGGTTTGTCTACAGCGTGGAAACCGAAAACGGGCTTCTAATAGCCGGGGGCGGTCTTTTGGTTCACAACTGCTTCCCCAAAGATGTCGAAGCCCTAATATGGCAGTTTAGGGAGCATGAGGTCGAACCGAAACTCCCCAAGGCGACCAAAGAGATAAACGAGGAACAGCTCATATGGTTTTTCAACAAAATAAAGCGCCACTACGGGGGGAATATAAGCGGAAAAACCTTTGCCCTCTTGGGGTTGGCGTTTAAGCCGAATACCGACGATCTGAGGGAAAGCCCCGCCCTAAAGCTCGCCGAACTGCTGGTGGAGGAGGGGGCATTCGTTAAGGGTTTCGACTACGTGAAGGGTGCCAGGGAAAACGTCAGAAAACTTGTAGAGGTAAAGGCGTCCACCCGCTACACTTACGGACTTACCGTTTACGACGACCTATACGATGCCGTTAGGGATGCCGATGGGGTAATAATAGCGGTCGAATACAAGGAGTGGAACAAAGAGGATTGGAACCGCATAGGGAAGTTGGTAAGACATAAAGCCCTCTTCGACGGGAGGAATGTGATAGAGAGAGACCTCGCAAGGGAATTAAAAAATAGGGGTTGGCACTACGAGGGGGTTGGTATTTCCCTTTAATTTCCCTTTTGAGGTTTAACGATGACCGAAAAATCCCTTGAGGAGAGAATAAAGTTTTTAACCGAACTTTTAAAGTTGCTCTGGTTTACCGTTATCGCTTTGGGTGGCGGAATTGTGGGATTGCTTATAAAGTTAGACAGTATTTTAAAAGTAATCCTCGTTGTAATAGGGACTTTACTGGAAGTTATGCTGTTTATAGCTATCTTCAAAGTAATAGCCGATATCAATGAGCTTTTTAGAAAGCTGGATAAATTTAACCACAAGGGAGGGTATTAAATGAATTTTTACGAAGTATTTGCGGTAATTGTCTCCATTGTTTTAGCGATTATCTTTTTCGCTTTCATTTATAGGTTAAATAGATTTCTGGATAAATTTTCCCCAGAGGATTAACTATGACCCGCAGAGGTTTTTTGAAACTCCTTTTCCTTCTTTTGGTGTTGCTTCTTATCGAACCTTTAAGGGTTTCCAAAACTTTACACCCCCGCAGGGGAAACCTTTACGACTTTACACCACGACCGAAGGGGAGGGTTCTCAAGTTTTTGCCACCCGCGGGAGAGGTTGTGAGGCATAGGGGAAACCGCAAGAGGTTGGATGAAACTCCTCTCCACCGATTGGATAGGGTCTAACGGTTTCCCCCTTAACGGGTTTGTAGAGAAAAAAAGAACTCCGTTTGGGAGGGATGTTTTACTTTTCCCAATTTTGGGAGATGTTGACGTCCGCCTCGACGGGAACCTCTTTTAGGAGCAAGCTCCCGGCGAATTCCATGCTCTCCTTTAGTAGTTCGGCGACGTCCTCCGCCTGTTCTTCGGGGACTTCGCAGACTATCTCGTCGTGAACGAGGTTGACTATCCTGGCGTCGTAACCCCACTCCTTCGCCTGATGGGAGAAGATGTTTACCGCCAGTTTCAGCATATCGGCGCCGGTGCCCTGAATGGGATAGTTGGCGGCGTCCTGAAAGGTTTCGGCGACGTAATGCCTTCCCAAAAGGGTTTTCCCCTCCACCCTTCCCTTTTCCCTGAGGGCTTCGCGTAGGGATTTGTGCCACTCGTAGAAGCGGGGAAAGGCTTTGAAAAAGCGTTTAATAAGCTCCTTAGCCTCTTCGAGGGTTATATCGACGCCGTAGCCGAATTTTGCGTATTCCATAAGACCCTTCGCCGAAATCCCGTAGATAAGCCCGTAGTTCATCGCCTTGGCGAGTTGTCTCTCCTCCTTGGTGACTTCCTCCTTATTCTTTCCCAAAACCAGCGAGGCGGTAATCACGTGCATATCCTCTCCCTTTTTGAAAGCCTCTATCATTCTTTCCTCGTTCACATACTCGGCGGCGATGCGCAGCTCTATCTGCGAAAAGTCGGCTATTACCAGCCTTTTACCATCGGGGGCTCGGAATATCTTCCTCAGGTCCCGGGGAATGTTTTGGACGTTGGGAGAACTTGCCGCCATGCGACCAGTCTTAGCCCCTATCTGTTTGAATTCGGGGTAAACCCTCCCGTCCTCGCGGACGAAACCCACCAGCTCGCGAATTTTGTCGTAGACCTTTTTGAGTTTCCTAATCCTCACTATCTCCGCTACGGCGGGATTGTCTATATACTCCGAAAGGGTTTTATCGTCGGTAGCCGCATTTCCCTTTTTGGTGGAGGGGAGCTTTAGACCCAAACGGCGGGTAAGAAATTGGGCTACCTGTTTATGGGAGAAGATATCCACTTTCCCGTAGCGGGTGACGAAATTTATCTGCGCCTTTTGAAGTTCCAGTTTCAATTTCTTTAGCATTCCCTTAAGGGTTTCGACATCGACCATAAAGCCGTTAGCCTCGAGCTTTCCCGTCTCCTTTACCATCGCCATTTCCACAATCGCCACCGGGTTTTCCAAACCGAAAATTTCCGCTACGCGGGTTCTTTTCAGAAATTCCTTTCCCCCGTCGGCTCTGGCGTTTAGCTCTTTGAGGAGTATGGGGAAAAGTCTCCTCAAGATTTCCACATCCTTAGCCGCATAGGAGAGTTGGCTCTGCGTCAGGGTGGCGGCGCCCCAGTTGGAAAGCTGTTCGCTCTTGTCGAGATACTCGCCTAAATACCTCTC
>JALWDU010000067.1 GCA_027036735.1 Aquificales bacterium | reverse complement strand
CAATACGTCGACAGCGTTCCCGTCGGGGAGTTAAACCTCTACGACTTCATGCTCGACACCGCCCTAATGCTGGGCGTAATTCCCGAGCGCTTTAAGGGTAAAGAGGGTTTGGAACTCTACTACGACATGGCGAGGGGCAAGCAAGCCCTCGAAATGACCAAGTGGTTTAACACCAACTACCACTATTTGGTTCCCGAAATAGAAAAGGCGGAATTCACCCTTAGGGAGAACAAACCCCTCAAGGCGTGGAAGGAGGCTAAGGAGAAGTTCGGCGTAGAGGGAAGACCGGTAATTGTGGGTCCCTACACCTTCCTAAAGCTATCCAAAACCCTCCAAAAGGTCGGAGAGGAGGGCGGTCTTCCCATTTACCACATGGAGAAGATAGAAGACCCCGCCGTTTTGAAAGCCCTGATGGAGAAGCTAATCCCCGTTTACAGGCAGTTGCTCGAAGAGCTAAAGGAGGCGGGGGTTAAAGAGGTTCAAATAGACGAGCCGGCATTCGTTCTAAATCTAAACGACGAGGAGGTTGCCATTATCGAGGACACCTACAAAAAGTTGACCGAAGGGCTTGAGGGTATTGACTTGTACATAGTTACCTACTACGAAGGTATAGACGACCAATACTTCGAAAGAATCGTAAACCTACCCGTTACCGGTATAGGTTTGGATTTCGTATCCTCCGAGAGGAACCTAAAAAATATCCGCCAAAAGGGTTTCCCCAAAGGTAAAAAACTGGTCGCCGGCGTGGTTCCCGGTAGGAACGTCTGGAGGCTTGACCTCAACAAAACCGCCGAGCTTCTAAGGGAACTGGCAAATATTGTCGGCGAGGAAAACCTTATAATCTCCAACGCGCAACCCCTCTACCACCTGCCGATAACCGTAGAGCCTGAAAACAAACTCCCCGAAGGGCTAAAGGAGAGACTCTCCTTCGCTAAGGAGAGACTGCAAGAAATTGCCCTCCTCAAAAAACACCTCGAGGGCGACGAGGCGGCTAAGAAGAAGGCGGACGAGATTTCCGCACTGCTTGCCCAACCCTTCGGAAGGAACGAAGAAGTTATCACCAGGATTAAAAACCTCAAGGAGGAGGACTTTATCAGGAAACCTTCCTACCCCGAAAGGGATAAGGTTCAAAGGGAACAGTTGAAGTTGCCCCTATTCCCCACAACCACAATAGGTTCCTTCCCTCAAACTCCCGACGTTAGGAAGGCTAGGGTTAAATACAGAAAAGGGGAATTATCGGAGGAGGAATACAAGAAATTCATCCAAGGAAAGATTAAGGAGGCTATAGAACTCCAGGAGGAGCTTGGTCTCGACGTATTCGTCCACGGTGAGTTTGAGCGCTCCGATATGGTCGAATACTTCGCCGAACTGCTCGACGGAATAGCCACCACCTCCCACGGTTGGGTAATCTCTTACGGTTCGAGGGTTTACAGACCTCCCATAATTTACGGAGACGTATCCAGACCCAACCCGATGACCGTCGAGTGGATAACCTACGCCCAAAGCCTCACCGATAAACCGGTCAAGGGTATGCTGACGGGACCGGTAACCATTCTAAACTGGTCTTACGCCAGGGAGGACATACCCAGAAGCGAGATAGCCTATCAGATAGGTTTGGCTATTCTGGACGAGGTTCTCGACCTCGAGAGAAACGGCATAAAGATTATCCAAATAGACGAGCCCGCCTTCAGGGAAGCCGTTCCCATAAAGAAAGAGGAGTGGGAAGGCTACTTCGATTGGGCTATAAAAGCCTTCAGACTCTCCAACGCCAAGGTCAAGCCCGAAACCCAAATTCACACCCACATGTGCTATTCCGACTTCAACGACATCATCGAGCAGATTTACGAAATGGACTTCGACGTAATATCCATAGAGGCTTCCCGCTCCAAAGGTGAGATTATCGAAGCCTTTGAAAGATTCGGCAAATGGGATAGGCAGATAGGTGTGGGCGTTTACGATATCCACTCGCCCGCGATACCGACCAAGGAGGAGATGAAGGCGGTTATGCTCCGCGTTATGAAAGTCCTCCCCAAAGAGCTCCTGTGGGTTAACCCCGACTGCGGACTGAAAACCAGGAAGTGGGAAGAGGTTATTCCCGCCCTCAAAAATATGGTCGAAATGGCTAAAGAACTCAGAGAGGAGTACGGAAACAAATAATTTCCCCCTTCGGTTTTTTCCCTATATTTCTCTTCCGATGAAAGGTAAGCTTTTGTTTGTATCTTTTGCGGTTGCCGTTTTCGGCTCAACCGACACAAGTTTTGCCCTTAAAAATTCAACCGACTTTTGCGCCAAACACTACGAACGGTGCAAAGAGGTGTGCGTCGAAAAATACCCCGCCGCGGGCGACAAATCTATGGCGTATAAGGGATGTCTGTTCCGCTGTGAGGTTGAGCTAAAGCTTTGCGAGGCTAAGGGCGTTTGGAAGGAGTTTAAACCCACTTTGGAAGAAAAGTTAAACGAACTAAAGGAGTGGTTTAAGGGATTTCTCCAAAAGTAGGAATGGGTAAAGGAAAAAAGTTCTGAAAGAAGGGTTAAGTTCCGAACTCCCAACTTTGGAGGTATTTAATTTGCTTAGGGGTTAGCTCGTCTATCTCGACCCCTAGGGCTTCCAACTTGAGGCGGGCAACCCTCTCGTCTATCTCCCGCGGGACGGGATAAACCTTCTTATCCAATTCGGCGTGGTGTTCCTTAATGTATTTGGCGCTTAGGGCTTGGTTTGCAAAGGACATATCCATCACCGACGCGGGATGCCCCTCTGCCGCGGCGAGGTTTACCAGCCTACCGTCGGCTAGAACGTAAATCCTCCTGCCGTCTTTGAGTTTGTATTCTTTCACGTTGGGACGGACTTCCCTAATTTCGACAGCCATAGCCTCGAGGTCGTGGAGGTCTATTTCGACGTTGAAGTGACCGCTGTTTGCGACTATCGCGCCGTCCTTCATAACCTCGAAGTGTTCCTTCCTTATAACGGAGGTGTTTCCGGTCACGGTAACGAAGAAGTCGCCGAGCTTAGCCGC
>JALWDU010000066.1 GCA_027036735.1 Aquificales bacterium | reverse complement strand
GGGTAAGGATAACCGGCGAGGTGAACCCGAACCACCTGCTCCTTACGGAGGAAGATGTTTTGAAATACGGTTCCCTCGTAAAGGTAAATCCGCCCTTGAGAACCGAAGGGGATAGGAAGGCTTTAATGGAAGCCTTAGCCGAAGGGGTGATAGACTGCATCGGCACCGACCACGCGCCCCACGCCCCTTGGGAGAAGGACAAACCGCTCGACCAGGCACCCCCCGGAATGCTCGGCTTTCAGGTGGCTCTACCAGCCCTTGTTAGGCTCTACAACGAGGGGTATATAGCCCTTAAGCGGTTGGTTGAAGTCCTATCCACCTCCCCGGCGAAAATTTTGGGACTCTACCCCGAGTTGGGGACTTTGAAGGTGGGAACCCCCGCAGATATCGTTATCTTCGACCTCAAACACGAATGGGTCTTTACCGAAGATATAAACCCCTCGAAGAGCAAAAATTCGCCCTTTCTAAACCAGAAGTTGGTCGGAAAGGTCTTTTACACGATAAAAGGGGGGGAGGTGGTTTACCGCTACGGGGGATAAGGTTTTCCCTCCCCTTAGCGGCATCTGTTTGGACTTAACAACCTGTCGAGGATTATGGCGGCGGCGTTTCTGACCGAGAGGTGGTTCCAATCTCCCGCACCCATTATGGGTTCGAGGATGTAGTCGAAAGTCTCCATCAGGTCGGGAACTATTCCGTGTCCCGTTCCGAGGATTATCAAGAAGTCCCTATCCCTCTCGGTGTGTATCTTTTTCGAAAGCTCCCCAAAGGTTATCGTGTTGGGATATTTCCTCGCGGAGGTTCCGACCAGAATGGGTTCCTTCCCCCTTTTGGAGGCGATATCCTCTATCACCTCGTCGAGGGTATAGACCACCTTTACCAGCGAGACGGCATCCCTGCGGGTCGGGTTGTCCTCCCCGCCTTCGCCCAGCCAATAGTCGATTTGACGTTTAATAATCTCCTGCTGTGCCTCCAAAGGTTGGACTATGTAGTAGGTGTTTATTTCGTAAGTTCTCGCCGGTCGGGCTATGTCGTGGAGGTCTAGGGGGGTAAAGGAGGTAATAATCGGGGTTTTCTTATCCTTTCCCAAAACAGGCCAGTGTAGGAGGGCGAGGAAGACGTTTTCATTTTTGGGTTTGTATTCCATCGAAGGTTTAAAGTCTATCCATCAAACGTTCTATCCGTTTCAGTCTTTTATCCACCGATGAATGGGTTAATTTAGGATTTCTCGAACTGTTTTTGGGAGGGTTCTTTCACCTTTTCCGGGAAAAGTTGCGTTCCGTTTATCGGTTTTTAGATAACTTTAATTTCAAATTTTTAATGACCCACTTTTGGAGAAAGATAGCTTTACCAACCCAACTAGGGTCTAAATAAGGGACACCTTTAAGGGGAAAATACTTGAAAAGGCACCGAAAACATTATAGGAAGGGTTGTTAAAACATAAGAGCAAATAAAATTTGCTTAAAAGCCATCTGTTAAAATTTCACTTTCGATATGTCCGAAGAAAAAAAGAATAAAAGGGAAGAAGGTTATACGGCTGAAGCAATAAAAGTTGTTTCCGGTTTGGAACACGTCCGCCTCCGCCCCGCCATGTATATAGGGGACACCGGCGAGAGGGGTATGCACCACCTCTTATGGGAAATCTTAGACAATGCCGTTGACGAGGCTATGGCGGGGTATGCGAAGAATATTGAGGTTATACTTCACCCCGACAACTCCGCCACCGTTATAGACGACGGTAGGGGCATACCGGTGGATATACACCCCAAGGTTGGAAAACCCACCGTTGAGGTGGTCTTTACCGTTTTGGGGGCGGGCGGAAAGTTTGAAAAGAAGGCTTATAAGTATTCCGGAGGTCTCCACGGGGTTGGTGCCTCTGTGGTAAACGCCCTTTCGGAGTGGCTGATAGTAGAGGTTTACAGGGATGGGAAGATATACCGCCAGGAGTATAGGAGGGGAAAACCTATAACGCCCGTCGAGGTTGTGGGAACGACTAAAAGAACCGGAACGAAGGTAACCTTCAAACCCGACCCCGAAATTTTTGGCAACAAGAAGTTTAAGTTCGATATAGTCGACAAGCGGATAAGGGAGCTCGCCTACCTCAATCCGGGGGTTCGCTTCAGGCTCACCGACGAGAGAATCAATAAGGAGGTCGAATACAAGTTCGACCGCGGCATAGAGGAGCTGGTTCGTCACCTCGCCGAAATAAAGGAACCCCTATTCGACAGGGTTATTAGGATTCAGGGGGAGAAGGATAACGTTTTGATAGACATAGCCTTTCAATATGTGAGGGATTACCGCGAGCTTATAGAGAGCTTCGTAAACAACATAAAAACGGTCGATGGGGGCACCCACGTAAGCGGATTCCGTGCCGGTTTGACAAAGGCGGTCAACCGTCTGGTGGATACCCTCAAACTGACAAAGGAGCTCAAAGAGAGCTTTACCGGTGAAGACCTCCGCGAGGGGCTGGTCGCCGTCGTATCGGTAAAGGTTCCAAACCCCCAATTCGAGGGACAAACCAAGGGAAAGTTGGGTAACCCCGAGGTCAAGCGTATCGTCGAAAGCGTCGTCTACGACTACCTGGTTAAGTTCTTCGACAAACACCGCGACATTTTGAGGGTAATAGTTGAAAAGGCTATTGAGGCGGCTCTCGCCCGTAAGGCGGCGCAAAAGGCGAAGGAACTGGTGCGCAGAAAGTCCCCCCTCGAGGATACCACCCTCCCCGGAAAGTTGGCCGATTGCTCCGAAAAAGACCCCGCAAAGTGCGAGCTGTTTCTCGTTGAGGGCGACAGCGCCGGCGGTAGCGCGAAGCAGGGAAGGGATAGGCGAACGCAGGCGATATTACCCTTAAGGGGAAAGATAATCAACGTCGAAAAGGTTAGGGTTGATAAGGTCCTCTCCAACGAGGAGATTAAGGCTATAACCTCCGCCCTAGGTTGCGGAATAGGGGATGCGATAAACCTCAAGAACTTGCGCTACCACAAGATTATCATCATGACCGACGCCGACACCGACGGCTCCCACATAAGGACTTTGCTCCTAACCTTCTTCTTCCGTTTCATGAGACCGTTGGTGGAAAACGGACACGTCTACATAGCCCTTCCTCCCCTCTACAGGGTTAGAAAGGGAAAAAAAGACTTTTACATAAAGGATGACGAGGAACTGGAGAAATTCCTAAAGGAGGAGGTTGTATACAAAAGCGGAAAGGTTATACTACCCGACGGAAAGACCCTAACCGAAGGTGAGCTGTTGGCGTTCCTCAACAGAGCTGAAGAGCTGGAGGAGGCTTATAAATCGCTCAAGACCAAAATAGGGGACGAAGACCTCTTAAACGCCGTTATAGACCTCGGTTTGGAAATAGAGAGGATGTCCGACAGGAGTTACATCGAAGAAAGGGTAACTCTTCTAAAGGAGAAATTGGGCGATAGGTTCACCTTTAGGGTGGAGAAGGAGGAGGATAAAGACCTCTACAGGATAGAGGCTATGGATAACGACACCTACGACGTTTACCTCATAGACAGTTCTTTGGTGGATAGTATCTCTTACGAACTCCTCCGGGAGGAGGCTAAAAAAATTAAATTCCCGATAATCTTTGAGGTGGATAAAAAGGTTTCCGAGATAACCAACTTTGAGGAGATAAGGGAAAAAATCCTTTCGACGGCGAAATCGACACTCGAAATACAGCGCTACAAGGGGTTGGGTGAGATGAATCCCGAACAACTCTGGGAAACCACCATGAACCCCCAAACCCGTAGGCTTATGCAGGTTACCGTTGAGGATGCCGCCGAGGCGGATGAGATTTTCTCAATACTTATGGGTGAGAACGTTGAGCCGAGGCGTAGGTTTATAGCCAAATACGCCAAGGAGGTTAGGAACCTGGATATTTAAGTTTTTTCTTGATTCTTTTCTTCTTCTTTTATGAGATATATTAATTTCTCGTAGATTTTTAAAATATCCCTATTTTTTTCATTAAATGTATAGGAAAACGCTATAGAGTGTTCACCGTCGCTAAATCTTATCGGAATTACATCCACTTCATATATTTCTTTGTCCGAGGGGAATCGAAAAATAGCCCGGGTATAGGGGGTCTCACTGCTCTTTTTATAAATACGTTTTAATTCCCTGAAATCTCTTTCTGAGAATTTTGCCTTAAAACCTCCTAAGGAAAAATCAATAAGAATTCCTGCAAAAGGTTTTTCTCTTTTTTCTACCAGGATCCCTATAGGGAGATAAATATTGGATAAGACTAAACGATTAAATTTTCTTTGGGTTTTTGCCTCTCCCAAAATCATTAAGATAACGGTATTTTTGAGAATATACTTTACCTTTCCTATGTATTTTTTTAAACCCTTATCTGTAAGGATAGAAAATTCGTAGATATCTCCTGGCTTAATATCGTTTTTTTTAGAAACTACTTGTAGAACGGCATAACCTTTGAAAATACCTTTCGGTTGATAGGAAAAAATTTTATTTGGAGACTCAACATTTCTAGCTATTAAACCCATATTTAGAAATAAAGCATAATGGATACGCTTGATTACCATTTAATTAAATTTAATGGCTTTGATAGTTCAAAAGTTTGGGGGAACCTCGGTAGGTAGCCTCGAACGTATAGAGAACGCCGCAAAAAAGGTCGCAAAAGCTAAAGAGGCGGGTCACGATGTGGTGGTCGTTTCCTCTGCGATGGCGGGAACGACCGACCGCCTCATAAATATGGCAAAACAGATTCAACCGGTTCCCAATCCCCGCGAGTTGGATATGCTTTTGGCTACCGGAGAGCAACAGGCTATAGCGCTATTTGCCATGACCCTTCAAAAGACGGGGTATAAGGCGGTATCGCTCTGCGGTTGGCAGGTGCCGATTATCACCGACGATGTCCATACCAAGGCGCGGATAAAGGAGATACACACGAAAAAAATCAAGGAATTGCTTGCAAAAGGATACATTCCCATAGTCGCCGGCTTTCAGGGGGTAACGAAGGATGGAGAGATAACCACCCTCGGAAGGGGTGGTTCCGATACCTCCGCGGTAGCCCTCGCGGCGGCTTTAAAGGCTGATGTTTGCGAGATATACACCGATGTGGACGGTATATACACCGCCGACCCCCGCATAGTTCCCAATGCAAGAAAGATAAAGAAAATCGCCTACGAGGAGATGCTCGAATTGGCATCATTGGGCGCCAAAGTTATGCAGATTAGAAGCGTCGAATTCGGTTCCAAATACGGTGTTAGAATACACGTAAGGAGTTCTTTCAAGGACGAGGAGGGAAGCTGGATTGTTCCGGAGGAGGAAATAATGGAAAAGGTTGCCGTGAGGGGGGTAACCTCCAGCGACAAAGAGGTTCAATTTACCGTTGTAAAGGTTCCCGACCAACCGGGAATAGCGGCGAAAATCTTTAAAGCCCTGGGCGACGCCCACATAGCCGTAGACATGATAGTTCAAACGGTTTCGGTTGACGGTTACACCGATATGTCCTTTACCGTGTCGGAAACCGACGCCCCCCACGCTAAGGAAATCGTCGAAAAAATAGCGAAGGATATAGGGGCTGAAAAGGTTTTGATGGACCCCAACGTGGCAAAAATCTCAATAGTGGGTTTGGGTATGAGAAGCGCTTACGGCGTTGCCGGGAAGATGTTCGAAATCTTGGCAAAGCACAACATAAATATCAAAGCGATATCCACTTCCGAAATAAGGATTTCCTGCCTTATAGACCGCAAATACACCGAACTTGCCGTTAGGGCTCTCCACGAGGCTTTTATAGAGGATGAATCCATAAATTTTGTTGGAAACGGCACCTAAAGGCGGTGCCCCAATTTTTTCACCTTTAAATGTTATACTTTTGAGCCTTCTTTAGGAAAACCTTTTTCGCTATCCAGAGAACCACAAAATCGACCACCAGCAGTAGAAACGCGAGGGCTATAAGTGCCGAATACTCCAGCTGACTGTCCGCCTCTCCAAATTCGTTGGCTATTGTGGAGGTTATGGTCGTTCCCGGGTCGAATAGGTGGACGGTTATGTTGGGAAAGTTTCCTATAACGAAGGTGACCGCCATGGTTTCGCCCAAAGCCCTTCCCAAAGCCAGGATAACCGAACCGAGAATAGCCAATTTGGCGTAGGGAAACATCACCTTAACGATAACTTCCGATTGGGTAGCCCCCAAACCGTATGCCGACTCCTTGAGGATGGGGGGAACTATGTTGAGGGCATCGCGGGTTACCGAAGCTATAAAGGGGGTTATCATAAAGGCGAGAACCACACCGGCGGTGAAGTAGTCGGTTCCAAACATCTGTCCGGAGAAAAGTTCGTTGAGTATCGGGATATGTCCGAAGGTTTTGTGCAAAAGGGGTTCAACATAGGCGCTCATAAGGGGAACCAAAACGTATAGCCCCCAGATACCGTAAATTATTGAGGGGATAGCCGCCAGTATTTCGACGAGCGTTCCTATAACGGTTTTTAGGTTTTTGGGGCAGAGCTCGGAGAGAAAAATAGCTATTCCAAAACCCAAGGGAGCCGCTATAAGAATCGCTATAACGGTTGTAACAACCGTTCCGTAGATGTGGGGGAGAGCCCCGTACATATCTTCGTCGGGGTCCCACTGGGTGCCGAAGATAAACTTTAAAAAGCCTATTTCCTTAAACGTATATAGACTCTCTTTAAACAGGACTAAGAACAGACCGACCAATATCAGGACGAACAAAAGGGCAAACAGCAGTAGGAATTTTTCAAATACGAAGTCCTGTATTTGGAAGAGTTTATGCCTCTTCTTTTCTCCAACCATTGGAGGATTACCCCCTCTTTTTCCCCTTTTTGGGGAGGGGATTCAACTCTCCCCTCTCCATGCGGATTTTTTGGTCCAGCTTGAAATAGGCGAGCAAGAAGAGAACCGACAGAACAAACGCCACGATGGAGGCGAAATCGAGCAGTTCTTTAATGTCGGGATTTTTTACAAGAGGTCTTACGAAGTAGGAGACCAAACCCACCGTTAGGAGCATTGCGACCAAAACGCGGAAAAAGCTCCTCCTCTCCTCCGTGGAAACGTGTTTGAAGATAAAACCGAAGGCTAGGAGGGCGAAAAGGGCGAAGAGTAGGGACATCGACATAGCATTAATAATTGTAGAAGTAGTCAACCCACATAGCCCTTACCTTCTCCTTTACATTTTCGGGAAGGGGGGCGTAGTAGAGTTTTTCTGCCATCTTATCCCCGAAGGTGTAGCCCCAGTTGAAGAAGGCGGTAACCACTTTATCCCTCTCCTTTCTCTCTTTGGGGAGAAGCGCCCATGTTGCGCCCACTATAGGCCAGGTGTCGGGACCCGGTTGGTAGGTCAGATTGGCGTAAAAGCCGTTTTCGGGACCCCAATCGGCATATTTCAATGCGCTCTGAAATCCCTTTAAGGAGGGTTTTACAAAATTTCCGTCCCTATTTTGGAGCTCAGCAACCTCCAGGTTACCCTTAACCGCATAGGTGTATTCCACGTATCCTAAAGTTCCGTACTTTTTCTGAACGATAGCCGCAACGCCGGCGTTTCCCTTACCGGCGACCAAATTGGGTATCCCCCAATAGGGCTTTTTGGAAAGTTTGTGGAAGCGGAGCTGTCCGTCGCAGGCTTTTACCAGGTAGGAAGTTACGGTGTAGGTGGTTCCCGATTTGTCCGCCCTTACCACAACCAGAATCGGGAGGTGGGGGAGGTGGGCGTTGGGGTTGTCCGCCTTGATGGTGGGGTCGTCCCAATACCTAATCCGTCCCGAAAATATACCGCATACCGCACGGGTGGAGAGTTTTAGGTTATCGACGCCGGGAATATTGTAGGCGAACACCGCGCCGAAGGCGGCTATGGGAAACTGCATCAAATTCTTCCTCTTAAGCTGGGAGGGCTTCAGAGGGGCGTCGGTGGCGCCGAAATCCACCATCCTCTGCGATACCATGCGGATACCGGCACCCGAACCGACAGCCTGATAGTTGACCTGAACGCCGGTTATGGAGCTATATTCGTTCGCCCAGGACTGTATGAGGGGGGCTATTGCGCTGGAACCGGCACCGTTTACCTCCACCGCAAAGGTAAAGGAGGCACCCAACAATCCCGCAAGGGCTAACCTTTTCAGCATCTCAAGTTTGAACTTTATTTGTGGCAGTGTTAAATTTTTGTAAACGGCGGCGTTATGGCGCAAAATCCATTTTATCCCCTATTCGGAGCGGTTCTGTTTATACCGCTTGTGCTGTTTGTTCTATTCTTCCCCGCAAAGGTTTGGGGAATTTTATACCTCTCCCTTGCGGTGGTAGCCTTTATCCTCCACCTAAAGGGGGAACGTTTAAAGGTTATAGGATACCTGTCCTTTTTGCCCGCCCTCTTTTACACCTTTACCCACCTCAAGGTGAACCATATAGTCGAAGACCTCTTTTTCCTGTCAACCTCCTTTATTATCCTTTTCCTCCTATCGGAGAGAAACTTTAGGAACTACTTTTACCTCAGTTTGTTGAGCTTTTTGAACCTAACCTTGGTGAGCGTCAACTTTCAAAACCTCTCCTACGGTATTTTGCTCCTCGTATACCTCTTCGGGTTGGTTTACCTCTTTCTCCTCCTGGCGTTGGGGGGGTATGAAAAGATACTCCCTCGAAGGGTTTATATATGGTTACTCAAATACTCTTCGGTAACCTATACCGTGATTTTGCTCTTCGCGTCGGTGCTCTTTTTCCTCCTACCCCGCCCATCCCAGCCACTCTTTACGCTCTTTCAGAAGCAACTGCCCCAAACGAAAATAGGCTTTAGCAGCGATATAAGGTTGGGAGCCTTCTCGTCGGTGGCGCGCGACAATACCGTGGTCTTCAGGGCTAAAATTTCGGAGATACCGAAGGAGGGACTCTACTGGAGGGGTAATACCCTCGAAATTTACCGTAAGGGAATGTGGTTCACCTACCCCTCCTTTTACGCCTCCTACCGGTGGATAGAAGGGGCGAAACCGGTTAGGGAGTTGATACTTTTAAACCCTTACGGGGATACGAGTATATTCACCTACAAGTATCCCGTTAGGGTTTTGCACTCCAATATCAAAACCTCCATAGACCTCGCCAAGGGAATAGTTAAGGCTTTGGAGCCATTTAACAAGTTGGTGAAAATCGAACTCTTGGCGACCGACCGGATAGAGGTCTATTTGAGAAATCCCCAACCTCTTTTGGAAATACCTCCCGATTTGAGACCCCTTTTGGGGAATATAGTAGCCCGCTACGGTTTGGCGGGAGTGGATTTGAACGACACCCTCAGGAGGTTGGGAAAATACTTCTCCTCCTTTAGGTATTCCGTAACCACAAAAGCCCACAATTTGGAGGAGTTTCTAACAAAATACAAAGAGGGAGATTGCGAGTTCTTCGCCACCGCCGCCGCCCTCATACTCCGTTATTTGGGGTATCCCACCCGCGTTGTGGTGGGCTTTTACGGGGGTGACTACAACACCCTAACCGGTTTTTACGTGGTGAGGCAAAAGGATGCCCATGCGTGGGTGGAGATTTATCACAACCACCGTTGGATACGCTTTGACGGCACGAGCTACGCAATCCCTACCCCGTCGGTTAAGGAGGAGGCTCGGTCCAATCTCGAGCAGAACAAACTCCTCCTTATATGGGACACCTTAAACACGCTTTGGTTGGAGTATGTGGTAAACCTCACAAAAGCCAAACAGAAAAAGCTCTGGAGCAAACTCTCCGCCCAGGTTGAGAAAGTTAGGGAGGGCAACTTACGTTTGCCTTTAGCCGTTCTCCTCGGAATCGTGTTTGCGGTGGCGCTCTACGTAATCCGCCGTCTCTACCCATCCCTTCTTACGACTATCTACCTAAGGCTTAAATACGGCATTAGGGAGGTCTCCCCATCTATGTCGAAGGTGGAGATATACAGCCTCCTCTGGAGGAGGTATCCCGATATCTGGAGGGTGGAGAGAAGGCGCCTTTTGAGGTTTTGAATAACCTTTATCCCCTGTATGAGGGGACGCTTTACCATTCTCGGAACCTCCTCCGCCATACCCACCAAGGAGAGAAACCATCCCGCTGTCTACTTCCAGTGGGGCGGCGAGGCTTTCCTATTCGACTGCGGGGAGGGAACGCAGAGGCAGATACAAATAGCGGAGCTTTCCTTTTACAAAATAGACAAAATTTTTGTAACACACCTCCACGGAGACCACGTTTTGGGTCTCCCGGGGTTGCTTCAAACGCTCGACTTTCACGATAAGAGGTATGTGGAAGTTTACGGAACTCCCGGCATAGGGGAACTCGTTGAACTCTCCACCACTCGGTGTTTCTACATAAATACCGAAGACCTAAAGGTGGCGGTGAGGGAAATCCCACCCACCGAGGAGGTATACACCGTTTTGGAGACCGACACATACAGGGTTTTGTCGATAGGTTTAAACCACACGGTGGATTGTATAGGTTACGCCTTCGAGGAGAGGGAAAAGTTCAAATACGACCGACAAAAGGTAAAACGGCTCGGTCTAAAAGCCCACCACTTTAAGGAACTCGAAGAAAAGGGCTACACCACCTTAGGCGGAAAAAGGATAGAAAAGCACCAGTTGGGGGAGTTTAAAAAGGGGTTTAAGTTTGCCTACATAACCGATACCTACTACACCGAAAATATCTTTAAACTCTCGGAGGGCGCCGACTATCTAATTTTAGAGTGCACCTACTTCGACGAGGACGAATACGCCGAGGCGGTAAAACACCTCTCCTTCAACATCTTTAGGACGAGAATTTATCCCAAACTGCTCGAGTTGGGGGTCAAAAATGTGATTCTCACCCACTTCAGCAGGAGGTATAAAGACCTCTCGACGTTTGAGGAGGCTATAAGGGAACACAAAATGGAGAATGTCTATTTAGCCCGCGACCTTATGGGGTTTGAGTTTTGACCCCTACTTGGGTTAGAAATTTTTTAACCTCCGTATGGACAAAGTCGAACAAAAATTCCTAAAGGCGGTTAGGGATTTCGACCTCCTCCGGGAGGGTGATAGGGTGGTCGTAGCCTTCTCGGGGGGGGCGGACAGCACTCTGCTTCTCCACCTTCTTAAAGAGTTTTCCGACTATCTGGGGCTGGGGGGTATTTACGCCGTTCATGTAAACCACTCGCTTAGGGAAACGGCTAAGAGGGATGAGGAATTTGCCCGCCGCTTTGCGGCGGGGATAGGTATTCCTATAGAAATAAGGCGGGTGGATGTGAGGCTCTACGCCAAGACCCACGGGCTCACGCCCGAGGAGGCGGGCAGGGTCTTGAGGTATCGAATCCTCGAAGAGGTTAGGGAAAGGCTGGGCTACACCAAAATAGCGACCGCCCACCATCTGGACGACCTGATAGAAACCCAATTGCTCTTTTACACCCGCGGGAATGCGGAGGGTCTAAAGGGTTTCGAACCCAAAAGGGGTCTGGTGATAAGACCGCTCTTTTACCTCACAAAGGGGGAGATTTACGACTACCTCAAGAGGAGGGGAATACCCTTTGTCGAAGACGAAACCAACAGGGATGTAACGATTCCGAGAAACAGGATAAGGCACGAGGTCGTCCCCCAACTTAGGGAGATAAATCCATCCCTCGAGGATAGCGCCCTTAGGGTTTGGAATATCCTCTCGGAGGAGGAGAGGTTTTGGAAGAAACACCTAAAGGAGTTGGAGGAGAAACTCCTCACCGCGGGTGGAGAAATACTTTTGGAGCCTTTTGGAGAACTGACCACCGCCGAACAGAGGAGGTTTTTAAAGCACCTCTTTCCGCAGTGGGGTTTCGAAACTGTGGAGACCGTTAGAAGGTTTGCCCTATCCCACCAAACCCTTTGGAGGGGTGAGAAATTTGTCCTGCTAAAGGAAGGGGGGAAACTAATAATCTCCTCCGAGTGGAGTGTAAAACCTTACTCCTACAATCTCCCCGTAGGGGGTGAGGTATTCGTCGAGGAGGCGAATATCCTCCTAAGGGCGAGGTTGAAAAGGCTCCGTTCGTGGGATGAGGTGAGAAACAAACCCCCAAATGTGGAATACTTCCAGTTTGAGCAACCGCCGGAGTATTTTGTCGTCAGAAATAGGCGCGAGGGCGACCGCTTCGTTCCCTTCGGCAGGAGCAAAGAGGTCAAGCTCAAAGATTTCTTTATAAAAGAGAAAATTCCCCGCCACAGGCGGGATTTGATACCCCTACTTACACTTGCCAACAAAATCTTATGGATAGTAGGAATTCGGAGGGGTAATTTTTTTGCGGTAAACGATTTAAATAAAGAGGTTGTGGAGGTGGTCTATGAACAATTTGATTAAGGGTATTTTTATATGGCTTGCAATTTTCGGTTTTCTCGTAATCGTCTTTTCCTTTGCGGAGAAACCCATTAAGGAGGAACTTAGAAATCAGGTTGAGGCTCCCTTTAGCACCTTTGTGGAGCTGGTAAAGGAGGACAAAATAAAAGAGGTAACCATAAAGGGAAACGAGATAATCGCCGTCACCAAAAACGGGCAGGTTATAAAAACAACCGCACCGCCGAATTACAACGAGATTTACGACGAACTCCTCCAAAAGGGGGTGAAGGTATCGGTCGAACCCCAATCGGACAATATGTGGCTTAGAACCCTCCTGGGGTGGCTTCCGATACTGCTCTTTATCGGTCTGTGGTTCTTGATGCTCCGCGGGCTCGGAGGCGGTGGCGGTGCGGCTAACAGGGCTTTCTCCTTCGGAAAGAGCAGGGCGAAAATCTACATAAACGAGAAACCCCAGGTCACCTTTAAGGATGTGGCGGGTATAGACGAGGTCAAGGAAGAGGTTAAGGAAATTATCGATTACCTCAAAAACCCCGAAAAGTATAAAAAACTCGGCGGTAGACCTCCCAAGGGTATCCTACTTTACGGCGAACCCGGTGTGGGTAAGACCCTGTTGGCTAAGGCTATAGCCGGTGAGGCAAACGTTCCCTTTATTTCGGTGAGCGGTTCCGACTTCGTCGAGATGTTCGTCGGTGTGGGAGCCGCAAGGGTTAGAGACCTCTTTGAGACCGCCAAAAAGCACGCGCCGGCGATTATCTTTATCGACGAGCTCGATGCCCTCGGTAGGGCTAGGGGTGCCGGCTTTCCCGGCGGTGGAAACGAGGAGAGGGAACAGACCCTCAACCAGCTTCTGGTGGAGATGGACGGGTTTGATAGCTCGAGCGGTATAGTGGTGATAGGCGCCACCAACCGCCCCGATATCCTCGACAGGGCGCTTTTGAGACCTGGGCGTTTCGACAGACAGATTTACGTTCCCAAACCCGATATTAAGGGTAGGTATGAAATTCTGAAAGTCCATGCGAGAAACAAAAAACTCGCCCCCGATGTCGACCTCTGGGTGGTCGCCAAGGCTACCCCCGGTTTTACCGGCGCCGACCTCGAAAACCTCCTAAACGAAGCCGCTTTGCTCGCCGCCCGTAAGAACAAGGACGCGATAACGATGGAGGAGATAGAGGAGGCTATCGACCGGGTAATGATAGGTCTCGAGCGCAAAGGGGTGGTCATTACCGACAAGGAGAAGAAGAAGATAGCGCTCCACGAGCTGGGGCACGCGATGATGACGCTGATGAGCGAAAACGCCGAACCCCTCCACAAGGTGACGATTATCCCGAGGGGTATGGCGCTGGGCGTTACCCAACAGCTACCAATTTCGGACAAACACCTCTACGATAAGAAGGAATTGCTCGACCGCATTCTGGTTATGCTGGGCGGTAGGGCTGCCGAAGAGGTCTTCTACGGCAAGGAGGGTATAACCACCGGTGCGGAAAACGACCTCCAAAGGGCTACCGACCTCGCCTACCGGATGGTCTCCCTGTGGGGTATGAGCGACAAGATTGGACCCGTTTCGGTCTCGAGGGTCACAAACCCCTTCCTCGGCGGTGGAGTCGAACATATCGACATCTCCCCCGAGCTCGCGAGGGAGATAGACCTCGAGGTTCAAAAGCTTCTGACCGAACTCTACGAAAAGGCTAAGAGGATTTTGGAGGAAAACAGGGAGGCTATACTCGCCGTCGCCGACAAGCTTGTGGAAAAAGAAACCCTATCCTGCGAGGAGGTTGTCCGCATTCTCGAACAATTCGGGGTAGAGGTTAAAAACAAGTGCCGCAGCGAGGACGAGCTAAAAAGGGAAGTCTTAAAGGAGGAGGAGAATAAAGGAGAAGAAACCCATAGCGGGGAAAAAGAAGGGGAAGACCGGGAAAGGGTCGGAGAAAAGGTCAATTCTCCCCTTGGAAAGGTTCAAACGATTTTGTCCAAATTAAAGACCAAAAAGGATGGAGAGGATAGGGGTGAGGCTTAAACCGTTTGTTCTCCTGCTCCTCTTTCCCCTACTCCTGTTGGGTAAGGAGGTCAAATACGAGGTTTTTTACGGATTTTTCCCCGCGGGGGAGATAAAGATAGTTTTCGAACCCCAAGAGGTTGTGGTCAAGGGGAAGAGTTCCGGACTTTTGGGACTATTTTACAAATACCGCCTTTACATGGTTTACAACCTCCGAGACCCCCAGAGAAGCTTTATGGAGGAGAGGGAAAACGGAAAGGAGAGGCGTTACGATTATTGGAAAATTTTGAGGAAGAAACCTTGGTTACCCCTGGTTATCAAACTTCTCCTAACCCACCGCGGCTTTGCCCCCAATCACCCGATAAAGGTCGACGGTTTGGAAATAATACCGAAAAAGGTTGAGGGTAACGACTACACTTTCGAGGTGAAGGGGAGCAAGAGGGTAAAGAGGATAGAACTCTACGGGTGGAAGGAGGGGGAATTTCCCCGCCGCATAGTGGTGGAGGGTTCGGCGGGAACGTTGGTTCTCGTCCGCGACTAGGGCTTAAAGCGGAACTCTATATATATTTCCTGCACCACCGGTTGGGTAATCGGTGCGAAGCGGAGGTTTTGGGCGAAGCGCAGAATAGCCCTGTCTACCGCGGGGTTGCCGCTCCTCCTCACCAGAACGGCGTCTATAACCCTACCGTCGGGTAAGACGGTTATCCTAACCTCCGCCGGTGCGGGGGGGTAGGAGACCTCTATCGGCTTTAGTGGGGGTATATACAAAACCTTCCTATTGAGGTCGAGTTTAACCTTCCCCCCCTTTAGGAGGCTCACCTTAGCCTTGGAAACTATCCTCCGGTAGTGGGTTCTGTATTCCTTTTCCACCGAAGGGAGCAATTCCGATAGTAGCGACTTCCGGGGTTTGGGATTTTTCCCAACCTCAACGGCTTTTCCACCTTTCTTTCCCAACGCCGCGGGTTGGGAGTTGTTTGGGGTTTCCACCTTTAGGTTTTCCACCTTTATCCGAACCGTTAGGGGTGTAAGATACCGCTCTATCTTTGGAAGGGTCTCCCTCAAAGCGGTTCCAATCAGGTAGGAGTAAAGGGAAAAGAGTAGCAGGTTCAGCGCGAGGGATATGGTTAAATATTTAACCATTTGTAGTTAATCTTAAGGTGTGCCCCGAAAATGCGGATAGCCGTTTATCTTCTCCTCCTCTTGGCTCTATTTCTCATCCTTCTAATAAAACAGCCCTACCTTGAGGTTAAGGGTGTATCGTTTGAGGGAGGGTTTTCGGTCGATACCCTAAAGCTCACCTTCGGAGGGGTGGATGTAGGTTTGTACGGAATTCGACTTAAAGGGGACACCCTCAGCGTAGGGGTGGTATCGGTAAGGCTTCCCCCTCCCCGTCCCGTTTACGCCTTGGAGGTAAAGAAACCCGACTACGGGGCTCTGCGGAGGGGGTTAAACCTTTTTTTGAAACTTTTGGAACGTGTCCCCATAGGGGTAAGGGTTAAAGATTTCTACCTTGAGGGGGGAAACTTATCGGTTAACCTCTACGGTTTGAGGGTATTAAAGGGTTGGATTTTTCTCCCTTACGGGGAACTCTTTCTACCCAACGGCGGGGTTTTGACCCTAAAGGGCGTCTCCCTGCAGGGGAGCGGGGATTACGCCACCCTGGGCGGTTCTTTTGAGCTTTCTCCGCTTAAGGGTGAGGGTGTTATCTCTTACGACCCCTTAAAGGGAAAACTCTCCCTAAACCTCACCTCCAAGGTTGGCGGGAAAACCTCGAACCTTTGGGGGAAGCTCCTCCTCTCCCAGACCCTTCGGGGGAACCTCCTTATCGATTTCCCATTTGGGGTTCTTGGGGGAAACTTCACCGTCGAGGGTTTCCGTTTAAACCTCTCCGCGGCGGGGAGATTGGAGGGTAAACCTTTCACCTTAGGTGGTTTTTTAACCCTTTACCCCTCCGTAGGCGGTTTTTTAAGGGGACACCTAAGGGAACTGTGCGGGGAGAATGTTTACTTTACCCTCCGTCCGCAGGGTGGAAACCTATCCGCCGCCCTATTAGCCATGGGGGCGGAGCCTCTGTTCCTGTCCGCCTTTATACCCCGCGGTGGGCTGTGGCGGCTCTACGGATGGGTGGGAAACGGAACTTTAGCCTTTGAGGGAAACCCCGCAGCCTTTAGGCTGCGGGCGAAAGATATTTCCTTTAAAAACCTGTGCGGGTGGAGCGTTGGGGGTCTAGACTGCCGTCTGGAGGCAAAAGAACGCCGTTTGGAGGGTGCTCTATCCCTAAAATCCCTAAAGGGCGAATACCTTTCGCTGGAGGGGCAAAGGTTATACCTCCAAGGTGAGGGGGAACGTTTAAGGCTCTCCTTTAGGGGGAGTTTGAAGGGCTTAATCCTCAAGGATTGGGGGGATTATTGGGGATACCTGCGGGGCGGATTGGAAGTGAAGGGGAAACCGCTCACCTTTAGCGTGAGCCACTTCGAATTCCTAAAGGGGTGGAGCGGCGATAGGTTAGACCTGAATGTGGAAAAACTCGCGTGGGGAGACCTCTCGGTGGAAAAACTCTACACAACCGCCAACTTTGGGGAGGGAAGTTTCAAACTGACCTTAAGGGGTAGCGGTGGGGGATACCTCTCCTACGGCGGTGGTCTATACCGAGCCGATATCCACCTGTGGTTTTTCAAAAGCGGAAACCCTTTGACGGTTTCCCTAAAGGCTGAGGGTTCCCCCAGGAGGGGCAGGGGAACCTTCCGTTTTGAGGACTTCGACCTCTCCTACCTCTACACCCGCAGTGGAAACGGTTACAACCTATCCCACACGGGGGTTTGGAAATTCCTCTCCCTAAAGGGTGACGCCTTTTTATCCAAAAAGAGGTTTTCCCTAAACGAGACCCTATATATCGGTGCCAATCCGAGCGGTGTAACGGGAGCCCTAACCCTAATAGGTGGGGGCGATACCCACCTGAAGCTTTTTGAGGGAAAACTGTTGCCCTTCTGTCTAAACCTGGTGGGCGAAAAGCTGGTCTGCTTCCGCGGCGGACAGCTCTTAAAAAGGGGTAGGGATATATCCTTTTACCTTCAATCCCTAAAGGGCTTCCCCCTATACGCCGATATCGGGGTAAAAATAGAGCGCCTCAGGCTTCTATCCCTGAACCTGCTCCTAAAGGTTAAAACCTCGCTTCTAAACCGCTTTCTGGTGGCTTACGGAACTTTTATCGACCAACCGGAGGTGTTTGTCATTCCTTTCTCCTACAGGGGTTCCCTCTCCTCTTTCCCGAAGGAGGTAAGCTGGTTTTACTCCACCCAACTGAGGGTGTTTTCCGCATACATCTACAAACCCCTAAAGGTGCTTTTAACCCTTTCCACTTACGGGGGTAACCTTTCGGCTCTGGTCGGCTTCGCCGACGCCTTCTCCGGCGAGACCTACGGTTCCCTATCCGCCAACCTCGGTGGGGGAGCGCCCGCCCTCGACGCAGACCTCACCGATTTCCCCCTAAGGGTCTTTGTGGACGATACCCTTAGGGGATACCTTAATGTAGGCGTTCACGGCTCCCTAAAGTGGAGGAAAAAAACCCTAACCTTAAACGGGAGGGTGTTGTCGGGGGGCTTTGTAAGGGTGTTGTCCTACCGCCTTCCCACCTCATCCGAAAAGGAAAACGGCACACCCATTTCGGTAAGGGGTAAGGTTTCCTTCCTCTCATCGGAGCCCCTTTATGTGGAAACCCCCGACGGTCGCTTTACCCTCACCTACAGCGGTGTTTTCGAAAACGGAACACTCCGCGCGAGGGTTTTTATAAATTACGGAAAGCTCAACCTACTGGGGAAGACCTTTTACATTCACGGGGGGGAGGTAGATATCGAAGGTGCAAAGGTGGAGCTGGACATCCCCCTCGTCTACTACGCCCCCGGAAGGACTATTTACCTGCACGTATACGGTTCCCTACCTTGGGAAAACCTCCACTTCGACGTCTATTCGACACCCCCCGCCCCCGAGGAGGAGCTCCTCGCCGCCCTCTTCGCCGGCGGAGGGCAAGGCGCCGCCTCAAATCTCCCGATAGCAAAACTTCTCTTTCAAAATGCGGTGGTTGGGGTTGCGAACGCCCTCTCCTCCGCCCTGATAAGGGGTATTACGGTTAGCTTTGAGCCCACATTTGACCCCTTGGTGGGTTTCGCGGTCGGGGTGAACATAGAAAAGCATTTTGACGACTTTGCGACCGTCGGCTACCACTGGATGCCGTCGCCCAATCCCAAGGCGACCTATCTGTGGGGGTCGGTAAAATTCTTCTACAACACCTTTTTCAGAGGGGTTAGATACGCCGACGGGACACTTTCCCTGGTTGTCCGCTTTGCGAGGGAATTCGGTCTCCCCTTCTGAGGGGAAGACTTAATATTTAGAGATTTTGCGATGAGATTTAGGAAGTATTCGAGAAAGCACGCCTTTAACATCCTATACCAGTGGGATATAACCGGCGAACCGCTCGAGGAGGTGAAAAAGAATTATTGGAAACACCTCGAGGAGGTTTACAAAAACGCCGCAAACCTCGCGGAGGATTTGCTGAGGCGGATAGAAAGCGGTGAGGAGGTAAACGTCGAACTCTATTCGAAAAAGTTTGAAACCCTCGCCGACGAGGAGATAATGGCGGAACGCCTCCGCAAAAAGCTTTATACCGTCTACCTCCTGCTGAAGGCGGCGGAAGAATTTCACAACTTCACCCTTACCTTTACCGGTTGGATTAGCGAGCGCTCCCGCGCAAAGTTGCAAAAGGCTAAGGAGATACTCGCGGAGATAAAGCGTATTTTGGAAACCGTAAAGGGGATAAACGGCGAGGATAGGGAACGTATAGAGGAGTTGGAAAAATTTGTCCTCGAGGTGGAGGAGAACCCGCCCCAAGATTTCGATACCCTGAGGGAGTTGGAGGAAAGGTTCCGCCAAAAGGTTTTCGAACTCTCCAAAACCTATTTGAGGGAGATAAAGGATTTCGCTACCAAACGGGTCAACGAGGATATGGGGGAGATAAAGGAGTATGCGGAGAGACTTCTAAATGCCTACAGGGAGCACCAGATAGAGGTTGACAGCACCATAGAGGAGTTTCTAAAGGACTGGACTCTCGACAGTCTCGGGAGCGTTGAGAGGAACCTCCTAAGGCTTGGAACGGCGGAATTTATGTATGTGGGCGTTCAAGACCCCGGCAGGGCTTTTAACGACTACATAGACTTTGCAAAGGCTTTCGTGGGCAAGAAAGCGGCTAAGTTTGTAAACGGCGTCCTATCGGCGATATACAACAAAAAGGTTGCACCTTCCGAAGGTCAAAAGGTGGATAAAACTCCCGAAGGGGGAAGTTAATCCTCCTTTCCCCTTGGGGGTTCGGTTTAAATTTCCCCTAAAAGGAAGGGAACTACATCACAGCCTCCAAGAGGTCTTTTATATGGGAGTACCCCTCCACCTTCGGGTTTTGGAGTTCTTGGGCAACACTTTTTGGGGCTAAAATTCTGTTAAACCCGAAGCGCTCCGCCTCCTTAACCCTCGCCTCGGCAAAGTAGACGTTTCTAAGCTCCCCCGTTAATCCCAACTCCCCGAAGACCGCCACATCGGGGGGTATCGGCTTGTTCTTCGCCGAAGAGGCTATGGCGAGCGCCACCGCCGCATCGATACCCGGCTCGTCCACCTCCATACCCCCGACGATATTTACGAAAACGTCCTTGTCGCGGAGGAAGATATTTGCCTCCTTTTCGAGGACGGCGAGTATCAGGTTTAACCGGTTGGGGTTAAAACCCTCGCTCCTCCTCTGGGGGGTCGCATAGACGGAGGGTAAGACCAACGCCTGGACTTCCAACAAAACCGGTTTAGTCCCCTCGGTGTAGGGAAAGACTACCGTTCCCGCCCTGTCGGCATTCCTTTCGGAGATGAAGAACGCCGAGGGTTCGGGAATCTCCTCCAGACCGAAGGAGGTCATCTTAAAGACCGCCACCTCCCCCGAAGGTCCAAATCTGTTTTTTACCACCTTTAGGATGCGGTAGAAGCTGCCCCTCTCTCCCTCGAATTGGAGAACGGTATCGACTATATGCTCCAACACCTTGGGACCCGCTATTTGCCCCTCTTTGTTCACATGTCCCACCACGAAGGCTGTCGCGTCGTTTCTCTTCGCAAACTCGGTAATACGGTAGGTGACCTCCCTAACCTGCGAGACGCTCCCCGCCGAACTCTCCAACTCCTCCGAAAAGACCGTCTGCACCGAGTCGAGTATTAGGATGTCGGGCTTTATCTCCTCGGCAACCTCCTCTATCCGCTCCAGCAGGGTTTCCGAAAAGACGACGAGATTGTCGCTCAGAGCCCCGAGCCGCTTGGCGCGGAGGTATATCTGATTTACACTCTCCTCTCCGCTGATGTAGAGGACCTTTTTCCCCTCACCGGCGAGGGAGTGCGAGAGCTGAAGCAAAAGGGTGGACTTCCCTATACCCGGTTCCCCCGCAATAAGCGAAACCTGACCCTTTACCAATCCCCCTCCGAGGGCGTTGTCGAAGACCTTTATCCCCGACGGGAAGCGGATATATTCGACCTCCTCCGCTTGGGTTATGGGAATGGGCTTACTATTGGAGGATAGGAAGTTTAAAACGCTCCTACTTTTGGTCTTTACCTGCGGGACTTCGACCTCTTCGGTGAAGGTGTTCCACCCCCCGCAGGAGGGACACTTTCCGAGCCATCTACCGCTTTGATATCCGCACTCGGAGCAGATGTAAATGGTCTTTTTCTTCGCCACCTTCGGGAAAAATTAAAGGAAAAAACCCCCAAAGGGGGGAATTTTTTTGTAAAAAATCAAACGGAAGATTGGGCTCTACGCCTGTCGGCGATAAAGACCAGTATGGCGAGGAATACATAGAGAGCCAAGAGGTAAAAGCGGGCTATCCACTGCACCACGTTGGCGTGTCCCAATCCGCTTAGGAGATTGTTCGCGATAAAGCCTATTAGGAGGACAAGGAGAAATAGGGGGGTTATATAGCGAACGATGTAGTAGTAGATTTGGGGAACCCTTATCAGACCCCCGCGGTTAATCTCCTCCCAAGCCTTTTTGGCGTCGTAAATCCAGTAAAAGAGGATTACCTCGAAGAGCCCGAGCACTATAACAAAGAAGGTACCAGCCCAAAAGTCGAGCTCGTCGAGGAAGCCCGCGAGAAATACCACCGCCTGCGCGCCGACGAATACGATGAGCGCCGTTAGGAATACCGCCGTTTTACGGCTAAAGCCGAACTCGTCCTCGAGGAAGGCTATCATCGGTTGGAGTATCGCGACCGAAGAGGTAACCCCCGCTATAAAGAGGAGGAAAAACCACAGAAATCCGAAGAACTGCCCCGCCTCCATATTGGAGAAGATTGCCGGTAGGCTAACGAAACCGAGGTTAAACGCCCCCTGCTTGGCGATAAGTATGGCGTTGGCAACCCCGAAAAAGGCGACCGCCGCGGGTATGGCGATGGAGGCTCCGAGGATAACTTCGGCAAACTCGTTTAGGGAAGCCGCCGCCAATCCCGATAGGGCTATATCTTGGTCTCTGCGGATATAGGAGGCGTAGGTGATTATCGCACCGAAACCGAGGCTAAGGGTGAAGAAAATTTGACCGACCGCCGCAATCCATACATTGGGGTCTTTTAGCTTGTTCCAATCGGGGTTCCAAAGGAAATCGAGCCCCTGAAGGGAACTTCTTTTGGGAATGGAAACCACCAATTGGAGGTTTTTAAGCTCTTTTGTCTCCCTACCGTTGGAGATTTTTACCGAACCTTTAGCCTCCAAGAGGAGTTGGTCGTAATCGAGTTTTCGCTCCCCTTTGGGGGTCTTCACATAAATTGCTCCCCTTTGGAGGAGAAGTTCAATTCTCTTTTCCCCACTTTGGGGGTCTATCTTTTCGACCAAGTCCCCCGAAAGGGTTTTTATATCCAACTCCCCTTTGGGGGGAACGGTTATCTCAACCCTCCCCTTGTCGGCTACGAGGAACACACTCTCATTGGGTTGCTTTAAAACGAGCTGACCGGTTGGGATTTCGAGGGTCAAGACCCTAACCATCAGAACGACGGCGATTACAAAGAGGGTGGGCATAGCCCACTTTACGAATTTCTCGATACCCCCCGATATACCCCTGTAGAGGATGTAGATATTTATGGCGAACGTCAGCAGGAAAAACAGATAAGCCCACAGGGAGGGTTCCATCAGCAATCCGCCGTGCGCCCCTATGTAGTTTGTGACGAAATCGACGAAGGGCTTCAAGTATTGGTTGGGGTCTTGGATACCCTGCTCCGGTTTGGGTGCCAATCCCAAGAGATACATAACCGAAAAGCCGAGTGTCCAACTCTCTATGTAGACGTAATAGGTGGCTACGACAAGGGGTATCCATATGCCGAGAACGCCTATGTATTTGGCTATCTTTTTCCTCCAGAGCATATAGAAAATAGCGGGGGTGGTTCCGTGTCCCTTCGCACCGCCGAGCCTACCCATAGCCCATTCGGTCCACATGAGGGGAATACCGACTATCAGGAAGGCTATGAGATAGGGAATCATAAACGCCCCGCCGCCGTGCTCTGTCGCCTGGTTGGGAAAGCGTAAGAAATTGCCGAGACCGACGGCGTTACCCGCCATCGCCAGAATTAGACCTATCCGCGTTTGCCAGTGCTCCCTGTTTACTCCCATCGGAGGAATAAGGATATACAAAGAAAACCTTTAAGAGTTTAGCGGATTAAGACCGCACGTAGGGGACGAATTTAAACTTAATCCTTTTAATGGAAGAGAAAAAGAAACCGACCCTCCGGGAGTTAGCCCTTAAGGAGATAGACCGCGTTAGGTGGATACCCCAAAGCGGATACAACCGCATAAGGTCTATGGTCGAAAACCGCCCCGACTGGTGCATATCCCGTCAAAGGGTTTGGGGTGTTCCCATAACCGTCTTTTACTGCAAAAATTGTGGCGAGATAATAGCCGATAAGGAAGTTTTCGAACATATAGCCAAGCTCTTCGAAAGCTACGAATACGGCGCAGACCTATGGTTTGAAAGGGACGCCAACGAACTCCTACCGGAAGGTTTTAAATGTCCCAAATGCGGAGGCACCGAGTTTGAAAAGGAGGAGGATATCCTCGACGTGTGGTTTGACAGCGGTTCCTCCCACGCGGCGGTTTTGAAGGCGAGGGGTATCCAAAAGGCAGATATGTACCTCGAGGGTAGCGACCAACACAGGGGATGGTTCCAATCCTCCCTATTGGAGGGAACGGCATCTTACGGATTTGCACCCTACGACAGCGTCCTAACCCACGGATTTATCCTCGACGAGAAAGGTCGGAAGATGTCAAAATCCCTCGGCAACATCGTCGCACCCCAAGAGGTTATAGACCAATACGGCGCCGATATACTGCGCCTCTGGACGGTCAGCGAGGACTACACCGAGGACATCAAAATAGGAAAGAAAGTTATTCAGGGTATCGCCGAGGATTACCGAAAGATTAGAAACACAATAAGGTTTTTGCTCGGAAATCTGCACGACTTCAACCCCGATAAGGATGCCGTAAGGGTGGAAAACCTCCACGAGTTCGACCGCTGGATGCTCTCCCACCTCCAAAAGGTGGTTAAAGAGGTTCGCAACCACTACAGGGAATACCAGTTCTACAGGGCTTTTAACCTCCTAAAGGCTTTTATAAACAGGGAACTTTCGGCGGTCTATCTCGACGTTCTAAAAGACCGCCTATACGTCTATGCCCCCGACTCCTGGGAGCGCCGAAGCGCCCAAACGGTGCTTTGGGAAATCCTAATGGCGCTTACCACAATACTCGCCCCCATTTTGAGCTTTACCATGGAGGAAACCTGGCAGACCATTAGGAGGTCTATAAAGGGAGACCTCCCCGAAAGTGTATTCCTCGCCTTGATGTACCAACCGAAGGGGGAACTAATCGACGAAGACCTCGAAGCGGTTTATTCGAAACTCCTCAAACTCCGCGAGGAGGTCAACAGAGCCCTCGAACAGGCGAGGAGGCAGAAATTAATCAGACACCCCTACGAGGCGAAGGTTTACCTCGAACTTCCGGAGGAATACCAAAAATTGGTCGAACCCCGAATGGACTACATACCCTTTTTCCTATCGGTTAGCCAAGTAGAGGTTGGAGAGGCTAAGGGCGATATAATCCTCGAAGGGGAAGAGATAAAGGGTTTAAAGGTGGGCGTGTCGAAGGCTGAAGGGGAGAAATGCCCCAGGTGTTGGGTCTACTTCCCCCATAGCGAGTTTGTCGAACTGCCCGACGGACAGAAAGTTTGCAAGAGGTGTTACAAAGCCCTCAAAGATATGGGTTTGGTCTAATTACCACCCCTTTGGGGTCAAACTTTCCCAATAGTCCCCCTTGGGGGAAACCTTTTCCCTTTCCATACTTCGACCCTTTGGAGGTGTATATCCGCAGTGCCACCCGTTTTGGCACTCACCGTAACGGTAAGGCTCGGGGTGGTGATGGTAGTAGCAATCACCTTCGCAGTGATTGTAATGCCTATAGTGGTGTTCCCCGTAGTGGGCAAAAGATAAAGCCGTTAGCACCGAAACGGTTGTTATTAGTTTTAAAAAACCCATAAGGGGTGAAATTTAACGGCAACAGTGCGGGTGTGGAAGGGGATGGGCGCATTTATGGCAGGGATGTGGGTGGCAAGGCGCGCAGTCGGGACAGCATGAGAACATAAATCCAACTATAGGGATTAAAAACCACCACATCCACCTCATACGGATAAATATCTATTCCGAACGGTGCAAGTTTAACACATCACAATATTTTTATAAACCCCTACTTTTGGGGCTGGTTTACATTTTCCATCCTTGTGGAGTTATTATTTGGTGTAACCTTTTGGGGAATTTGTGTTTTACCCGTCGCCTGTTGGAGTCTGTCCTCCCTCAACCACCTTATGTAAGCCCTTCGAAGTTCCAACTTCCACCTGCGGAGGAATTTTCTCTGTTCCGCCTTCACCTCTGAAAGGCACGAGAGCATACCGTTCGCATCCTTTGCGGTTTTTACACATTGCAATTCCCTTTGGGAAAACTCGACCTTTTTTCCCTTCCACTCGAGGTATAGTTTCTGACACTCGTTCCAATGTTTGGAACAGGCATTCCACCACCTACTGTTGGAAAAAGCTAACCCCGAGACCGCTACGAGAACGGCAAACAAAACCGGGAGACGTCCCATTTGGGTAGATTATAGGGGGAACGAAAGGGGAGAAAAATATTATTTGACCTCTCGGTGGATGGTGTGCTTATTGCACCACCTGCAGTATTTTCTGAATTCCAACCTTTTGGCGTGCCTTTGGGGGTTTTTGGTGGTTATGTAGTTCCTCCTCTTGCACTCGGTGCACGCCAGGGTAACCTGAACCCTTTTCGAAGCCATCGCCTACACCTCTCAAATTTTGTTTAAAAAGAAGCCCGCGCTACGCGCGGGGAAAGGGATTATTCGATAATCTTGGTGATAACGCCCGCACCTACGGTTTTACCACCTTCGCGAATCGCGAACCTTAGCCCCTCTTCGAGCGCAACGGGAGCCATCAGCTCGACTTCCAACTCCACGTTATCACCGGGCATTACCATCTCTACACCTTCGGGAAGACCTACAACCTTACCGGTAACGTCCGCAGTCCTGAAGTAGAACTGGGGCTGATAGCCTTTGAAGAAGGGGGTGTGCCTACCGCCTTCCTCTTTGCTGAGGATATAAACCTGGGCTTTGAACCTCTTGTGGGCTTTAACGGAACCGGGTTTGGCTACAACCTGACCCCTCTCAACGTCGTCTTTGCCGACACCCCTGAGGAGTATACCGACGTTGTCACCGGGGAGTGCCTCGTCGAGGATTTTCCTGAACATCTCGATAGAGGTAGCAACGGTTTTGAGAGGCTCTTCCCTTAGCCCTACGATTTCGACCTCTTCACCGGGGGTGAGACGACCCCTTTCGACCCTACCGGTAACGACGGTACCCCTACCGGAAATGGAGAAAACGTCCTCGATGGGCATTAGGAAGGGCTTGTCAACCTCTCTAGCGGGGGGTTCGATGTATTCGTCCATGGTTTGAACGAGTTCGACGATAGCCTGACGCCATTTGCCCTTTTCGCCCTTTTGGAGCTCTTCGAGGGCGCCGAGGGCGGAACCTCTGATAACGGGGGAGTCTTCGGGGTATTCGTATTTGGCGAGGAGTTCCCTAACCTCGAGCTCGACGAGTTCGAGAAGCTCTTCGTCGTCAACCATGTCGCACTTGTTGAGGAAGACGACTATTTTGGGAACGCCAACCTGTCTGGAGAGGAGGACGTGCTCCCTGGTTTGGGGCATGGGACCGTCGGCGGCGGAAACGACGAGGATAGCGCCGTCCATTTGGGCGGCACCGGTAATCATGTTTTTGATGTAGTCGGCGTGACCGGGGCAGTCGACGTGGGCGTAGTGGCGTTTGGGGGTTTCGTATTCGACGTGGGTGATGTTAATGGTAATACCCCTTTCTTTTTCTTCGGGTGCGCGGTCGATTTGTTCGTAGTCGAGGCATTGGGCTTTACCGCCGGGGAGGTCGCCAGCTGCGAGGACGCAGGTGATAGCGGAGGTGAGGGTGGATTTACCGTGGTCGACGTGACCTATGGTACCGACGTTAACGTGTTCCTTTTCCCTTACAAATTTCTCTTTTGCCATAACAATCCTCCTAAAAGGGTTTTAGGGATTGAAATTTTACGCCGAATGTAGTAATTATAGGTCGATTTACTTTTAACGGAAGCGGGGAAATTTTTGGAAATGGTGGGTTGAGGTGGGTATGGAGCCCGGGACCGGACTTGAACCGGCGACCTCTCCCTTACCAGGGGAGTGCTCTGCCGACTGAGCTACCCGGGCACTCCCGCGGCGAAAAAGCCGCTTGCGATAGATAGACATTTAATGGAGCGGGCGACGGGATTCGAACCCGCGACCTGCGGCATGGCAAGCCGCCGCTCTACCACTGAGCTACACCCGCTCCCGTTTCCAAAAAAATTATTATAGCCCCTTTTGGGGTAGAAGTCAATAGTGGAGGCGGCGCCCGGATTCGAACCGGGGAATAAGGGATTTGCAGTCCCCCGCCTTAGCCACTTGGCTACGCCGCCTTAAGGAACCGACCGAAGTTTTAAATATACCACAATACCCGCTGTAGGTCAATTGCTTGGAAATACCCCATTGGGGCTTGGGTTAAAATTAACCCACAACTTTGCGATTGATGAAACTAAATAGGGAGGTTCCTCTTTATGGGACAAAATACTACAGAAACCAAGCGTAGGGTTGAATTTACCGACGTCACCTGTAGGGATGGAATACAGAGTCTCTTGGCTACCCGCGTGAGAACCGAAGACCTACTTCCCGCCGTTGAGAAGCTCGACAAACTCGGCTTTTGGTCTCTCGAAGTTTGGGGGGGCGCTACCTTTGACGTATGCCTCCGCTACCTAAAGGAAGACCCCTGGGAGAGGCTAAAAAGATTTAGGGAGGTGGCGAAAAATTCCCGCCTCGAGATGCTTGTCAGGGGGCAGTCGCTGGTCGGTTACAGGCACTACCCCGACGACGTGGTCGATGCCTTCATCAAAAAGGCGGTTGACGACGGGATAGACGTTGTTAGGGTGTTCGACGCGCTCAACGACGTTAGGAATATGGAGAGGGCTATCAAATCGGCTAAGGAGACGGGGGCGATAGTCAAAGGCGCCATCTCCTACACCATAAGCCCCGTTCACACCATAGACAAGTATGTGGAGATAGCGAAACAGCTCGCTGACCTCAACGTTGACATCATCTCGATTAAGGATATGGCGGGACTTCTATCCCCGAAAATGGCTTACGAGTTGGTGAAACGCCTCAAGGAGGAGATAGGACTTCCCGTCCACGTCCACGCCCAAACCACCTCCGCCCTCGCGATGATGGCCTATCTCAAAGCGGTCGAGGCGGGTGCCGATATCATCGACACCGACTGCTACTCCATGTCCCTGCAGACCGCCCACCCCACCGGGGAGACGATGATTTACGCGCTCAAAGAGTTCGGTTACGAGATACCGGTCGACATGCAGGGGTACAAAGAGGTCGGCGACTACATGGTCGGTGTTAGGAAGAAATACAAGAAATACGACGTAGCCCCTCCTTGGCCCGATGTCGACGTCCTCATCCACCAAATCCCCGGCGGAATGATAACCAACTTCATGTCCCAACTGAAGGAACAGGGGCTCGAGGACAAGCTCGACGAGGTTCTGCAAGAGGTTGTGAGGGTTAGGGAAGACCTCGGATATCCCCCGCTGGTCACCCCCACATCCCAGATAGTCGGAACCCAGGCGCTTATGAACGTAATACACGGCGAGCGCTACAAGGTTATTACCAAAGAGGTTAAGGACTACGTTAAGGGTCTTTACGGCAGACCCCCCGCGCCCATCAAGGAGGAGCTCATTAAGAAGATACTCGGCGACGAGAAACCCATTTACGACATCAGACCCGCCGACCTGCTCGAACCGATGCTCGACAAAATTAAGAAGGAGGCTATAGAGGCGGGAGCCAGAAACGAAGAGGATATCCTCTCCTACGCAATACTTCCGGTGGTCGCGAAGGAATTCTTCGAGTGGAGGGAGAAATTCGAGAAGGGAGAGGCGCTTCCGCCCGAAGTGGAGGAGAGCCTCGAGGAGATACCCCAGGAGTGCCTCGCACCTTACGAATTCCAGGTTACCGTTCACGGCGAAACCTACAACATAGAGATTGCCGGTGTCGGTGAGCGAACCCCTTCGGGAAGACCTTACTTTATCCGTATCGACGGAAAGCTCGAAGAAGTTATGGTTCAACCCATTAGGGAGGCTGAGGTCATCAGCGGCGAGTTTAGCGAAACGCCCGAAGGAACCATCGCTGTCGGCAAGCGTCCCAAACCTAAGGGTGTTGGAGACGTCACCTCCCCTGTTTCCGGTAAGGTTACCGAGATTAAGGTCAACGTCGGCGACGAGGTTAAAGAGGGAGACGTTCTCCTAATCGTCGAGGCTATGAAGATGGCTAACGAAGTCCACGCCCCCGTGAGCGGAACGGTGGAGGAAATCCTCGTAAGGGTTGGAGAACACGTCAACCCCGACGAGGTTCTGATAAGGATAAAACCCAAAAAGAGGAAGTGATTAACCGACCTCTTTGCGGTTTTCCTTTTTCACCTCCACCCCTTGTGGTGAACTATATCCCCTATGACCCAAAAAGGGGAACGTTTGCTTGAAGTCCTTTCGGAGTTTTCCCTCGACGATGCGCTCCTCTTGGAGGAATACGACCGTCAATATAGAGCCCTCAAGAGGTTGCACGAAGCCGTTGGCGACAACGAACTTTTCCTAAAGCTGGTAATCACAAATGCCCTCCTATCCTACCAGCTCCCCACCAAGGGGGAAAAGTATTGGGAAAACTTTGCCGGTTTCTTTTCGGAGAAACCCGACCTGGAGAGGTTTGAAGAATTTCTAAGGCTTTACAACAACAGGTTTTTGGGAGGTAAACTCAAAAGACTCCAAAAGGTTTTGAAAACCGTCAAAAATTTAGACCGAAAGAGACTAACCGAATTCTGCCGAAACCCGAAGGCGTTGCTCGAATACCTTTCTAAGACGCTAAACCAGTCTAAAGAGGCTAAAACTCTCGTCTTTGCGGTGAAGATGTTCGTCTATGCCTGTAGGATAGCAACCGGTAAACGAATTGTTGCCCCCTTTGACATAGATATACCCCTCGATGTGAGGTTGAAGAAAATCTCAAACGACCTGAACTTTTGGAGGAATTTGGCGAAGGGGTTGGGAATACCGCCCCTTCACCTGGACGCCTTGGTTTGGGTTACCATGGGTGCGACCGAAGACTTCTTAAAAGACCTTCCGTCGGATTTGAGGAAAAAGGTCGAAAACCTCAAAGCGGTCTTAAAAGAATTAACCCCCTGAAGGGCTTTGATTTTCCCCCTCTCCCTTCGAAAGGTTTTCTATCTTCCTGTAGTCGCTTTCGGAGAAGACATCTATGTGGTAACCGGTTAGGCGGTGAACCAATTTCACGTTGGAACCCTTTTTACCTATCGCCAACGAAAGCTGATTGTCGGGGACGACCACCTCCGCCCTCTTTTCCGTCGGCTTCAGGATAACCTTTATCGCCTTCGCCGGCACCATGGCGTTTTTAATTAACTCCTCCGGCTTTTCGCTGTAGCGGACTATATCTATCTTTTCGCCCGAAAGTTCCTTGGAAACGGGCTGTATCCTCTCACCCTTTACCCCCAGGATAACCCCCACGGGGTCAACCTTAGAGTCCCTGGAGAGAACCAAAACCTTCGCCCTTTCACCCGGTTCGCGGACAACCTTTTTAATTTCGATTTTCCCCTCTTCGATTTCCCCAATCTCCCTTTCGAGCAATCTCCTCAAAAATAGGGGGTGGGTTCTCGACAACACCAGGTGGGGTTTTCCCCTCCTCTTTTCCACCTTCCAAAGGAGGGCTTTTATGCGGTCGTTCACGTTATAGGTTTCGGTCGGTATCTGCTCCTTTTTGGGGAAGATAGCCTCTATCTTCCCGAGGTCTACCACCAAATCCCCCGAAGGGAGGACTTTCCTAACCAATCCGTAAACGATGTCCCCCTCCAGTTCCTTAAACTCCCTATAGGTCTGCTCCTTGATAGCCTGGTTTAACTCCTTTAGGAAGGTCTCCTTTGCCGCCTTGGCGGCGTAGTAATCGACCTCTTCGGGGGTTATTTCGAGCGGTATCAGAACCAACCTGATGCGGTCTCCACTTTCGTAGGACACCCCTTCGGGGATATCCCTGAAAACAAAAGTTCCCCTGTCGGTTTTAACCTTCAGCCCCCCCTTTGGGGAAAAGGAGAGAACCACACCCTCTATTTGGTCGTATCTATCGGGGTTTA
>JALWDU010000065.1 GCA_027036735.1 Aquificales bacterium | reverse complement strand
TTTCAAACCTATGAAGGTTAAGGTAAACCGCTTCCCCAAAATGGCGGCTCTTCAAAAGTTTCGCGCCCTAAAGCTCGGCTACCCGGAGGAGCTCGCCGAGGCTATCGGCATAGCGGAGGCTACCAAATACGCGATTTTCAAAAACCTCCACCTCTACAAACGGCAGGGTAGGGAGGAAGAGGCGGAAAAGCTCGCCCCCGAATACGGTTCGGAGAGGGAAAAGCTCGACTGGAAGACCTTTGAGACCTTCAAACTCGCCGCAAAGGATGGAAAACCCTATGTGGGCGGTAAGGTTTTCACCTCGAGGGATTACAGGCGGAAGGTTATAGAGCGTTGGGGTGAGGAGGTCGGGAGGAAGATAGAGGAGTGGGCTAAGAGGGTGATAGAGGAAACGCCCGAGGAATTGCTGAAAAACGAGCAAAAATTTTTCAACAAGGTGTGGAAACCCCACCGCGACGACCCGATAGAGGCGGAAATTTGAAAAGAACCCCAAAGGGGTCAGAAGATGTAATCGAGCAACACTATTAGGAAATAGAGAACGCTAACCCACCCGTTAACGGTGAAAAATGCTTTATTTACCTTTGAGAGGTCGTTCGGTTTTACCAACCTGTGTTCGTAATATAGAAAGACCGCCAATAGGAGGAGACCGACAAAGTAGATAATCCCCATTTTGGGATGGAGAAATCCGACCAATAGGAGGAAGATAAAGGTGAGTAGGTGGAGCATTCGGGCGACCCTAATGGCGCCCTCTATACCGAGCTTTACGGGGAGCGATTTAACCCCGTGGCGTTTGTCAAACTCGTAATCCTGCAGGGCGTAGAGTATGTCGAACCCCGCCACCCATGTAGCCATAGCCAAACCCAAAACGATTGCTAAAAGGGAAACCCTTCCGTTTACCGCTATATCGACCGCTACGGGAATTAGGAAATAGACCACACCCAAAACGAGGTGGGGAAAGTGGGTTATCCTCTTCGCGAGGGGATAAAACCAGAGCAAAAAGACCACCACGGGTGAGAGGATAAAGGCGAGCGTATTTATGAGGGCGCTAACCACTATAAACGCCGCCGAGGAGAAAACCGCCAGAAGCTTAACCCACTCGAGGGGTATTTCTCCCCTTATGTGAGCCCAGTTGCGGGTTCGGGGGTTCTTTTTGTCTATCTCGTAGTCGAGCCAGCGGTTAAAAGCCATTCCCGCCATCCTCGCCAAAACGAGCGCGAGAATTATGAGAACTATTTTTGAAAGGGGTGGAATACGGTCAACCAGCAGTAAAAGGCTTGCCAGCGCAAATGGAAGGGCGAAAATGGTATGCTCGAACTTTATCGTATCGGCAAGTGCTTTAACCTTTTGCATCAAGGTTTAATATGTTCCTCCTCCTATAGGAACTTTTAAAAGAAAATCGTCCTCTAAATGTCGAAGACCTACGATATCCCCCTAAGGAGGTTGATAAAGGATATTCCCATCCACTTTTTGGGTTTGGTTTTCAATAAGTCCTTCGACCCCAAAGAGGCGAAGTTTTTAGATGTAAAACTCCCAAAGCTCTTTGAAAGAGAAGCAGACCTAATAGTGGAACATAAGGGAGAAATTTACCATTTAGAGTTGCAGTCAACAGATGACCCCAAGATGGGTTTAAGAATGCTCTATTACCACCTCCTCATTTTGGAAAACTATGGAAAAGTTCCACATCAGGCGGTGGTATATGTAGGAGAGAAACCCATTAGGAGGATGTCCCCTATTGTAGAAACAAACACCCTGAGGTTCGAATATCGGTTAATAGACCTCAATAAGGTTGATTGTTCCTTGCTTTTAAACTCCCCCGAACCGAGCGATTGGGTTCTCTCTATCCTCTGCAGGATGGAGAATGAAAATAGAATCCTAAAAGAGTTATTAACCAAATTTTTAACACTACCTCAACCCAAAAGGGAGAAATATCTAAACTACCTTCTGCACATTGCGGGGCTTAGACCTAAAAGGTTAAATTTACTCCGTAAGGAGGTTGAAAGGATGCCTATAACGATTGAAAAGCACCCCTTGTTTTTGGAAGGTTTAGAAAAGGGAATAGAGAAAAGCAAAAGGGAAGTTGCTATAAACCTCTACAAGGAGCTAAACCTTCCCCACGAAAAGATTGCAAAGGTTCTAAAGGTTTCCCCCGAAAAGGTTAAAAAATGGCTCAAAGAGGAGGGACTTTTAAAGGAAAACTCTTAAGTTCTAAAATTCCACTTTATGGCTCTCAAAAAATTTCCACTCCTTTTGGGGCTTGTATCTTTGCCACTCTTTGGGTGGGATAAGGATTACGCATACCTGAAGTGGAAGAGGTATGTGGGAAAGAAAAACTATTGGGATACCTGTCAACCCCTCATTTACGGGGATAAAATTTTGCACGCTACAAGTGGAGATTAAGACAGTAAAGATAAATACGACAAACTCTATGTGTTTGACAAAGATGGAAAACTCCAAAGGAGTTTTTCCTCTCCCGACGGAGGAAATACCGACCTAAACGGCGTTGTAGCCTGCGACGAGTTTATTGCTGTTACCTCCGACGAAGGTTATGTCTATTCTCTCTCTTGGAATGGAAAAATTAGGTGGAAACAGAAGGTGGAAAAATATCCTAATGCCTTTTCCATCTCCGACATAAACGGCGACGGTTTTTCCGACCTTTTGGTGGGAGACCAAGGAACAAATACCCTTTACGCTTTTGACGGAAAAAGCGGTTCTCTACTTTGGAAGTTTAAAACTAATGGTGGTATAGATAGCTCCCCCGCAATAGGGGATATTGACGGCAATGGCAAACCCGAAGTCGTTTTCGATTCTAAAGATAACAACCTCTATGCATTAAACGGTGAAGATGGTTCCCTTCTTTGGAAGTTTGAAACTGGTAAGTCTGTAATTAACTCTCCCGCAATAGGGGATATTGATGACGACGGTAAACTTGAAGTTGTTTTTGGTTCTGGTGATAAAAACCTCTATATACTTGACGGAACGAACGGAAACCTAAAGTGGAAATACAAAACCGGTGACTCTATATTGAGTTCCCCCGCTCTCGGGGATGTTGACGGCAACGGCAAAATTGATATAGCGGTGGCAAGTTGGGACGGTTACCTATACCTCTTTGAGGTAAATAGACCTTACGGTGAAATTGTTTGGAGCAGGTGGCACGGGGACGCGCAGGGGACGGGAGTTTATCAAAATGCCAAAAGGTTTGCCCTTGAAAATTTAAATCCCGACCCTTTTGCAAAGGTTGAGAGGTGGAAAAGTAAAGCTCAAAAATACTATTGGTGTGCCTTTGCGGAAGAGAGCTACAAACCGGCTGAAAACCCCGTTATAAACAACGCAAAAATCAAGGTGGCAACCCAAAAGGCTCTAAAGAAGGCGAGGGAAGAGCTCTTTAGAAAAATGGCAAACCACATAGCCAAATTGGTAAACCAACTTTCCGACGAGGCGGAACTCTCCGACCGCTATGCGAGGGAAAAGATTGTTTCCCTCCTCCTAAAGGAGCTTAAAGAGGAAATTCCCAAACTAAGTTGGCAAAGGTATATAGACAACCAAAGGGGAAAGGTCTATATCTACCTACCCTATGCGGGAGAGGTTGAAACAAAAGCCTCCGAATTGGTTGCAAAAGCCATTTCCGACCCCACTTTTGCGGAGGATTACAAAAGGGAAGGCTTAAAAGGTTTGGATAAACTCCTCGCGGAGCTGGAGGGAGGAAAGGAACAGACCCAAAACTCCCCCTTGGTGGCGGAGGCTAAGGAGTTTAAAGACCTCTTGGAGAAATTCAACAGAGAAAGGGAGGAGACCAAAAAGGTGCTATACGAGGCTCTAAAATCCTACCGTTTGGCGGCGGACGAGCTGTTTAAATACTCCTCTCCCCAAACCCAAGAGTTCATAAAACGCTGGAGGGAGGCGGAGAAAAAGGTAAACCAACTTAAGGAAACCTTTAAAACCCTCCTCCAAAAGAGCGACAGACTCTTTTCCCTCCTATACGAGGAGGCTAAAAGCATAAAAGACGACACTTTGAGGTTGAATATGATTTCCCTAATCCGCAAAAGGGAGTTTATCTTTTACGACCACGCACAGAGGGCGATAAGGAGCTTTTACGCACTAAACGACATACTCCAAAAGGGAGAAGACACTATAAAGGCGATAAAAATAGCCGGTGCACTCCAATATGTGGATAAAAACCTCTACACTCAAATAGACATCCTAAAATCGGACGCGGACAAGGTGTTTAAACAACTCTCAACCCTCTCGGAGGAGGGAAATCAAATCCTATCCACACTTGTGGAGGGGTTTTAACTACTTGAGGAGTTTAACCAATGTGAAAACCAAACCAACTATAAAGGTTGCCTGACCTACAAATAAAACTATTAACCACTTTAGGAGTTCGCTTTTAGTCTGTTCTAATTTCTTTTCCATTCTCTCCTCTAAGGTTTGCATTTTTCCTTCCATTTTCTCCTCAAGGGTTTGTATCTTTTCCAGTAGGAGTTTTATGTCCTCCTTGGTTGCGACCTCTTTTAGGAGTTCCTCTTTCAGTTCAAACTTTAGGGAATTTCTCTTTTCCTCCGTAAGTTCCTCTATGGCTTCCACCAATACCTTTGCGGTTTCCTTTCCCAGTTTTTCCTCCAAGTGGGTGTAGAGTTCGACCAAATTGGCACCCATTATGTTTAATAATTTCTCCTTTATCCAATCCGATGCGTTTCAAAGATTTCGCCTCCCAAAGGAGGTTGGAAAAATTTGCCGAGGGCTACAGGGGGATAATCTACACCTATACCGAAAATGGGAAAAAATACGCCGTAAAAGTTCCCTCGGAGGAAAAACTTATAAAGACCTTCCAAAAGGAGGCGGATATCCTCGAATACCTAAACCGAAAGGGGGTTAAATTCGTTCCCCAAATCACCTTTAGGGGAGAGGATTTTTTCGTCTATCGCTTTTTGGAGGGGATTCCTTTTAAAAAACTCCAAAAGGAGGGTATCCCCGAAGGGCTTAGAAACTATTACCTAAGGAAAATACTGGTGGCGGCTTATTGCCTCGATAGGCTCGGGGTCTTTAAGGACGAGTTTCAGCGACCCTTTACCAACGTCCTCGTAAACGGTAGGAGGGTTTACCTGCTCGATTTCGAGAGGGGGCTTTTAAACAAGTATTGGAAGAATGTTCCCCAATTTCTGCAGTTTTTGGTCGCCGTGGGGGTATTGGATAGGGAGGAGGCTATCCGCCTGGGTAGGGAGTATAAGAAAAACCCAAAAAAGGTGGTAAAGGAGGTTTTAAAGAAACTCCGTTAGTTGTTTCTTTTCAGTTTGTCCTCCTCGAAGAGGTGCCCGAGTTTTTCCTTCTTCGTCAGGAGGTAATTGAGGTTATACTCCGTCGGGGGTGTCTGTATGGGAACCCTCTCGACCACCTCGAGTCCGTAGCCCTTGAGGGCGACTATCTTACGGGGGTTGTTGGTGATTAGACGGAGTTTCCTAACACCCAAATCGCGCAGTATCTGGGCGCCCACCCCGTAGTCGCGCAAATCGACGGGAAGACCGAGCTTGCAGTTAGCCTCCACCGTGTCGTAACCCTGCTCCTGAAGGGCGTAAGCCTTTATCTTGTTACCCAATCCTATCCCCCTTCCCTCGTGTCCGCGCATGTAGACCAAAACGCCCTTACCCTCTTTGGATATCATTTCGAGCGCCTTTTCGAGCTGACTCCTGCAGTCGCACTTTAGGGAGCGGAAGACGTCGCCCGTTAGACACTCCGAGTGAACCCTTACGAGAACCGGTTCGTCCTCTTTCCACTCGCCCATAGTTAGGACGGCGTGCTCTATACCGTCGAGCTTGTTGCGATAGACGTGAATTTTGAAGACCCCCCAAGGGGTTGGCAGGTGCGCTTCGGAAACCTTTTCGACTATGCTTTCCCGCTTTAGACGGTATTTTATGAGGTCTTCAATGGTGATTATTTTGAGGTTGTGTTTTTTGGCGAACTCTATGAGGTCGGGAACGCGCGCCATAGTCCCGTCGTCCTTCATAATCTCGCAAATAACCCCCGCCGGGTAAAGTCCCGCGAGGCGCGCCAAATCGACCGAAGCCTCGGTGTGCCCCGCCCTTTCGAGAACGCCCCCCTTCCTTGCCCTCAAGGGGAATACGTGCCCCGGCTTTACGAAATCGGAGGGTTTAGCCTCGGGAGAGACGGCGAGCTTTATGGTTATCGCCCTGTCGTAGGCGGAGATACCGGTCGTCGTGCCGTGCTTGGGGTGGGCGTCTATCGAAACACAAAAAGCCGTTCCCTTCGGGTCGGTGTTGCTTCTCACCATAGGCTCGAGACCGAGTTCCTCGCACCTTTCGGGGGTCAGCGATAGGCATATAAGCCCCCTCCCGTATTTAGCCATGAAGTTAATCGCCTCGGGGGTAACCTTTTCCGCCGCCATAACGAGGTCGCCTTCGTTTTCCCTGTCCGGGTCGTCGACAACTATAACCATCTTCCCTTGGCGGATATCCTCTATAGCCTCCTCGACGGTGTTGAACTCGAACTCCCTCTCCATCGGTAGGAGTTTAAATTTAACCCTCTCCCTTCGGGGGTTTTAGGGTGGCTTTTGGAAACCTCGGGTGGGACGGTCTTATCCTATTCCCTCTTGATGGAAGGTAAAAAAGAGAGGATTGTCGTAAGCGGTATGCGCCCTACCGGCAAACTCCACCTGGGACACTACTTTGGCGTTATAAAAAACTGGCTAAACCTTCAAGAGGAGGGGGGGAAACGCTTTATATTCGTAGCCGACTGGCACGCCCTAACCACCTCCTACACGAATACCGAAAAACTCAAAGAAAACATAGAAAACCTCATGCTCGACTGGCTCGCCTGCGGTCTCGACCCCGATAAAAACACCCTATTTATCCAATCGCTGGTAAAGGAACACGCCGAACTCTATCTGCTATTTGGAATGATAACCCCCAAAAGTTGGTTGGAATTAAATCCCACCTATAAGGATTTGAAATACAACCTTCTAAAGTTGCACGAGCTAAAGGAGACCTTCCGTCAAAAGGTGGAAAGGTTGATTCCGCTCATACTGGAGGGTCTGGAGGTAAAAATCGAAGACAAAGAAGGGTTTGAAGAGGTTTTAAAAGAACAGCTTGCGGAGGCTTTAATCCAAGCCCTCTTTGAGGGAAAGATAGAGGGAGACCTCCTAAAGCGGTTAAATATCGACAAAAAACTCCTCTACCAGATAGACACCTACGGGTTCTTGGGCTACCCCGTTTTGCAGGCGGCTGACATTCTCGTCTACAAGGGCAACACCGTCCCCGTTGGTGAAGACCAGCTCCCCCACATAGAGCTAACCCGCGAAATTGCGCGCAGGTTTAACAGGCTCTACGGCGAAACCTTTCCCGAACCCCAGCCCCTTTTGACCGAAACGCCCAAGGTGGTGGGAACCGACGGCAGGAAGATGTCGAAATCTTACAACAACGCCATCTATTTGAGCGACAGCGCCGAGGAGGTGGAGCAGAAGGTTAGGAGAATGGTAACCGACCCCCAAAGGGTGAGGAAAACCGACCCCGGTCGTCCGGAGGTTTGCCCGGTATTCACCCTCCACAAGCTCTTCACCGACCCGCAGGAGGTTAGGATGATAGAGGAGGATTGCCGCGAAGCCCGTATCGGTTGCGTTCAGTGTAAGAAAATTCTCGCGGCGAATATAAACGCCTTCCTCGAACCGATAAGGGAACGCCGAAACTACTACCAGTCCAACAAAGGGGAGCTTTGGGATATATTCCGCGAAGGCTCCAAGAGGGCGAGGGAGGTTGCAAGTCAAACCCTCCAAGAGGTTAGGGAGAAGATGAACCTCCCCCAATAGGTTTCGGTTTGGTTTTTTCTCCCCTTTGTGGTATTCTGCACCTTTCCAAACTTTAAGAGGAGTGCAATTATGGAAGTGAAACCCAACACGGTTGTTAAATTTCACTACACCGTTAGGGATAAAGAAACCGGGGAAGTTTACGACAGCAGTTATCAAAGGGGTGAACCCCTCGAGGTGGTTATCGGTGTAAATCAGATAATCCCCGGTTTGGAAAAGAGGCTTATCGGTCTCAAGAAGGGGGACGAGGCGGTTATCGAAGTTCCCGCCGTCGAAGCCTACGGGGCTAAAGACCCCGAGCTAATCCAAGCCCTGCCGAGGGAGTATTTCCAAGGGATAGAGCTTGAAAAAGGTCTTCCCCTGCAGATGAGAACCCCCGAAGGGGATATTATCTATCTGACGGTTGTCGATTTCGACGACAAAACGGTGACCGTCGATATGAACCACCCCTTAGCCGGTAGGGATTTGGTCTTTGAGGTGAAAATCGAAGATGTGAAACCCCTTGAAGGGGAAAAATCCTAAAGACAACGGGTGGGGGAGATTAAAGGCATTCCCCCACCTTTTCCAAATCCCCAACCTTGTCGAGGTTGCAGACCTTTACACCTTCCACCGTTTGGGATATCAACTTGGATAGCACATTTTTGGGACCTATCTCCACAAAGGTATCCACCCCGTTAGAGGTCATAAATTCGACGCTCTCCACCCAACGGACGGGATTGAAGAGTTGCAGGTATAGGTTCTCCCTTATCTCCTCCGCATCGGTGTGGGGTTTGGCGTCGTAGTTTTGCACCACGGGGATTTTGGCGTTTTTAAACTCCACCTTTTGGAGTTCTTCCTTAAATTTTTCCGCCGCCTCCCTCATAAGGGAGCTGTGGGAGGGAACCGATACCTTAAGGGGTATAGCCTTTATCCTCCTGCTTTTGGCGAGTTTAACCAGTCTTTTAACCGCCTCCGACTCTCCCGCGACCACCGTCTGAACGGGAGAGTTGAAGTTTACCGGTTCGACTATACCCTCCACCTCTTCGCAGAGCTTCGCAACCTCCTCGGGAGGGATGCCGATAACCGCCGCCATGCCCCCTTTACCCTCGGGGACTGCATTTTGCATATACTCCGCCCTCTTCCTAACCAGCCTAACGGCGTCCTCGAATTCCAGCACCTCGGCGGACAGAAGCGCGCCGTATTCCCCGAGGGAGTGCCCCGCAACGAAGAGGGGGTTTACATCGGGAAACTTCTCTTTAAAAACCCTGTAAATGGCGTAGCTAACCGTCAATATTGCGGGTTGGGTGTTTACTGTTCGGTTTAGCTCCTCCCCGCCCTCGAAGATTATTTCGGTGAGGTCAAAGCCGAGCGTTTCGTTAGCCCTTTCGAAGACCTCCCTGGCGGAGGGAAAGCTTTCGTAAAAGTCTCTACCCATACCGGCGTATTGGGAACCCTGTCCGGGAAAGACCAAAGCGATACCCATAGAGGGTTAATTAAATAACCTTTCTCAACTTTAACCAAAAGAGTAGGCCGCCGGTAACCATAACCATTAGGAGGAGCGATATCCAAAACCCGTAGGGGTTATGGAGAAAGGGGATAAAGTCGAAGTTCATCCCGTAAATGCTCGCTATGAGGGTGGGGGGTAAAAAGAGGGTGGCTATAAAGGCGAAAACCTGCGAGGTCTCATTCTGCTTTATCGTTATCAAACCCAGAAGCGACTCCTGAACGCTGTCTATCTTTTCCATATATATGGTGGTGTAGTCGGAGAGGGCGTTCAAGTCCTCGATAATGAGCTTAAGCTCCCTCTTTGTGATGTTGTTTATCTTGGTGCTCCTAACAAGTTTTTGCAAGATGCGGAGTTTCTCGTTTATGGACTCCCTCAAGGTTAGGTTTAACTCGTCGTAGTAGGCGAGGTCTTTGATAATTTCGGGCGACTGCTCGGCGAAAATCTGTTTGCGGATACTCCTAATCCTCTTTCCGATAATTTCCAAGCGGTTCCCTATCCTCTCCACTTCGAGGTTTAGAAGCTCCGCCATCAGCTGGTCGGGATAGGCAAAATCCAACTTGTGGCGGTCGATAAGCCTCTTAAACATCGAAAAGGTGACGATTTTTTTATACCTTAGGGTAATGAGGAGGTTGTTTTTTAAAAAGAACAAAACCGGTTCGGCGTATACCTCGTCCCTGTGTTGGACTAAAAAGGAAAATATCGCGTAGAGGTGGTCTTTTCCCTCCTCAAACCTCGAAGAGATTTCTATATCTTCAAAGACCTCCTTGGGGGGTTCCCTAAAGCCAAACTCCCTTTGTAGAAACTCGAGTTCCTCCTCCGACGGCTCCCTGACGTCTATCCAAAGCACCTTGGCGGTCGGCAAAACCTCGAGTATCTCCTCCCGCCTGTTAAACCTTCTTATTCCCCCTCCCGGAGGTATGAGGTAGGCTTTTAACACCAAATGGGTAAGTATAACAAGTGTTGAAAGAAATCCCCGCGCCTTCGGCGCGGGCTTATATTTTTTCTCGATGGAAAAGAAATACGGCGAGTTGGAGATAGAAAACGCCAAGCTGGAGCGCTGGCCTAACCCTTACCCCGATAGGGATTACCTGATAGAGATTTTCTTTCCCGAATTTACCTGCAAGTGTCCCCGCTCCGGTTATCCCGACTTTGCGAAAATCTACATCAAATACATCCCCGACAAGTGGATAGTGGAGCTGAAGAGCTTGAAGCTGTGGCTCAACCAATACCGCGATAAGTATATCTCCCACGAGGCGGTTACAAACGAGATATACAACCAACTTTGGGAGTTTCTGAAACCCCGCTTTTTGGAGGTTATAGCCGACTTCCACCCCAGGGGGAACGTCCACACCGTCGTTAAGGTCTCCTCCAAGGATGTGTTGGAGTTGAAAACCCCCCCTCCGAGGGTCGACGAGGTTAGGTGAGTCCCAACGGGGGAGTTCCCTAACCCTCCCCCAAGGGGAACTTTTCCACAAACTCAACCCTAACGCGGCGAAACTTTAGGTCGGGCTCCCTCGAGAGGGGGTCGGTTCTATCCTCCAAAAGGAGGTTTGTCGGCGTATCGGTATACCAAAGGGGGTAACCGAAATAGGTAAAGATATGTTTTCTCTTTATCCTCCTAAGGAGCAAAACCCTGTAAATCTCCCTCTCCCCGTCGGTTATCCTTACCACGTCCCACTCCGAGAGACCGAGGGCGGCGGCGTCCTTTGGGTGCATAACGGCAAAGGGCGGTAGCTCGGTCTTCATCAGAAGCTCCGACTTCCCCGTTTTGGTCATGGTGTGCCACTGGTTTTTGAGCCTACCGGTGGTGAGGATAAATTCATCCTCTTCGAGGAGATTTTCCAAACCCCTTTCCCTCCAGAGGTCTTTATCCACATCGGCGACCTCCCAGGGTGTGGGGTGGAATTTCGCCTTCCCACTTTCGGTTTTGAACTTCCAACCCTCCCCTTGGCGGTAGAGGTGTTTCCCACCCCACCTTTTGGGGAGGTCTCTCTCTTCAAAGGCGCTTATATCGCAGAGTCTCCCCTTTGTGGTCTTCTTAAACTCTTCGAAAATCTCACCCCTATCGCGGTAGGGGAAAAGTTTCCCCCCACCCAACCTTTGGGCGAACTCGGTAAAGATTAACCAATCGGGTTTGGTGTTGGGAGGGGGGTCCACCTGACGGTTTATAAAGGTCAGAGTCCTATCGGAGGCGGTCATAACCCCCTCCTTTTCGGGGACAACCTGAGCGGGAAAGACCAGGTTGGCAAATTTTAGGGTATCGGCATCGGCGTAAGCCTCGTTTACGACCAAAAAGACCCTCTCGAGCGCCCTCCAAACCTTATCCAACCTCGGAAGGGTTACCGCCGGATTTGTCCCTACCACCCAGAGGAGTTTTATCTTTCCCTCCAACATGAGGTCTATCGCGTCGGTTATCACCACACCGGGTTTGGGATTTATCCCCTCCACCCCCCAAAGGGTCTCTATCTCCCTTCTGTCCCTTTCGTTGGATACATCTCTGTAGCCAGGCAAGCCGTTGGTCAGATATCCGACCTCCCTACCGCCCATAGCGTTGGGCTGTCCCGTCAGGGAGAAGGGGCATCCCCTGTCGCCGAGCCTACCGGTAGCCAGGTGGAGGTTTATCAGGGCGAGATTTTTAGCCACCCCGTTGACAGACTGGTTTAAACCCATACTCCAAAAGGAGAGCAGTTTTTTAGCGTTCGCAAAGAGGTAGGCCAGAAGCTCTATATCCCTTTCGCGGATACCGCAAATTTTCGCCGCTACGTGGGGCGGGTATTTTGACGCCTCCTCGAGCGCCTTTTCAAACCCTTCGGTGTAGTTTTTTACAAAATCCCAATCTATCCACCCCTTTTTGTGGAGGAGGTGGAGAACCGAGTTTAGCAAAACCGTATCGGTGCCGGCGTTTATGTTGATAAAGAGGTCGCTCTTTTTTGCCGTTTCGGTCTCAACGGGGTCTACGGTCACCACAATGGTGTCGGGCTTTCTTGAGCGCTGAATGCGGTTAAAGAGCACCGGGTGGGCTACCGCCGCGTTGGAACCGATAAAGAGGAAAACGTCGGCGTCCTCGAGGTCGTCGTAGGAGCAGGGGGGACCGTCGCTGCCAAAGGCTTTTTTGTAAGCCACAACCGCCGAAGCCATACAGAGGCGCGAATTGGCGTCTATGTTGTTGGTTTTGAGAAAACCTTTTGCAAACTTGTTTATAACGTAGCTATCCTCCGTCGTAAGTTGTCCCGATATGTAAAAGTAGACCTCCTCGGGGGAGAGACTTTTAAACCTCTCCACCAATAGGTTGTAAGCCTCCTCCCAGGAAATCCTTTTAAAGGAACTATTTACATCCTCCCTGTAGAGGACTTCGGTAAGCCTATTCTTGTCCAACGTTTGGGGTATCGTTACCCCTTTTAGACATATCAAACCCCTATTGGCGGGGTGGTCTTTATCCGCCCTCACCTTTAGGGGTGTGGGTATAACCTCGTCCACCAAAGGGGTCTTTCCGTTCCCATTTACCCTAACGGAGACCAGTCCGCAACCCACCCCGCAGTAGGGACACTGAAAACCTCCCTTTCCCATCGGGGTTTATGATTGGTTTTCCCCCTTTCAACTTTGGGTTTTCCCTTCGGACAATTTTCTCCACCAAAGGGGGACAAGGATGTTTTTCTAAAAGACCTTTTCGGGGAACCCCTGCGGAAAAAGATAACCCCCGATGGGTGAGAAGGAGAAAAAACTAAACCGCATAGAGAGGATAAAGAAAGAACTCCACCCCTTCGAGGAGGAGTTCAAAAGGAGGATGGAGCGCTACTTCGAGGAAGGGGATTACAAAAAGATATCCCCCGACGACATAGAGCGCCTGAAGTGGTACGGGATTTTCTACCGGAAGGCTACGCCGGGATATTTCATGATAAGGATAAGGGTGCCCGGAGGGGTTTTGAGCTACCGCCAGGCAAAACGGGTTGCCGAGCTTGCGAAGAAATACGCCCGCAATCTGGTGGAGATTACCTCCCGCCAACAGCTCCAAATAAGGTGGGTTGAACTGAAGAACATAAAGACCATCTTGGAGGGTCTCGAGGAGGTCGGGCTTACAACCCTCCAAACCGGTATAGACAACCCGCGAAACGTGGTTCAAGACCCCCTTGCGGGATTGGCTTACGAGAGCGTTATAGACACCACCCCCTTGGTCTTCGACATGACCAAGGCTATCTTGGGCAAGCGGGAGTTTGCCGACCTCCCGAGGAAGGTCAACCCCGCCATCTTGGGTTCGACCAGAGACCCGATAAACGCCCTCTACAACGACATAACCTTTTACCTCGCCGAAAGGGATGGGAAATACGGTTTCAACCTCTACCTGGGCGGGAAGATAGGTTCGGGGGGACCCCAAAAGGGGTTCGATATGGATATGTTCGTTCGACCGGAGGAGGTTGTCGAAGTCTTTAAAACCGTTTTGAGGATTTACGCCGAAAAGGGATACCGCGATAACCGGAACAGAAACAGACTTTATTTCCTCGTTAGGGATATGGGGATAGAGCAGTTTCGCGAGGAGATAGAAAGACGTCTGGGAAAAGAGTTCCCATTTAAGGGTGAGGATAAAGTTAAAACCTACGGCGAGAGGGTCGGAATTATTCCCCAAAAGGGGGAACTCCACGCGGTCGACATAGGCGTCCCGTCGGGGAAAATATCGGCGGAGGACTTCGAAAAGGTTGCCGAGCTGGCAAAGCGTTACGGAAACGGGGAACTGCGCCTATCGACCTACCAAAATATCTATGTGGTAAATATCCCCGCTTCGCGGGTTAGGGAACTCACCCTCGATTCGGACTACGAATACCTGAAGGGCTTGGACGGCGCTTGGGTGGTCAACACCATTGCCTGCGCCGGTAGCGACACCTGCCACTTTGGGGTTATTGAAAACAAATCGGACGCCCAAAGGGTTGCCAAATATCTATCCTCCCGCATTCCGCTCGATAGCCCCATAAGAATCCACTGGTCGGCTTGCGTCAAGGGGTGCGGACAGCACGGCGCGGCGGATGTGGGCTTTGTGGGAACCAAAATAAAGGTCGGAGATAAAGCAGTCCCCGCGGTGGAAGTCTTTTTGGGGGGAAACCACCACACGAAGGCTAAAAAGGTCGGAAAAGTCCCCCTCGAGGGTTTGGAAAAACGGCTCGAAGACCTCTTTAGGTATTACTACAACAACCGCCGCAGGGGGGAGACCTTCTTTCACTTCGTTCACCGAAAGGGTGTAAACCACTTCAAGAAGTTCTTCGAGGTGTAAGATATGCCCCTCTTTCCCGCCTTTTTTTCCCTAAAAGGTAAGAAAATCCTCGTTGTGGGTGGCGGCAAAATTGCCACCCGAAAGGTTGAAAAACTCCTCCCCTTTGGTGGAGATATAACGGTCGTAGCCCCAAGGGTGTCGAAAAAACTCAAAACACTCGCGAGGGAGGGAAAAATAAAACTCAAACGCCGAAGGTTTCTAACGGGGGACTTGAAAAACGCCTTTATGGTTGTGGTTGCGGTCGACGATATAGACCTACAGAGGAGAATTTTCAACCTCTGCCAAAAGCGGGGAATTCTTTGCAACTCGGTAGACAGTCCCGACTACTGCAACTTTATCTTTCCCGCGTTGGTGGTAAAAGGGGATTTGGTCGTGGGTATCAACACCGGCGGCAAAGCCCCCGCCCTCTCGAGGGAGGTGAGAAAACTGATAGAAAGGAGTCTCCCCGAAGGGATAGAAACTATTTTGGAAACCCTTTCCAGGGAGAGAAAACGGCTTCCCAAAGGTAGGAAAAGACAGAGATACCTAACCCGTTTGGCGGAGGAATTGATTTCGGAAGCCCTTAAAGGGGTGGATAATGTTAAACCATGAAACGTTTGCTCCTGCTAACCCTCTTTCCCCTTCTGGTCTTCGCCCACAGGGTGGACGTCTACGCCGAATACTACGGCGGGAAAATCGACGTTTTCGGATACTTTTCCGACGGGACACCGGCAAAGCATGCCGACGTTAAACTCTACTCCCCCGACGGGAAACTGCTCTTTGAGGGTAAAACCGACAAAAGCGGGAGAATAGAAATCCCCCCACCCAAAGGGGTTGGGGAGGTAAAAATCGTCCTCTACGCGGGATTGGGACACAAGGCGGAAACCACTTTGGTGATTCCAGATAATCAGACCGCCAAAGGTGTGTTAAACAACCAAACCACCCAAGGTGGAGGGAAAACAACCAACCTCCAAGGGGAGAAAACTTATAACCAATCCCAAAAAGGGGAAAATCCGCCTCCTCCTAAACTAAAACCCGCATTCACTTGGAGGGAAATTTTCTGCGGCTTCGGGTGGATTTTGGGAATATTCGGACTTTTGGCGTTCGTTAAGTGCGGGAAAACCAAAAGTGGTTGAAAATATTTTGGAACCTGAAAATGGGAGAGGCTTTGAAGGAAGTTGGAAAGCATTTGTTAAATTTAGCTTTGGCTATTGCCATCTATCTTCTTATACAGCCTTTCTTAAAAGGGAAAGCATCCTCCAAGGTTTTTACTGTTGGCATTTTCTCCTACTTTCTACTAATAACTTTAGGCATACTTTTGATTGTTCTCGGTAATAAATTAAGCGATAGGGAGGAATAAAAATGCAGGAAAATACCAATTATTTGCTTCCATTAATAATTGTTTCTCTTGGTGGTTTAATAGTCGGTTTAATTTCGTTAGCTTACGGTGTTTATCTCTTAAAACGTAAAGAGAAACAAACCGGTTAAACCTTTCGGAGTTAAGTTTAAACCCTTGTTATGGAACAAAATCCAAACCGCAACCGCCTTAGGGTTTTGACATTTTTCCTGCTCCTTTTGGCGGTATATCCGATAAACTCCCCGACCGTTTTGGGTATCCTGTTTCTCCTAACCCTTTTGGGAATGGTGGTTTTCAAAGTTCCCTTAAAGGGGCTGAAACTCGCCCTTTACGGAAACCTATTTCTGGTCTTCGTGGTGGTTTCGCTCCTTATATTGGACTTTAAAAACAACTGGCAAACCGCGTTGGCGATATTCCTAAAGGCGAACACTATTTTTGGACTAACCAATATCCTCATCCTCCCTTTGGGGGTTGTGGGATTTGCCAGAGCCCTCGAGGGGTTCGGTATTTCCAAGAAGTTCACCCTTTTGGTCTTTCTCTCCTACCGCTATATCCACTCCATAAAGAGGGAATACGAGACGATGAATAAAGCCCTCGCCTGTAGGGGTTTCGAACCGAAGACCGATTTAAGGACTTATAAGGTTTACGGGTATCTGCTCGGTATGCTAACCCTTAAGACTTACCTGAAGGCGAAAGAGGTCTACAAGGCTATGCTCTGCAGGGGTTTGTGAGATGGAAAGACCGCTTTTGGAGGTGAGAAATCTAACCGTTAGGAGGGGAAACCGAACCGTTTTGAGAAACTTCAACCTCACCCTAAAGGAGGGTGAGAAGTTAGTCCTCGCGGGGGCAAATGGGGTTGGGAAAACCACCTTTGCGGAAACCGTACTGGGTTTTATTCCCTTCGAGGGTGAGATAATTTTCGAGGGTAAACCGGTAAAGGGGAAAAGGGACTTTAGGGAACTCCGTAAAAGGGTCGGTTACGTCTTTCAAAATCCCGACGACCAGCTTTTTATGCCTACGGTTAGGGAGGAGCTCGCCTTCGCGCCGGAGAATTTGGGTCTATCCCGCGACGAAGTCGCGGCTCGTGTTTTAAAGGTTTCAAAAAAGTTCGGTTTGGAAAACCTCCTCGACGAGCCTACCTTTAACCTCTCGTTCGGGCAAAAGCGCTTGGTTTCCATAGCCTGCATCCTGACGATGGACCCCAAACTCCTCCTTTTGGACGAACCGACCAACGGATTGGATAGGGATAACTGGCTCAGGGTTGCCGAATTTTTGCAGACCTTTAAAGGTTCGGTAATCGTGATAACCCACGACAGGGAACTTATAAAATTCCTCCGCTGGAGGGTGGTCTATTTGAGCGAACTCGACTTCGTGAGTTCCCTAAAGTTCGAATTTCCCCCCAAAGGTTAGGGTTTTATACCCTCCCCTTCGAGGAGTTTTGCCAGGTTTATTTCCACCCCTATGGGGAGCTTTACCGTTTTATCCCAATCGGAGGCGACCCAATCCTTTCCCCTTTCGGCGAAGAAGACCTTTTTTACGCGGGTGATATACCAAACCACCGCCTCCACACCGGCGTCGAGGAGCTCCTGCGTCTTTTCGAACATATACTCCTCAAAGGTGGAGTAGTTCCTAAGGTCTGCTTTTGTATCGACTTCTATAACCACTTTAGGGGGTTTTTTCGCATAGCCGGTCGAAGGGTTTTTCATATCCTCCTTCCTGTAAACGGCTATATCCAAACTCCTATAACTTTTGGGGGAGGTGTAAAATCCGAGCTCGTTGGTGAGGACTATGTAATCGTTCGGCAAAACCTTGTAGAGGTATTTTAGCAACAGACCTATAATTAACGCCTGGAGTTCGCTACTTCCCATAACCGCCTCCGGAGGAAGTTCCCCCTTTAAGACCCTCTCGTAGTTTCGATAATAGATGGGTTTTCCGTTAACCATTTCGTAGGTGAGTTTTTCGAGCAGTTCCGACTTTAGGGGGGTGGAAATTTTTTTCCTCTCGGCGGTTTTTCCCATAGCCGACACTCCTTTAGGGTTTAGATTAAACTTTTTACCTTTCGTAGGGGGCGTAGCTCAGCAGGATAGAGCGCGGGGCTCCGGACCCCGAGGTCGCGGGTTCAAATCCCGCCGCCCCCATTTGCCGTTAACCTAATAATTAATGGCAACAGCCGTAGCGGTCGGAAACTTCGACGGTGTCCACCTCGGGCACATCCACCTAATCCGAACCCTAAAGGGGGAGGCGGAAAGAAGGGGATTAACCCCAATTGTGGTAACATTCGACCCCCACCCCGCGGTGGTATTGGGAAAAAACGGCAACTTCTGTCAGATATCCACCGCGGGGGAAAAGAGGGAAATAATAGAAAACCAATTGGGGGTAAAGGTTGAGGTAATCCCCTTTACGGAGGAATTCGCTAAGCTTCCCCCCGAGGTGTTTGTCGAGGAGTATCTGCTAAACCGCTACGGCGCAAAGCTGGTCGTTGTCGGCTACGATTGGAGGTTCGGAAGGGACGCGAGAGGAGACCTCCAATTGGTGGAGGAAGTTTGCATCCCCAAGGGGTGCGACGTTATAGAGGTCTCCCCCTACAGGGTTGGGGGAAAGGTGGTCTCGAGCTCCCTCGTGAGGAAACTCTTAAGGGAAGCCCGCCTAAAGGAGGCATCCCTATTCTTGGGACACCCCTATTGGGTTAGGAGGGATATAGTCTCCGGCAAGGGTTTGGGTAGACGTCTGGGATTTCCGACCCTAAACATGGAGGGTGTGGAAAATATCTGCCTCCCCAACGGGGTTTATGCGGTCAGTTGCGATGGACACCTCGCTGTGGCAAATCTGGGATACGCCCCGACCCTCAAAGGAGAAAGGAGAACCTTGGAAGTCCACATTTTGAGGGATAGTTTCGAGGTCTCGCCAAACCCCAAGGTGGTCTTTCACCGGTTTATCCGACCGGAGATGTCCTTTAAGGTTATCGAGGAACTGGTCGAGTGGATAGAGAGGGATATCGAAACCGCCAAGTGGATTTTTTACACCTCCTAACCTTTAACAGAATTTTTATCTCTTATCTTAGCCTTTACATTTCTATGACTCCTATCATCAATAATAATTTAATAAGCCTTTTTTTATGTAGATTATACCCAACCTTACTTTTTCCACAAAGTGGTAATAACCCCATCAATCCTTTTCCCACCAACCTTAAGAAAGCTTTTCATAGCCCCAACTAAATCCCTCTCCGATACAGAACTCTTAACCCCGTGAAAAATATACTGCCTTGCTATACCACTATTGGAATGGGCTAAAACCTTAACTAAACTCCAATACTTTCTTTGTGGAACAACATTTTTCTCATAAACAACCTTCTCAATCCGGATAACTTCAGCCTCCGAAACTTGGGAATAAAACGAAAGAATATCCTCAACACTGTCCGCCTCCACATACTCCGTAAAAGTTTTTTCTCCTAAACGCAAAACCTCACCTAAAAATTCACATAAAGCTTCTAAAAAAGCAGATAAATTTTCACAAATAGTTTTGTTCTCGCCATAACTAAAAGTTAAACCTAAAAGTCTCGCCAATTCCTCTAATTTTTCCTTCATCACTAAAGCTTATAAATCCTCCAATACCAATAAGCCTTTTGCTTAATCCACTTTTCCGAATGTGCTGAAAAAACGATTTCAAAAATCCGAAATAAAAGCTTCCGACACCACTCATATCTCAAACAAACAGAAACGTCTCTTAAACCCCAATTGGGACAGGGAACACAAGAAACACGGCTAAATCCCAAAGAGTAAAAAGGATGAAGAGAAATACCACTTTTTCGGATAAGTTCTTTAACCCCCCTTCAAGGTTATCCCATAATCAATCATCGGACAATTTCTGTTTCTGGGACAACCTCTCTTCTCATCTGAACGAATACCAACAAAAACTTTCCCAACCTCTTTATTCCTTTTCAAATACAAACGTAGAGGCTCAATTTTGACATAATGCCTACATTGAGGAACATTAGAAGTAGGAGCTAATTTAAAAACCTCTAAAAAATCCTTCACGGGATAGGTTATATCCAACTCCAAACCTAACTTTTTAGAAACGTAATCTAAATAATCCCAATAAAAAGAAGGCTCATACCCGTATGAGTTATAAACAAGCTTAAAGTCCTCTCTTTTCTGTTTCAAAAATAAAGCCAAAGCAAGACTATCTTTCCCACCAGAAAACAAAACGATATTTTTAGACATTTTGAACCCCCTAAATAAGATTTTTTGTTGGAAAACAACTAAATTTTTTTAATTTTTTCGTTCTAAAAACGGAAAATAATCTTCTACCAACAACCTTTCTATTCGTTTAAGGGTCTCATAATCTATATTTTTCAATTTCCCACAGTCATAATAGGCGAAACAACCGCCTTCTACGGAGTGCGGTTTACAAGTATGTTCCCGTTATAAAGGAAAGCCTCATATATACAAACTTCGTATAATCCTTTAACCTCATCAAAAATTAAACCCGCCTCATATTTAAACCAAAATTTTCTTTTCCCATTTAGAAAAGAGTCAAAGAAAACAACAATCTCTAATCTTCCTTTTTCCTCTCGTAAATAAAACTTACGCATTATTTACCCTCCTTATTTGCTAATAACAGATGTGAAGTTAGGGAAAGAGGTAGAAAATTTTTTGTTAACCCACAAATACGGAACAATAGGACATAAAGAGCTTTTTATAAACCTCCTCTAACTCCTCCAAGGTGGAAAACTTAACGATGTCCTTATCCCCGTTTTGGAAGAGGACAACCTCCAAACGCTCCTTGTTAATGATAATCTTGGAAATCTCTAAAACGGAAACCATCTTAATTACATTTGGAGAGGTTTTAAGAGTAATAAAAGGTTTAGAACTTAATTTTTGTTTTGGGGGTAGCTTAACCGTCATCCTCCTCACCTCCTTTTTTCTTTTTTCAAAAAAGTGGCAGAGGCGGGGCGGCGGGAAAGATGTCCGGTTGCAACCAGCTCTCGCCTCTACCTAAAAGGAACCAGAAGCTACAATTTAATAAAGTGGCATGTCCGAAAAGAGGGAACTCCCCAAACATTACAACCCCGACGAGATAGAAAAGAAGTGGCGCGAATATTGGCTCCAGGAGAAGCTTTACCATATAGAGAAACCCAAAAGGGAGAAAAAGTTTTCTATGGTTCTCCCGCCCCCCAATGTGACGGGCTCGCTCCACATGGGGCACGCCTGGAATATCACCATACAGGATATAGTCGCCCGCTTTATGAGGATGGAGGGCAAAGAGGTCGTATGGGTGCCCGGCTTCGACCACGCGGGAATTGCGACCCAATACGTTGTCGAAAAGAAACTCCAAAAGGAGGGGAAAACCCGCTTCGACCTGGGGCGGGAGGAAATGATAAAGCGTATCTGGGAGTGGGTGCCCGTCTCGAGGAACGCCATAAAAACCCAACTTCAGTTTTTGGGCGGAAGCGTCGATTGGGAGCGCGAGCGCTTCACCATGGACGAGGGCTTTAGCCGTGCCGTTAGGGAGAACTTCCACCGCCTTTACGAAGATGGACTGATATACAGGGACAGCTACATAGTAAACTGGTGTCCCAAAGACCAGACCGCCCTTTCCGACCTCGAGGTGGAATACAAGGAAGAGCGAGGCAAACTCTGGTATATCAAATATCCCGTTGTTGACGAGAGCGGCAACGAGACCGGCGAGTATATCACCGTTGCGACCACCCGTCCCGAAACGATGCTCGGAGACACGGCGGTAGCCGTCCACCCCGACGACCCGAGATACAAACACCTTATAGGGAAGAAACTGAAACTCCCCCTCGTGGAGTGGGAGAGGAGGGATATAAACGGAAACCCCGTTGGGAACTTAATACCGGTAATCGCCGACGAGCGGGTAAAAATGGACTTCGGAACCGGTGCGGTTAAGATTACCCCCGCCCACGACCCCAACGACTTCGAGATAGGAAAAACCCACAGCCTGCCGGTCGTTAAAGTTATGGACGAGACCGCCCACATGAACGAAAACGCCGGCGAATTTAAGGGTCTAGACCGCTACGTTGCCAGGGAACAAATCGTTTTGAGGCTGAAAGACCTCGGTCTTTTGGAGAAGGAGGAGGATATAGTCCACGCGGTGGGACACTGCTACAGGTGCAAAACCGTTATAGAGCCGATGGTCTCCGAGCAGTGGTTCGTCAAAACCTCCGACGAGCGCCTAAGGAAACCCGCCACCGAAGTGGTCGAAAACGACACCATTAGGTTCATACCCGAGTTTTGGAAAAAGCATTACCTCCATTGGCTCTATAACCTCCGCGACTGGTGTATATCCCGCCAAATCTGGTGGGGACACCGCATACCCGTCTGGTATTGTCAGAAGTGCGGTCACATAAACGTCTTCTCCGAAAGGAGTTTCGAAGACTACCTCCAAAAGTTGGTTTTCAACATCTACGCAAACCAAAAGATGGAGCAACTCTTTTCCCCCACCGAGGTTTGGGAATACCTCCAAAAACCCAACTTCGTCCACCCCGAAATGACCAACGCCGAGTTTTACGAAAAATTTGTCTTCCTCCAGGAGTTACCCTTCGTTAAAAATAGAGACCTCCTAAAGGAACTTATAGACAAAACCTATCCGAGGGTTCCCCTGCTGAAACAACCCGAAGAGGGAACGATAATAGGCTTTCCCCCGCATGCGATTTATATGCTCCGCTACAACGGTTGGATAGGCGAAAAATGCACACCCGAAGAGGTCTATAAAGCCTACAAAGAGCACGAAGACCTCCTCGGGTATGTCTACACAATTGCATTAAACGGCATTAAGAGGACGGAAGTTTTCGAAAGTCCCCAAAGCGTGGAGGAGTGGTTAAAAGCCCACTCCACCGGTGTAGGTTGCAAAAATAACCGCATACTCCTCAAAGAGGAAAACGGAAAATTCGAAATACTCCCCGAGTTGGTGGAAGAGGTTAAATACCTAATCCCCCTAAGGTGTGAAAAATGCGGAAGTTATCACCTCAAGTGGGACGAAGACGTTCTCGACACCTGGTTTAGCTCCGCCCTCTGGCCTTTCGGTGTCTTCGGCTGGCCGGAGATAACCAAAGAAGATATAGAAAGGGTGGATTAACTTTTTAAATTCCTCCCCGCGCCTTGAATCGCTTCTTCCCGCTCCCTTTACCCTCTATAGCTTAAGCTAATACGGGGAATTGCTATTCTTTTTCCGAAAGGGCAAGGCGCGGGCTTTTCTTTTTTAGAAAAAACTGCAAACCTTTAGGAGGAGAAGAGAAAGGCGGTTCTCCTAAAGGAAAAGTTTTGCTCCAAACCTCTTTTAGGAACTCCAATCGAGCATTCTCCTAATGGGGGTGTAAGCCTTTTCCATAACCTCCTCGGGTAGGGTAATTTCGTTTTTTTCCCCTTTGAGGGTTTCGTAAACCTTTTCGAGGGTAATACTCTTCATTTGGGAGCAGAGGAGGTATCCCACACCTTCGTCGGGAGTGGGAAAGATATACTCCCTGTCGGGTCTCCTCTTTTGGAGGGTATATTTGAGACCTATTTCGGTGATTACTATAACCCTGTCCGCCTTTAGGTCGTCGGAGGTAGCCCACCTCAATAGTTGCGAGGTCGAACCTACGAAATCCGCCCTATCCTGCACCTCGGGGGGCGTTTCGGGGTGAACCCCTACGGGGGCATCGGGATATTTCCCCTTAAGGGTTTCCAACATATCGACCGTAAAGAGGTAGTGGTCGGGACAAAATCCCTCGAAGGGAATTATTTTTTTATCCCTTACCCGTTTGGATACGTGGTAGGCGAGACCCTTGTCGGGAACGAAAATAATCTCCTCCGCCGGGACTTTTTCGATTATCCTAACCGCATTTGCGGAGGTGCAACATACATCGCTAACCGTTTTCACCTCCGCGGTGGTATTCACGTAGGAAACAACCCAAGCGTTGGGGTATTTCTCCTTAAGCCTTAATACCGCCTCCTTTGTAGCCATATCCGCCATGGCGCACCCGGCTTTCGGCTCGGGGAGTAGGACTTTCTTCTCCGGATTTAGGATTTTTGCCGTCTCCCCCATAAAGTGGACGCCGCAAAAGAGGATAATATCGGCGTCAACTTGCGTAGCCTTCCTCGCCAGGTCGAGGCTATCCCCCACAAAATCGGCTATATCCTGCACCTCCGGACGCTGGTAGTAGTGCGCCAATATAACGGCGTTCTTCTCCTCTTTGAGCTTTTTTATCTCCTCTTGGAGTTTCCCGTAATCGGTCGGCTGTAGGAGCATTAACTTATTCATTATTCCATCTGGTGGTGTGGCAAAGGTTGGATTGCACTCACCCGGTGGAGGGATTGGATTTTTCTCCCTTTACGGGGGATAATTACAGAATTCACCTTTTAGGGGTTAATATCTTAATCCGTTTTGTGAAGGATTTTATTTATCCCTACTAAGGGAATAGATTTAAATATTCCTTAATGTGGTTTTTTCGGAAATGCGAAACACTCCTAGAGGAAAACTAAAGTTTTTCAAGAACTTCTAGGAACCCTTGAGCGTTTAACACCTGTATAGTTTGAAATTTTTTAACTTCCAAAACATCTTTATCTCCGCTTACCAAATAATCAGCCTTTCCGCTTAAGGCGCATTCCAAAAATTTGAGGTCGTCCTTATCTCTTATTAAAAATGGGTCTAAAGAGGTAGTATTTTCTATCAAAACTGCATAAGATAAAATTTCAATCTCAACCAAATAGGTTATTTCTTCCTCCGTTAAACCAAATTTGGGATAGTGGAGAACTTTAATTAACTCTTCAAGTGTTTTAGGACAGAAAATTAACTAAATTTTTCCCTCTTTCCACGCCTTCCTTATGCTTTCTAACCGTCCACCGAATAAGAGAATGGAAATCAAAATGTTGGTATCTAAAACTACCCTTAATCCTTTTCCCTCGCCCATTTTATAGCCTCGTCAATAACCTTTTTGGTTAAGCCTCTCTTTTTTATCTTTTCCCTAATACTTTCTATGGAGATTTTTGCAGGAATAACCCTTGCGGGAATTAAAACAATTTTCCCGTCTTCTACTTTAACCTCAAAATAATCTGTTTCCGGTATCTGCTTTAAAACCTCCTTGGGTAGGGTTATCTGGTTTTTTGACGTCTTTTTAACTAACAATTTTCTTACCTCCTTACTTTCTTATAGTAAGGAAACTCCCTAAGGATGGCTTATGATGTCCTCCCTTTTGTGGAGCGTTCGAGAAAATGGCAAACTTCAAAGGTGAATAAGCGGAGAATAAATGACCTATTGGAGTTTTAAGGAAAAAAAAACAAACTTTAAGGGTCTATAAGCCTTTGTTTCACACTCGGATAGTGTTTAATGTTTAAAGTCCACAGTTTGCAGTTGTAATATTCTGCAGTTGCGGCTATAAAGGCGTCTGCTAATTTAGTCCTGTAAAATCCAAATGAGGATATCGGTATCTACAATTACCATACGGTTCTGTCCTCCCTTATAGTTCTCATAAACTCGGAGGGATTTATTTCTCTATCCTTCCAGAGACCTTTAACTTCATTTAGGGCTTTAAGAATTCTTTTTCGTCTATTGGTTATTTTTTCCTTTAAAGCTTCCCTAATAAGTTCCGAAATTGTTTTTTTTCTTAATATGCTTTCCCTTTTGAGGTAAGCGTAAATTTCCTCATCCAGGTAGATTTGCGTTCGCCTCATAAGGTAATGTATATATACATCGTTGAGGGCTATGACTACGAAAACTATTAGGTTGATGCTTTGGATAAACTTTAAAAGGAATATCTTTTTATTTACCTTTATTAGTTTTTAGAATTTTGCTAACCCAAATGGATATTAGTGCCATTCCTAACAAAGAGAGTGTTGCTATAAGAGCCATAAAGATTAGGAAATTGGATTCTTTCATTCCTCCCCTCCTAATTGATACAATATAGCTCCAATTCCGACATTAACTAAGCCAAATATTAGTAACCATAATAAGGTTTGATAGGGAATATCTTTTGATATCCTCAAGACGAAAGCCGAAACCATTAAGCCAACTCCGAAGTTTCTTAAGGTTTCTCCCCAAAATTTGAGCATTAGTTTTATACTTCCTAAGAAAGGTTTGAAATTTTGTAAAAATACAATTGGAAGTTTATATTAAACACTTATGACAACGGAAGGAGCGAATACTTTAAAGGTTAGGTTGGTTATTCCTATATGTGATAGGGTATTTGGTGGATTCTATTGTAGAGATGCTTATTATCACAATGAAAGAATGAATTTATTGAAAAAAGCTTTTACTACAACTTTTAAAAGAGAGAAAAGTTCTTCCCCTGATTTAGTAATTACTTCTAATAACTTTTTATATTTTGAAATCTCGTCTGGAGAAGATAAGTTAAGAAGTAACTTATTAGCTCTACTTAAAGGTGTAAAGCCTAAAACCAATAGTGATTTATTAATAGGTGTAGATTCAAAAATTAAAAATCCATATGGAGGAATTTCTGCAAATGTATTCCACTTCAAGTTTGAAAATAATGAATGGAATGATGAATTCCATATTTGGGAATGTTGGTCTGAATGTAGGCAAGAGTGTCTTATACACCAAAACAGAGTTGCGGAAATCAATAACTCTTATTTTCTAATATTTTCTTGTGGAGATGTATTAACTAGTAAGAGAGGAGAGCCTTGTGTTGGAGATTCTAATAATATGCAAGAATTGATTAACCTAATAAGAGAAGAGAATAATGGGCAAATTATAGGAATTATAGATTTAGCCCATATGGATTTTAAAATTTATACAAAATATTCAAATTTGAGGTATATTATAGCCACTACGCAAGTAAGTAGAAGCCATCTACAACATCTTAGAGGAAATAATTTTAGAAATATATCCTCGAATATTTTTGTTAAAAAGGAAAAGGAAAATAAAATTATCTATAGTTTAATACAAGAAAATCAAGGAAACCAGTTTAATAAAATATCTGATCAAACCATCATAGCCTTAGATAAACAATCTACTGATTATGAAATAATAAAAAATTGGAAAAACCCTAAAGATTTTGAAGATAAGAGTAAGTTGAAGAAAGTAGATGCTTTTTTTATTGATTTTGAAATTCCTTTAAATGGGTAGTTAATTTTTTAAAACTTCCCTCAACCTCTCAACCGCCCTTTGCAACCCCTCTATTTTCGTTCCCCCACCCTGAGCCATATCGGGACGACCGCCGCCTCCGCCGCCGAGCTCCTTGCCAATTTCCCTGATGAGCTTTCCGGCGTTGAGTTTTTCCTTATCGGCTATCTCCTTGGTTATAGCCAACACCGTTTGGAGTTTCTCACCCTGTCTGTTTACCAAAAAGACCACCGCCGGTTTGTGTTTTTGCCTTAGCACATCTGCGAGGTTCCTAAGTTCCTCCATAGGGACACCCTCAAAGGTTCCCCAAACGAGCTTTTTATCCCCTACCGGTTCGACCTTTATAGCCTTATCCAACTGCTGTTTCAAAAGTTCCTGTTTCAACCTTTGGAGTTCCTTTTCCTTTTCCTTCAGTTCCTCCAAGAGTTTGTCCACCTTCTGGGATACCTCTTCCGGTTTGGAGACCAATTTTTCGGAAACCTCTTTGAGGGTTTTAAAGGATTTTTGCGCCTCCCTTACGGCGGGCATACCGGCTTTGGCTATCACCCTCCTAACGCCGGCGCCTACAGAGGATTGGGAAATTATCTTGAAAAAGCCTATATCTCCGGTTCTCCCAACGTGGGTTCCACCGCAAAGTTCTTTTGAAAAGTCGGGAACCTCTATAACTCTGACGGTGTCGCCGTATTTCTCCTCAAAGATAGCCATAGCACCGCTTCTTACCGCCTCGTCGTAGGGCATTACGCGGCATACGACCTCTTTGTTTGCTTGGATTTCCCTGTTTATAAGCTCCTCTATGCGCTCTATGTCCTCGTCGGTTAGCGGCTCGAAGTGGGTAAAGTCAAACCTCAAATATTCGGGGTGGACGAGCGAACCGGCTTGTCTGACATGCTCGCCCAATACGTTCCTTAGGGCGGCGTGGAGTAGGTGGGTGGCGGTGTGGTGGCGGGCGGTTGCCTCCCTTCTCTCCCTATCGACCTGCGCGACCGCTATTTCACCCTTTTCAATCTTACCCTTTATAACCTTACCCTTGGCGACGATAACGCCCTCAACCGGCTTTTGGGTGTCCTCCACCTTAAAGAGACCGCTCGGAGTCTCTATCAGACCTTGGTCTCCCACCTGTCCGCCCCCTTCGGGGTAAAAGGGAGACCTCTCGAGGATTATTTCTCCCTCCTCTCCCTCGTGAAGGATATCGACAATTTCCTCACCTTTAATGAGACCCTTAATAGGCGTTTCCACCACGAGGTGGGTATATCCGACAAACTCCGAAGTTAGCCCCTCCTCTTTAGCCCTCTGGTAGACCGGTTTAACCTTTTTGGTCTCGACCTTGAAGTGTTTCCTAGCCTCCTCCCTCTGCCTTTCGAGCTCCCTTTCAAACTCGGCGTAGTCGACCCTAAGTCCCTGTTCGGCGGCTATCTCGTCTATGAGGTCGACGGGAAACCCGTAGGTGTCGTATATCTTGAAAACCTCCTTACCCGTCAGGAAGTCCCTACCCTCTCTTTTAGCCCTCTCAATGGCTTTTTCGACCAACTCTATACCCGCTTTGAGGGTTCTTAAGAATCTCTCCTCCTCCGAGCGGACTATTCCTTTAATAAACTCCCTTTGGAGTTCCAATTCGGGGTAAGCCCCCTTCATGAGGTCGACCACCAAATCGACCCCCTTGTGGAGGAAAGGTTTATCTATCCCCAATTTGTAGCCGTATCTTAGTGCCCTGCGGAGGATTTTCCTAATTACATATCCCCTCCCCTCGTTGGAGGGCAAAACCCCGTCCCCTATTGCGAAGGTTAAAGCCCTGAGGTGGTCGGCTATAACCCTAAGGGCAACGTCGGTTTTGAAGTCCTCACCGTATTTCACGCCCGCCAGTTTCTCGCCGAATTGAATGAGGGGGAAGATGTTGTCTATCTCGTAGTTGGTCTTAGTACCCTGCAGAACGGAGGCTATACGCTCGAGACCCATACCGGTGTCGATATTTTTCTGCGGCAAGGGTGTGAGATTGCCCTTCTCGTCGCGGTTGAACTCCATAAAGACGAGGTTCCAAATCTCGAGGAGCCTCTCGTCCCCCTCGTATTCCTCCCCGCGGTCGTAGTAGATTTCGGAGGAATACCCGCAGGGTCCCACATCCCCCATCTGCCAGAAGTTATCCTCATCCCCCAACTTTAGGATTCTCTCCTCGGGAACCCCTATAACGTCCCTCCAAATTTTGTAGGCTTCCTCATCCTTTTCGTGGACGGAAACGTAAAGGCGCTCCTTTGGTAGTTTCAGATAATCGGTTACAAACTCCCAGGCGAACTCTATAGCCTCCTTTTTGAAATAGTCGCCAAAAGAAAAGTTCCCGAGCATTTCGAAAAAGGTGTGGTGGCGCGAAGTGTATCCCACCTGCTCCAGGTCGTTGTGCTTGCCGCTCACCCTAAGACACTTTTGACAGGATGTAGCCCGCTTCGCGGGGGGTTTTTCCACTCCGAGGAAATACTTCTTGAAGGGAACCATTCCGGCGTTTACGAACAAAAGGGTGGGGTCATCTTCGGGGACTAGCGGAAAGGATTTAAACCTCTTGTGGTTCTTTTTTTCGAAGTATGACAAAAATAGTTCCCTAATTTCGTCGACCTTTAAAGGTTGGGTCATAAGGTGTCAATTCTACTTTTGGGAAGGGTAAAAGGGGATAACGCAAAAAGAGAAAGAAATTCTTCTAAACCTTACAAATGTTTAAAGTTTTTGTAGCTCCTTCTTTAGCTCCTCAAATTTGTCGAGCGCCTCATCTACGGGAACGTCAAACTTCTCACCCGTTTTGCGGATTTGAATTTCAACCAACCCGTCCTTGACCTTTCTTCCCACCACTATGCGGACGGGAATACCTATGAGGTCGGCGTCTTTGAACTTAAAGCCGGCGCGTTCGTCCCTGTCGTCGATTATTACGTCTATACCCCTGTTTAGGGCTTCCTTATAAAGTTTTTCGGCAACCTCCATTTGTTTTTCGTCGGTGACATTTAGGGGGAGTATCTCCAGTTCGAAAGGTGCAGCGTTTATAGGCCAAATAATGCCATTTTCGTCGTAGGACTGCTCTACAATCGCCGACATGAGGCGGGAAACCCCTATCCCGTAGCAACCCATTACTATCGGCTTTTCTTTTCCGTCCCTGTCGACAAAATAAGCCTGCATCGGTTCGGAATACCTGGTTCCGAGGAGAAAGATATGACCTATCTCCAAACCCCTTGAGAGCTTTAGGGGTGCCCCGCACTCGGGACAGGGGTCGCCCTCTTGAACCTCGGCGAGGTCGTAAAACTCCCCGTATTCGAAATCCCTACCGGGATTGGCGTTTATGTAGTGGTAGTGGGGCTCGTTTGCGGCAACGACCAAATTCTTAACCCCGTATAGGGAGTTATCCCAGAGTATCCTTTCGACTTTCCCCTCGGGGAGGTTTATGGGACCCACAAAACCCCTTTCGGTTCCCAGTATCTCTTTAATCTCCTCGTCGGTTGCCAAACGGAAGTTGTCCGTTCCTAGGACTCTTTCAAGTTTGTTCTCGTCCACCTCGCGGTCTCCCCTTATGAGAACCAAAACCGGTTTTCCCTCTACGATGTATAGGAGGCTTTTTAATATCTTCCTAGGGGGGACGTTTAGGAATTTGGCGAGTTCCTCTATGGTTCTAACGTTTGGGGTGTGAACCTTTTGGAGGGGTTTTTCCTCTTCCCCTTCGGGGGTCGGTTTTTGGACGGGAACAATCTCGGCGTTGGCGGCATAGCCGCACTTTTCGCAGTAGGCGACCTTAGCCTCCCCGTAGGGGGTTAGTGCGACAAACTCCTCCGACTTCTTACCCCCAATCTGACCGGTGTCGGCTAAAACCCTTAGATATTTGAGCCCTATGCGGTTGAAAATTCTCTCGTAGGTTTCCCCCATGAGGTTGTAGGCTTCCTCCGCACCTCTGTAGTCGGTGTCGAAGGAATAGGCGTCCTTCATGAGGAATTCTCTAGCCCTTATAAGACCGAAACGGGGTCTCTTTTCGTCCCTAAACTTGGTCTGAATTTGGTAGAGTATCAGCGGTAGGTCTTTGTAGGATTTGACCTCTTTGCGGACCAGGTCGGTAATCTCCTCCTCGTGGGTGGGACCCAGGCAGAAATCCCTCCCGTGGCGGTCTTGGAGTTTAAAGAGCTCGTCCCCGTAGAGTTCCCATCTACCGGTTTCCTCCCAAAGTTCGCGGGGATTTAAAACCGTTAAAAGGACTTCCTGCGCCCCCGCTTTGTTCATCTCCTCGCGGACGATATTTTCAATCTTTTTCAAAACCTTTAGCCCTAACGGGAGAAATTCGTATATACCGGCGGCAACCTGCCTTATAAAGCCACCCCTAACCAAGAGCTGGTGGGAGGGT
>JALWDU010000064.1 GCA_027036735.1 Aquificales bacterium | reverse complement strand
TCCAAAATGGGGTTTCCGAGGTGTTTGAAGAAGAGTTCCTTTATGAGTTTTTGGGTGTCCTCCCCTCCCCCTCCGTGGGCGAGGGTTATTTCCCTATCCATAAAAGGGTTAATATAGGGGAGAACCTCAAGGGACTTAGATACCTTCGACGTCGAAGGGTTTTTCCTTGATTTGTCCCTTGTAGAGGTGGTAGCCGAAGCTCATTATGTAACTGCTGACGATAGCCGAAGCCATCGGGATAACCACATCGGTGTGGGTCATTTCGGTAATCATCACTATTGCGGCGAGGGGAGTCTTGGCACCCGCCGCCAGAGCCGCCCCCATTCCGGCTATGGTGAAAACCTCTATGTAATTTGGGAAATAGTTTCCGAAAATATTGCCTATAGCCAAGCCTATTAGGAGGTTCGGCAACACCAAACCGCCGGAAATTCCGAAACCCAACGTTAGGCTTGTGGTCGTTATCACCCCCGCTATGAGGAGTATATCCTTCCAAACCGGTATGGGATTCTGGGCGAGGTAGGAGAGTATGTTCATCTTTGCCGGCACCGAGAGGAGCTGATAGGAAATGGTTTTTGCCAGCAAAAAGTAGATGGGTAGAGCCAAGGTGGTGCCGAGAAGTAGGCGTTTGCGCTTGTTTTTAATCTGTTTTGCGAAGTATCCCGCCGTATGGAATACCACGCTGTAGATGTAAACAACGAGGCTAATTATGATGCCCATAAAGACTATGTAGGGGATGATATTTAGGTTCCACGTAGGGGTTGCCGCGAGGGGTATGAAGTGGTGGCTTCCCCTAAAAAAGGAGAAGGTTAGGTATCCCACTATGCTCGCCACCAAAAGTGGAACAAAGGGTTTGTAGTTGAGGTTGTAGGTTTTTTCCAATTCCATGGCGAATATGGCGCTTCCCAGAGGGGCTTTTAGGAGGGCACCGGTAAAGGCGCCGGCGCCGACGGTAGCCAAAAAGGGTTTGTATTTGCGGGAAAAGCCGTAAATTTTTCCCAGCCATTCACCGAGGGCAACCCCCAGATAGAAGGAAGGACCTTCCCTACCCGCTATAAAGGTTCCCGAAAGGGCTAATATCGCCGCAAAGAACTTTAAAAGAATGGAACTAAAGGGTATATACCTCTTGGTGCGGAGATGAAAAATCGCGTAACCTATGCCGGGACCCGCTATTGAGGGGTCTTTCTCTATCAGTAGGGATGTAATGTAGGCGACAAAAAGGGGGTAAACGAAAAATAGAAAGGGGTAGCTTTCCAGAAATCCGTTGATGCGGAGGATGATAAAGTCTACAGCCGACGCGAGAAAACCGGCGACGATACCCATTGCGAAGGCGAAGGGCAACCACTTACCCAAAAAGGGCGCTATGGAGAGGAAATCGAAGTTTTCGGCAAAATTTCTCTTTAAAACATTCCACACCTCTAAAAGTTTGGGCGGCAAGGATTTGGAAATCATTTTGTGGAAATTTTAAAACCGCCGTTAGTAAACGCTAAGGTAAGGGGAAGCCGGAAAGCCGCGGGGGTATATTTAAAGCCTTATGCTATCCCCCGAAGAGCAACTCGAAATAATAAAGCGCGGAGCGGTTGACATAATAGAGGAGGAGGAACTCCTCGAAAAACTTAAGAGGGGAAAACCCCTAAGGGTAAAGGCGGGTTTCGACCCCACAGCCCCCGACCTCCACTTGGGGCACGTCGTGTTGCTGAGAAAATTGCGCCAATTTCAGGATTTGGGACACGAAGTTTACATCATCATCGGCGACTTTACCGCCACCATAGGAGACCCCACCGGTAGGAATGAAACGAGACCTCCCCTTTCGAAGGAACAGGTTCTGGAAAATGCGAAAACTTACGCGGAGCAGGCTTTTAAGGTTCTAAACCCCGAAAGGACGAAACTCGTTTACAACTCTCAGTGGTTGGAAAAAATGACCGCAAGGGACATAGTTGGGTTGACTTCCAAATACACCGTTGCGAGGATGCTCGAGAGGGAGGATTTCTCCAAAAGGTTTAAGGAGGGTATCCCTATATACATCCACGAGTTTTTATACCCCCTCTTTCAGGCTTACGATAGCGTTGCGATTAAAGCCGACGTGGAGCTAGGGGGAACCGACCAGCTTTTCAACCTATTAATAGGTAGGGATATACAGAGGGAATACGGGCTCGAGCCTCAGGTCGCTCTAACGATGCCCCTCCTGGTCGGATTGGACGGCGTTAGGAAGATGTCCAAATCCTACGGCAACTATGTGGGGATAACCGAACCCCCCGAAACCATGTTCGGAAAAATTATGTCGATTCCCGACGACCTCATGTGGGACTGGTATAAACTCCTAACCGACTACACCGATAGCGAGATAGAAAACTTCAAAAAGCTCCACCCGAGGGACGCGAAACTGAACCTCGCCTACACGATTGTCAAGCAGTTCCACGGCGAGGAGGCTGCTAAAAAGGCTAAGGAGCACTTTCTAAAGACCTTCTCCCAAAGGGAGTTTCCCGAAAATGCGCCCGTGTTCAAATTCCCGAAGGGGACAAAAATCAGAGCTGACGAACTTATCCTAAAACTGGGTTTTGCACCCTCCAAAAAAGAGGCTCAACGCATTATCAAAAGCGGCGGTTTCAAAATTAACGGAGAAAAATACACCAACCCCTTCGGGGAAATAGAGGTTAACGGGGAGTTGAAAATCCAGGTCGGGAAGAAGAGGTTTGCGAGAGTCCTACCGGAGGACTGAATTTTTTTTCCCTCTTTAGGGTTCTTATCTTTAACCCGAAACTGTAAATTGGTATTGGTTTCAGTTCGACCTTGCGGAGTGTGTAGGGGAAAAAAATCCCTTTAAAAGGTTTTACCGAAAATCGGAAACCCCAAAGGGAGTGGATTTTGGATTTTTCCCCTTGGTGGAGCGGTTACTCCAAACCCCTTTGGGGAAGAGTATCATTTTTAACCTTTCGGTGGAAACTTTAAACTGACTCCCAAGGAGGTAAAAAATGGGTCATACAATCGCGGAAAAGATAATAGCCGCCCACGCCGGAAAGAAAGAGGTCTTCCCCGGCGATATGGTTATGGCTAAGGTAGACCTCGTTTTGGCTAACGATATAACCGCACCTCTGGCTATAAAGGTCTTGGAGGAACACGGAATAGACAAGGTTTTCGACCCCGAGAAGATAGCCCTCGTTATGGACCACTTTACCCCTCCCAAGGATATAAAGAGTGCAACCCA
>JALWDU010000063.1 GCA_027036735.1 Aquificales bacterium | reverse complement strand
GGCAGTAAAGAGGGAACACCACAAAAAGGGTGTAGGGAAAAAACTGGTTCTCCGATGCCTGGAGGAGGCTAAGGAATACGACCTAAAGAGGGTCTTCGTTTTAACCTACCAGGTGGAGTTTTTCAAAAAACTAGGTTTCCGAGAGTTGGACAAGAGATTGCTACCCCACAAGGTCTGGAGCGACTGCATAAACTGCCCGAAGTTTCCCACCTGCGACGAGACCGCTATGATAAGGGAGCTCGATTAACCCGATGGGTAAAAAATTGGATTTAACCATTTTCCGCCCCCTACTGAGGAAATCGCTCATTTCCCTAAACCTCCCTTTGGCGGAACTTCTAAGACTTCTACGCTCCACCTTGAGGTTCGACGACAGCTTTTGGCAACGGGTGGAGGAGGATAGACCGGTTTTTTTGGCGCTTTACCACGGGGAACTTTTACCTCTAACCCTCTACGGGGCTTTTAGACCGAGGTTGGCGGCGGTGGTAAGCCGGCACGCCGACGGGGAGATTATCGCCCGAGTTTTACAAAGGCTCGGCTACCGCCTCGTTAGGGGTTCGACCGACGAAGGTAGGTATAAGGGAGGTTCAAGAGCCCTTCGGGAGATTATCAACCTCGTGAGGGAGGGATACAACGTAGCCCTTACGGTGGACGGTCCCAAAGGTCCCTGTTGTAGGGTAAAAGAGGGAATTGTTTACGCCGCCTGGTTTACAAAGAGACCTATATACCCCGTGAGGATAAGGGTAAAGGGTTTTACCCTCCCAACGTGGGATAGGTTTAGAGTTCCTCTCCCCTTTTCGAGGTTGGAAATACGACTGGGAGACCCCCTATGGGTGGAGGAAAGGGAAAATCTACACCTCTACAGGGAACAATTGGAAGAAACCCTTAAAAGGTTGTGAGACTTCCTCCCCCTAAAGGTCGAAAAAGAGTTCCGCCACCCTTTGGGTGATATAAAATGCACCCTCCTCCTTTGTAGGGGTTTTTATCTCCTCCACCAGACCGCTTTTCGTTATCAGCACACCCTCGTAGGTATCGCTTCCCATCACCTTTGCGGGGTTCACCACTATGGCGTCCAAATTCTTCCTTTGGAGTTTTTTTGTCGCATTTTCCACCAAGCGGTCGGTCTCAACGGCAAATCCCACTAATATTTGGTCTCCCTTTCTTTTCCCCAACTCGGCGAGGATATCGGGCGTCGGAACCAATCTAACGAGGAGTTCCTCCTCCTTTTTCTTCAGCTTGCGGTCGAAGGTCTTTTCAAACCTGTAATCGGTTACGGCGGCGTTCATAAAGACCGCGTCCACCCGGGGGAAGAGCTCGAGACAGGCCGATAACATCTCCTCGGTGGTTTCCACCCGAAGGGCTTTAAACCATTTGGGAATTTCAACCCTAACGTCCCCAACCACGAGGAGGGGTTCCCCGCCTTGGTAGAAGATAGCCTTTGCGAGGGCTAGCCCCATCTTCCCGCTCGAACCGTTAGAGATAAACCTAACGGGGTCTAAATACTCCTTCGTCGCACCCAAGGTGATGAGAACCTTTTTTCCCCTCCACCTTTGGGGGGTTAGGGATTTGACGAGGTAGTCCCTAATGAGGTCTATATCGGCGAGTTTTCCCTCCCCTAGGTCTCCACAGGCTAAAAGACCGCTTTCGGTGGGAATTATCTCAACCCCCACCTTTTGGAGTTTCATCAAGTTCTCCCGAACAATCGGGTCGGTAAACATAACGGTGTTGGCGGCGGGGGCGAGAAGTTTCGGCTTATCGCAGGCAAACCATGTAGCCGTTAGCAGGTTGTCGGCTATACCGTTTGCGAGTTTCGATATCGTATTTATCGTCGCGGGGGCGACCAGAAAAACGTCCGTCCACTTGGCGAGCTCTATGTGAATTAGCGGTTTTTTGTAATCCCAGTCCCAATAGGGGGTATTTCCGGTGAGGGTTGACAAAACGGTCGGGGTGACAAAATCGAGCGCCGAGGGGGTTAAAACAACCCTTACGTTAGCCCCCTCCTTTGTAAGCTTTCGAATGAGCTCGTAAATCTTATAGGCGGCTATTCCCCCGGTTATACCGATGAGGATATTTTTCCCCGAAAGGAACATTAAGGGATTGAGCTTACCCCAAGGGGTAAAACTTTAACAATAACCCTTTTGGGTAAAATAATAAACCCCAAATCCAAAAGGAGGTTGAAATATGGCTGATATCGAACAAAGGGTTAGGGAAATTATAGCAGACCAGCTTGGGGAACCCGTTGAAAATGTTACCCCCGAAAAGGACTTCGTTCATGATTTGGGAGCCGACTCTTTGGACGTTGTCGAGCTCGTTATGGCTCTCGAAGAGGAGTTCGGTATAGAAATCCCCGAAGAGGACGCCGAAAAGATTAAAACCGTCGGTGACGCGATTAACTACATCAAACAGAAGTTGGGTCAGGCTTAATTTTCTTCCCTTCAAAGGTTCCCTCAAATTATAATCCTTTCCTTTTGAAGGTTTTTCCCCCTTCTTAAAACCCTTCAGAGGTTGGTTGTATGGGAAACAAAAAGCGTAGGGTCGTCGTAACCGGTTTGGGAGCGGTTACCCCTATAGGAAACGATGTTAAAACCTTTTGGGAAAACCTGGTCAGCGGCGTTCCCGGTATAGATAGGATTAAGGTCAACTTCAACGTCGACGATTATCCCGATTTGCCCTCCAAAATTGCGGGCGAGGTTAAAGATTTCGACCCCTTGCTCTACTTCGACAAAAAGGAGGCTAAGAGGGTAAGCCGCTATATTCAGTTCGGCGTTGCGGCGGCTATCCAAGCCATTACCGACAGCGGTCTGGACAAAGCCGATATAGACAAATCGAAGGTTGGGGTAATTATAGGTAGCGGTATAGGTGGACTGAAGGATATAGAAGACCAACACGAGGTTTTGAAAAAGAGGGGTCCCAAAAGGGTGTCGCCCTTCTTTATCCCCTACGGGATTTCCAATATGATTGCCGGTCTCACGGCGATAAAGTTTGGCTTTAAAGGGGTTAACTACTGTGTTGTCTCCGCCTGCGCCACGGGAACCCACTCCATAGGGGACGCCTACAAGCTTATTCAGGATGGAATGATAGATGTGGCTATCGCCGGCGGGGCGGAGGCGGCAATTACCCCCCTCGGGGTTGCCGGCTTTGCCGTTATGAGGGCGCTCTCGACGAGAAACGACGAACCTCAAAAGGCTTCCCGCCCCTTCGACGCAAAGAGGGACGGCTTTGTAATGGGTGAGGGAGCCGGCATTTTGGTGTTGGAGGAGCTTGAACACGCCCTTAGAAGAGGCGCGCCGATTTACGCCGAGCTGGTCGGTTACGGCGCCACCGACGACGCCTACCACATCACCGCCCCCGACGAGAGCGCCGAAGGTCCCGCCGCCTGCATGAGAATGGCTATAGAGGACGCCGGTATTTCTCCCGAAGAGGTCGACTACATTAACGCCCACGGGACGTCCACGCCTCTAAACGACAAAACGGAAACCAAGGCTATTAAAAAGGTCTTCGGCGACCACGCCTATAAGCTAAAAATCTCCTCCAACAAGTCGATGATAGGACACCTGCTCGGAGCAGCCGGCGGTGTGGAAGCCGTTGCAACAGTTTTGACCGTTAAAGAGGGTATAATTCCCCCCACCATAAACTACGAATACCCCGACCCCGAATGCGACCTCGACTACACCCCCAATAAGGCGGTCAAAAAAGAGGTCAGATACGCGCTTAAAAACTCCTTCGGTTTCGGTGGAACAAACGCTTCGCTGTTGTTTAAAAAATGGGAGGGGTAATTAAATAACTCTTCCCCTTTGCGGTTTCTACTATTTCCTTTCACCCCTTAGAGTGAAATAGCCGCTTTCAACCTCCGCGTGGAACACAAGTTTTCCAAAAATCGCCCCTAAAGGGGTTCACCTATTTCTCCTCCCACCCCTTTGAGACAAAAAACTCGTCCAAAAATTCCCGCCAAAGGTCTCTTTCCTCTTCTTTAACCCTTTGGAGGATTTCCTCCTTACTCCTCAGCCCGTTTAGGTTAACGATTAAAACCCTTCCTTTTCCCTTCCCGTAGAGGTTGGCAAAGTCGTATAAGGCACCGACGACGGTTAACTCCCCACTTTCAACCCTTTGGCGGTATCTCTTCAGAGCCAAATCGACCTGATAGTGGATGTTTTCCAAAACCGCTTCCTCGACCATATCGTGGAAACGTTTAAAGCTCTTCTTTCTGACCTCCCCTATGGGGAAACAGAGGTTGTTGAGCTCCCTTATGGTGGCAAAGGTTTCGTTTTCATACCCCTGAAGGGCGGATGTAATAGCCCCACACCTAACGTGTCCCAAGATTATCAAAAGCGGCGTCTTTAGGTGGTTTACCCCGTAATCGACCGAACCGAGGGAGTTGATTATCTGATTTCCGATATTTCTAACCGAAAAGATGTTGTTTATCGGGTTAATCCCGAAAACCTCCGGTTGAACCCTCGAGTCGGAACAGGTAACCATCGTTATAAAGGGCTTTTGCTTCTTAAGGAATTCGTTGAAAAAGGAGGGGTCTAGAGTCTTTTGATACTCCACCTGACGGTCGAAGAGTTCCTTTAAAATCCCGAAGTGGGAAACCATAAAGTTAGGATACACTAAACGAGTTCCACCTCACACCCCAACCCTCGGAGTTTTTTATCCATACCCTCGTAACCCCTAAGGAGGTGTCCGATATTTTCAACAACCGTTTCCCCTTTAGCGATTAAACCGGCTATTACGAGCGAGGCGGAAGCGCGCAGGTCGGTTGCCTTTACCTTAGCCCCCTTTAAACCCTCCACCCCTCTAACAAGTGCGGTATTTCCCTCTACGGCGATATTTGCGCCCATTTTCCGCAATTCGTAGGCGTGCTTAAAGCGGTTTTCGAAAATCCTCTCAACGATTACCGAATCGCCCTTCGCCACCGAGAGCATAGCCATAAACTGCGCCTGCATATCGGTGGGAAAACCCGGATAGGGGGCGGTTTCGATGTCTATCCCCTTTAAGGTTTCCGCCTTAAAAACCTCGACCTCCGAGGGTGAGAGAACATTCACCCTTACCCCGCTTTGGGTGAGTTTTTCAATTACCGCCCTTAGGTGGTCGGTATTCAAGTTTTTAATCCTTAGGGGTTCTCCGAGCAATCCGCCCAAAACTAAAAAGGTGCCGGCTTCAATCCTATCGGGAATAACCCTATAGGTGAGTCTCCTCTTCAATTTCCCCTTTGGGGGAACCTCTATTTTCATAGTCCTACCGTAGGTCTCAATATTTACCCCCACTTCTCGGAGGAAATTCACCAGGTCTAAAACTTCCGGCTCCAGCGCGACATTTCTTAAGGTGTGCTCCCCCTCGATACCGGCTAAGGTCAAAAGTGCGTTTTCCGTTCCGGTGACGGTAATTAGGTCAAAGGTAAAATCCCCGCGCTTCGCGCGGGCTCTTAGGTTTACCGAAATATAACCCCCTTCAAAGCCTATCTCCCCGCCCAGGTGCTCGACAAATTTGAGGTGTTGGTCTATGGGACGGCTTCCTATTGGGCAACCGCCGGGAGGGGAAACGGTAGCCTTCCCGACAGCCCCCAGCAGTCCCCCCAAAAAGAGAATGGAACCCCTAAATAGGGACGCCAATTCCAAAGGCACCCTTGTGGAGGTTATACCGCCGTAAATTCTAACCCTCTTTCGGTCGGGAAATAATTCAACCTCCTTTCCGAGGAGCTTGAGGATTTTGAGCGCGTAAAGGGTGTCGAGTAAGAAGGGAAAGTTTTCCAAAGTTAGGTCTTCTATGAGAAGGGAAGCCGACAGGAGTGGAAGGGCGGAATTCTTCGCCCCCGAAATGGAAACCTCACCCCTTACTCCCCCGCAGGGTTTTATCAGAAGTCTTTTAAACCTCCCGTAGGAGTCGATGAGATAGTCCAGAACCTCCACGGGGAGAGATTTTATTACAACCCGCTCCAAGAAGGCAAATAAAATTTTACCCCTTTTGGGGTGTGGATAAAAATTTCACACTTTTATCCACATAGGTTGGACTTACTCTATCAAGCATTTTCTCCATTTTGAGGTTTTCGTTTATCCACACAAGGAACTTTTGTGTGGATAAAATTCGCAAACCGTTGGGAGAGTAAGTTTTAAACCTCTCAAGTGAGATTAAAATGTCAAGTTATTTCGGAGATGTCAAGTTTAAATTGTGGATAAATTTCGTCTTAGAGCTGCAATATTCTTCGAAAATTTGACATTCATTTATCCACAAAACTGTTATTTGTGTGGATAAAAGCTCGCCTTACGGAGAGTAAGCTGAAACGAAACTTGACATTCGGCCTATTATTAATTATTATATATAAGCTAAACGTATATAGCTAGCTATACTATATATAATAATTATTAATACGTTTGCATTTTTTCAAGAATTATTTGCCCCGTCAATTTTGCCTTACTCCCCCAAGGGTTTGGCGAACGGGTCTAATTGATATCCACACAAATTTTATATGTGTGGATAAACGCTTGAAACTTGACATCTATTTTGCTTGCGGCAGTAAGTTTAAAAAGCCGTGGATAAATTTATCCACACAAATTTTATATGTGTGGATAAACGTGAAATTTTCGGAAGTTTTAGAGATTTCTAAGCTTTAAATTTCTGAAACATTTGCATTTTATGTCAAGCAAACTGAAATAGAAATAAATGTCAAATAAAGGGGCATCTAACCGATATTGAGACTCAAAAAGGGGGTAATTTATCCACACAAATTTTATATGTGTGGATAAATGATGTGAAGAATTTGCGGGTAACCTTTGATAGAGTAAGTTAAAGTGGATTGTGGATAAATTTCCACAGTCTGTGGATAAAGCTTTTCTAGGCAAACAAAATTTGAAAACGCCTTTCGGGGGGTTTTTGTAAACTTTGGTTTAATTAAACCTTTGGGAGGTTTGAGGTGGAGCGGGAACTCGCATTTTTTGAGGGCAAGATAGTCCCCATAGAGGAGGCGAAGATAAGCATAAAGACCAATTCCTTCCACTACGGGACGGCGGTTTTTGAAGGAATCCGTGCCTATTGGAATGGGGATGAAGAGCAGCTCTATATCTTGGCGGGAAGGGAGCATTACGAGAGACTTCTAAAAAATGCCCGCGCTATGTTTATGGAGTTGCCCTATACCGCCGAGGACTTGGTCGAGATAACCAAGGAACTTTTAAAACAAAGCGGCGTGAGGGAAGATATCTATATCCGCCCGATAGTTTACTTTAAGGATTTGAAGCTAACCCCCAAATTGGTGGGTTATACCCCCGAGATAGCGATATACCTCTACCCCTTCGGGGCGTATCTCGACCCCGAAAAGGGGATAAGGGCAAAGGTATCCTCTTGGATAAGAAACGATGACAATTCGATACCTTCCCGTTACAAAATAGCCGGCGCCTATGTGAATAGCGCCTTAGCAAAAACTGAAGCCCTTATGGCTGGCTACGACGAGGCTATTATGCTCAACGCCAACGGTTATGTGGCGGAAGGCAGCGGGGAAAATATCTTTGTGGTCAGAAACGGTGTTGTCGCCACCCCCGGAGTTAACGAACACATCTTGGAGGGGATAACCCGCGCGCTCGTTATAAGGATACTGCGGGAGGATATGGGCGTCGAGGTGGTGGAGCGCCCCATCGCACGCAGCGAGCTATACATCGCCGACGAGATATTTATGACCGGAACGGCGGCGGAGGTTACACCTATAGTTGAAGTGGATAACAGAAAGATTGGAACCGGTAAGGTGGGAGAGATAACTAAACAGTTGCAGGAGATATTCTTTAACGCCGTCCGTGGAAAGGTTGAAAAATACAAACATCTCCTTACGCCGGTGTATTGATGTCGGATTTAAGGTTTATCTTTTCCCTCGCCGAATTTATATCTTCCGCGAATAGGTTCCCCGGAACTCCCCACCACCTTGAGGTTAGGAAGTTTTTAAAAAACTCCCTAAAGGGGTTTGGTTACCTGTTTACCCAAAAATTTGGCGCTGCACTTCAGAAACCGGTTTCCGGGAGGGTTGAAAAGGATTTCTTCTCCTTCGAAGGTTTGCCCTATACCAATTCCCCTTCGGGGAAAGTTTGGGGAAAAATCGCCGATGTCGGTTTCGGTTTGCCGCGGGAAAACCTTGGAAGGAACTTTGAGGGAAAGATAATCCTCCTAAAGGAGGGGAAATTACCTTTCCGCAAAAAGGAGGAGTTTTTTAAAAACAAGGGTGCGCGGGGGATTATTGTTTACCGCGAAGAGGTGGACGAGATTTATGCGGGGATTTCTGCGGGTTTGCTACCGGTAATCTCTATAAAGCCTTCCGAAGCCCGCTTTTTGCACGAAGGCGATGCCGTCGGTATAGAGGTAAAAACAAAACCTTACGAAGTCGAAGGGGAGAATATCTGTCTCGAATTGGGTGAGGGGGATAGGGTTTTATACCTAATAGCGCACTACGATACGAAACCGAACACTCCGGGGGCGATAGATAACGGTCTGTCGGTTGCCCTATTGGTTTGGTTAGCCGGAAAGCTATCCCGTTTCGGGCGAAAGCTACCCTATCGAATAAGGTTTGTCTTTACCGACCTGGAGGAATTTGGTCTTTTGGGTGCGGAAAGGTTTGCCGAAAGTATCCCTCAAGAGGAATTGAGGAAGTCCATCGCTGTAAGCGTGGATACCGTAGGCTGGAGAACGCCTGCCATCTTGGTGAGAGATGGGGAGGGATATAACAGCCCCTCTCTGGTTGAATTTTGCGCTGAAATATTGGAAGAGTTGGGTAAAAGGGAAAGTTTCGCCTTTACGGTGGGTAGTAGCGGTCGTTCCGACCACATTCCATTCCGAAAGAGGGGTGCCAGAACGCTGTTTTTTGCTTCAAATCCCTTTCCCTACAGACATACCCCTCTAGACACCTTTGAAATTATAGACTCCTTCGCCGTTAAACTCTGGATGAACTTCTTGAGCTATTTCGTAAAAAATGTGCGGTGGGATTAGGAAAGCCCACCGGCAACGATTTCCCTTATTTTTTCGAAAAATTGCGGAACGGACGCCACTATGTCGAGCTTCCAATCTTTGGGAGAAAAGTTTAACCACTCCACCTTTCCGCCCGCCTCCTCTACCAAAAGGGTGCCGGCGGCTACATCCCAAAGCTTAAGCTCAAATTCAAACGTTCCGTCGAAAACCCCTTCCGCAACGTAAGCCAAGTCGGCGGCAGCCGCACCGGGACGGCGTAAAGATGCAACCTCTCTGAAAACCTCGAGCATTATCCCGCAATAGGTGTTTAGGTCTCTCTTCGCCCTCGAGGGAAACCCGTAGGAGAAAAAACACTGCTTGAGTGAGGTTTTATTCGAATTAACTCTAATGGGGTTTCCATTTTTAAAGGCTCCTTTGGAGGTTGCCGCGTAATAGAGACTATCGAAGTGGGGTAGATATATCGCTTCCACCAAAGGTTTGAAGTCCTTGGAGGGGTCAACCAAGGCGACCGATACCGCAAAGACGGGGAAGCCGGCGAGAAAATTTTTAGTTCCATCGAGGGGGTCTATAACCCACAGCAAATCCCCCTTTTGGTCTATACCTCCCTCCTCACCCAAGATGGAAAACTCGGGGGTAGCCTTTCCCAAAAAGTCCCTAATCCTCTCTTCCGAGGTTTTATCCACGTAGGAGACGAAATCTTTGGGAGCCTTCTCCTCTATCTGGTCGGTGGAAACCTTCCTGAAGTTTTCCTTTAAAACCTGCCCCCCTATAAGGGCGGCTCCCTTCGCGACCTCGAGAAGCTTTTCCAAATCCATAGGGTTTTGAAAATAACCGATGAAGCCCTTCGGGAGAAAAATCCCAGATATGGGTTAACACTCCTTTAACCTTTGTAGGAGCTTTTCGAAAGCTTTCAGGTAAAGGGTTTTAATCCTTTCAAAAATAGCCCTTGAAGTGGAAAAATCGTTTGTATGCGCCGACAAATTCCTATCCGCCAAAATCTTTAACCAAACCTTTTCATCTTCTATAAGTCCGACCTTGTAGGCTTCTTTTAGACACCTTCGGGGGGAATTGCATATTATCCCTTCCTCCCTAAGGTGTTCTTGCAGAGTCTTCCACGCCAATTCGAAGGTAAATTCAAATCTCTGTATAACACCGTCTATTTCCAACTCCGATTGGGCTTCATTTACCGCTTCCGTTAGGCGGTAGAGAGCCTTTTCAAACTCCTCAAGGCGTCTTCTCATAAATCGTAACCCCCTCGCGGAGGATATTTTCCCTTAACCCTTCTGGGGCTTTTTCTAAGGAGACCACATCGAAAGTTAAAAGCGTTGGGGCTTCCTCCTCGAAGGTTTCCCTTATATCGGCGACCACCCAATCGGGACAACTCTCTATAGCCAAATCGATGTCGGAGGTTTTTCTAAAATCTCCCCTCGCACGGGAACCGTAGAGAATTACCCTTTTGACACACCCGAAGCGGGAAATTATTTCGATTATTTCCCTTATTAGGTCTTCGCTTAGACCGAAATCCATTTAGGGGTGGAAATTTTAAGTTCCCCCTATAGGGGGCATTGAAATACCTTTAAATATGCTCCGTTTCCTTTTTTTTCAGTTCACGATAGCCAAAATAGATGGCTATTAATCCGATAATCCATCCCAATAAGGTCGCTAATATCAAAACCATATCCATTTCAATCCTCCTTATTCTCCAATCTTGCGCCTAAAACTATTAGAATACTGCCGAGGAATATAAAGCTTATAAGTCCACTAAAGCCAGCAATCAGAGTTTTTAATGAATAACTACCCTTTAACCAAGGCTGGAGTATTACGGCTCCTAAAAATAGCAGAGCAAAATTATAAAAAAGTTTTCCTAATTCTTTTAACATTTCACCCATATAGCTTTATCTCCTCTTATTTATTTTTATTAAATTTTTACTCCTACAGGCAAAACCATCCCGAAACCGGCGCTATTTTTCGCACCCAAACCGGTTTCAAAAGCCAACTTTATCACCTCTTTAGGGGCTTTCATCCTGTATATTCCACCCCACGCTTTTATTAAAGTCCCTTTGAAAACTATTTTTTTGAAATCTCTCTCCGACACCTTTACCGGTTCTATTTCTATCTCACCCTCAAAAGGTCTTCCGTAAACGAGCATATATTTCCTCTTTAGGTTTTCCCTTAAAAGTCTGTAAAATTCCCCATCTTGGGGTGTTAGATAGTTAAAAAACTTACTCCCCAGTTCGGTTTTATAGACCACTATAGGGGAGAGGGTTTTAACCTCAACCTCTTCGGGGATTTCTTCCAAGGTTATAGCTTCCACATTTAGGAGTTTTAACCTGTTTTCTCCCATAAAGAGGTCTTTGTTTTCCAAAAGCATCTTTCGGAGGGTGGAGATACTCACCTCATTTTTGGGAGAGGCGAAATATATCCTAAATGTGGGTTTGTAATAGACAAATTCATCGTCCTTTTTGAGGAATTTCCCGAAAATCTTTGAGAACGTAAAGAGTTTGAACTTTCTCTTTCCGAGTTCGTATCCCCTGTTGTGCAAAAAGGTGGCGATTTGTTCGTCCATATTCTTGTAAAAGAAAGCCTGCAGTAGGCGGTTGTAACTTTTGGGAAGTTTCAAAGCCGCGTCTTCGGCGCGGAATGCGAATTTCAAAATCATCGTTAAACCCCTAGGGGAATTCCTTTCGGTTTTCGAAAGCTTCACCGAGGGAAAAGTCTTCGAGCAGTTCTAAGTAGGTGCCAAAAGCCGCGCCAAAACCAATTCTTGTAATCCTCAAATTGGGAAAACGTTTTTTCAAAACCCTCGCCAGGTAGGAGGCCGTAGCCTCCCCTTCGGTGTTGGGATTTGTTGCAAGTATAACCTCCACGGGTTGGTATCTCTCCACCCTTTCGAGGAGTTTGTCTATGTTTAGGTCTTCGGGGGCTATACCCTCGAGGGGTGCTATATGTCCCCCCAGCACGTGGTAAACACCTTTATATTTCCCCAACCTCTCTATGGTGTAGGCGTCGGAGCTTTCCTCCACAACGGTTATAAGCTTTTTGCTCCTCTCGGGGGAGGAACATATATCGCAAATCCTCTTTGTGGTGTAAATTCCGCACTCCTCGCAGGGTCGGAGTTTTTTCACCGCCTCCGCGAGTGTCTTTATTATTTCAACCTTGTCCTTTTGGGGGAGCTTTAGAAGGCTGTAAAAGAAGCGGCTCGCTCCCCTTTCACCGTAGCCGGGTATCTTTTGAAGTTCCCGAAGGGCTTTTTCTATCTCTTCGGGTATAAAGCCCATTTAGAACAACCCCATTCCGCCAAAGAGGGAATTTTCCGCCTTTTCCTTGACCTTCTCCTTAACCCGTTTGTTGACCTCTTTTAGAGCCTCGAAGAGGTGCTTTTCCAAATTCTCGCAATCGGAGGACTTTATCTTCAATTCCACAATCTCCCCCGCGAGGTTGGAAACTATTCTGCAGTGTTCGTTTTCAAATTCTACCGTCTCCCTTTCGAGGTCTTCTTTGAATTTCTTCATACCCTCTTGGAGGCTTTTGAGCTGTTTCATCATCGAGAAGATATTCATTTAAACCCTCCTTTCCTAAAAATTTGTTTTAAATTTTCTAATTTTTTAATCCACTCTTCGGGTATAAATTTTTTGGTAAATGCCTTATTTAATTCATCTTTAATAAAAATCCAAGCTATAAATGAAATAAATGCCGAAGATATCGATAAGGTTATAGATTCACTAACTAATAAACCTGTAAAGAAGAAAGCGAAAGAAAAATAAATTGTTGCCGTAATGCTTAAATCGCTTTGATAATCCGACAATTTTCTATTATAGAAATCTTTTTCTGTTTTTAAATATTCCAAAAATATCCTTAAGTTTTGCGACAAATTTTCTATATCAAATTGACTCTGCCTTAAAAAAGTTTCATTTAGATTGTAGTTTTGCGCTAAATTATAGAGGAAATTAAAATATGTTTTCTCACCTAAAGTGGAAAGGGTATTTTTCAAAGTTTCCTCTATAAGTTTCAATGTGTTTTCATTTAAACTCATTCCCTTTATTTCCGCCATTAAGTCTATAAGCTCTTTATTTCTGGCTTTAAATTTTTGTCGATATAGTTCTATTAAATTTTTGATTGAAGCTTGTTTCAAATTATTGGTATTTGTATTCGCTTCAACTTCAAAAAAATAACCTTTTAATATAACATCTTCATCATCCCCATGGTGTTCGTGGGAATGAAACAGTTCTTTAAAGTTATGATAGATTTTTTCTTCTAAAAGTTTTCTCAAGTCGGAAGGAATTTCAGAATCTATTTTAAAAATAAAAAATCCCTCTTCCAAATTGGCTTCTATGCAGGGGAAAGACAGATTTTCTATATCTTGAAATTGGGGTTTAAATTCTAGATGTAAATGCCGGTTATCTTTTTTAAATGTTAAAAAACATTGAATCGTTGAAGCACTATGAGAGTCTGTTATTTCAAATTTTATTTCTTCCTTTCTTTGTTCTAAGGGAAAATAATCGTTTTTGGGAACCCAATAGACCAGATAAGGCATTTAAAACAATATTTTCTTCAAAATATCGGCTATAGAATATTTTTTTTCTCCCTTTTTTTGATTATTAACAATCAACTCCGCCATTTTTTTTCCCCGTTCCGTTAATCCCCAGGATATTTCCCCTTTGGAGGAGCTATTATGAGTTGCATATCCTTTATGGATATAACCTAAAACTTCCAAATCGTCAGCCATTTCTTTCCCTATTTCTTTAATCAGTTCGTCATAACCTCCTCCCCGTTTTTCCAATAACCATTTGAAAATTTCTTTGCGGGTTTTTAGCATTTCTAAGAACTTAATCTAGTATAAAAGCCTTTTAAAATTTAGGAGAAGTTGGAAAGTAAGCGCTTACTTTAATAACTTTAGACCTATCCCCTCCACCATTTTGCGGTCTTCGGAGGGGTCGCGACCGGCTCGGGTTAGATAACCGCCGACCATATGGGCGTTTACCATAAAGTTGGCCATGCCCAGATAGTCGCCCAAAACCCTTTCCCTTCCGCCGGCAAGCCTTATTTCGGAACGGGGATTGGCAAACCTAAAGATGGCAATGGTTATAAGCGCCTCTTTGGGGGACATCAGAGGTCTATCCTCCAAGGGTGTCCCTCTTATCGGGATAAGAAAGTTTAGGGGTATGGAGTCGACTTCCAGACCTTGAAGGGTTATAGCCAAATCTATCCTGTCCTCCCAGGTTTCGCCCATTCCGAAAAGTCCACCCGAACAGGTTTCCATTCTCACCTCTTTGGCCCATAGAAGGGTTTGATACCTCTCCCTCCAGCTGTGGGTGGAGACTATATTCGGGAAAAACCTCTCGGAGGTCTCCAAATTGTGGTGGAGTCTCCTAAAGCCGGCTTCCTTCAGTCTCTCTATCTGCTCCCTTTTAAGGGTTCCGGCGGAAAAACAGAGTTCCAATTTTGGGAAACGTTTTTTTATCTCCCCCGCGAGGTGGACGAGCCTATCTATCTCCCTATCGGTTGCCGCCTTTCCGCTTAGAACGAGGCTGTAATGCTTGGCGCCGTTTTTAACGGCAAACTCGACACCCTTTAGGATTTGTTCCTCATCGAGGAAGGTGTAGACGGGTGCCTTTGTCTCGTAAAAGCGGGATTGGGCGCAAAATTTGCAGTCCTGCGAGCAGGCGCCCGATTTTGCGTTTATTATCGAACAGAATTCAAGCCCTTCGGGGAAAAAGTTCCGCTTAACCTCCCCCGCGTGGTATACCATCAGGGGTAGATATTCGGTCGGCAGACGGGGGAGCTCCCTTAAATCCTCCCCATTAATGGACTCCTCGATAGCTTTATCCCTTAGGTGTTTCAGATATTTTTCCCAATCCATTTAAGGTTCCCTCCCGAATATTTTCGACCCTCGGAAGGGAATTTCCTATAACCGAAACCCTTTAAGGGATTATCGAATCCAAACCCTTTGGGGAATAATATCACTTTTTAATGATTGACAGGGAAACCGTTTTGAAAGTGGCACAACTCGCCCGCCTACGCCTCACCGAAGAGGAGGTCGAACTCTTTTCCAAACAGCTTGCCGATATTATCGAGTTCGTCAATCAGATGAACGAGGTCGATACCGAGGGAGTTGAACCCTTTGTTCTCGATTATGGAGAAACCCCTATGAGGGAGGATATTCCCGGAAAGACCCTTCCGAGGGAGGAGATAGAAAAGAACGCACCCCAATTTGAGGAGGGATATTTCGTAGTTCCCCGAATTTTTGAAACGGAATAAATTTTCCATTTCCCGTTAGCGTCCCCCTATTCCTTTGGACTACATTTATAGGTCGTAAATCTTTGAGAAACCGCCTAAGAGTGTTTGCACCTATTTAATAAACCATTTGGAGGTGGAAATGTCCGTGAGTAAGGAGAAACTCCAAGCCTTCGAAGTGGCTAAGTCCTTTATAGAAAAGAAATTCGGCAAAGGGGCTGTTATGCCCCTAAAGAGTGCCGAAGAGCGCATAAAGGTGGAGGCGATACATACCGGTTCCTACGCGCTCGACAGGGCTATAGGTGTGGGGGGCATTCCCAAGGGGCGTATTACCGAAATATTTGGTCCCGAAAGCTCCGGTAAAACAACCCTCGCGCTCCACATCATCGCCGAAGCCCAAAAGCAGGGGGGAATAGCGGTATTTATCGACGCCGAACACGCGCTCGACCCCAAATATGCGGAAAAGATAGGGGTCGATGTGGAAAACCTCTACATCTCGCAACCCGACTATGGAGAGCAAGCTCTCGAAATAGCGGAAACGCTCATCAGAAGCGGTGCGGTTGATGTCGTCGTTATAGACTCGGTTGCGGCACTGGTTCCCAAAGATGAGCTTGAGGGCAACATAGGGGACGCCCACGTCGGAAAACAGGCTCGCCTCATGTCCCAAGCCCTTAGGAAGCTAAAGGGAGAGGTTAACAAATCGAAAACCGCTTTGATTTTTATAAACCAGATTAGGGAAAAGATAGGGGTGATGTTCGGAAATCCGGAGACCACTCCCGGTGGAAGGGCTCTTAAATTCTTCGCCGACCTCCGGTTGGATATAAGAAAAATTGGAGAAGTCAAAGAAGGTGGAGAGAAAAAGGGCAACCGCGTTAGGGTAAGGGTTGTCAAAAACAAATTAGCCCCTCCCTTCCAGGAGGCGGAATTCGAAATTTACTACGGCGAAGGGATTTGTAAGCTTTGCGACATTATCGATGTTGCTACGGAGTTGGGAATACTCACCAAAAGTGGGGCGTGGTATTCGTATGGGGACAAGAAAATAGGTCAAGGTAAGGAACAGGTTAAAAAGTTTCTGTCCGAAAATCCCGACATTCTGTATGATATAGAGCAAAAAATAAGGGAGGTGTTGGGAATTGTCGGAACTACTGACGAACATAGTCAAAACGGCGGTTGAGGCAAAGGCTTCCGATATACATTTAAAGGCGGGTGCCAAGCCCCGCATAAGGGCAAAAAAACAACTTTTAACCCTCGATTCCTTTCCCGTTTTATCCAATAACGACCTTCAGGAGTTTGTCAATTATATATTGAAGGGAAAAGAGGACAAGCATCAGCAGTTGGTTAAGGAGCGACAGGTCGATACCTCCGCATCTTTTCCCGGTATAGCGAGATTTAGGGCTAATATCTACTACCAAAGGAATACTTTGGGTATAGCCCTTAGGCACATACCTTTTGGTATTCCGAAATTCGATTCCCTCGGATTGCCACCGGTTATTAAAAAGATGGCACTGGAAAACACGAGCGGATTAATTTTGGTTACGGGTCCCACCGGTTCGGGTAAATCGACAACCCTCGCATCGCTTATAAACGAGATAAACGAACAGTTCAGCCGTGTTATTGTAACTATAGAAGATCCTATCGAATACCTATTCCGCGATAGAAAATCCTTTGTCGTTCAAAGGGAGATAGGGGAAGATGCGGTAAGTTTTAGTGCCGCTCTAAGGGCGGCGTTGCGTGAAGACCCCGATGTCATTATGATTGGAGAGATTAGGGATACCGAAACGGCAAAAATAGCCCTTCAAGCCGCCGAGACGGGACACCTCGTATTTTCTACCCTCCACACGATAAACGCGAAGGAGACCATAAACCGTTTTATCGGTATGTTCCCCCTCGAGAATAGGGAACAGATTAGGTTGATGTTGGCAAACTCCTTAATAGGGATAGTTTCCCAAAGACTTTTACCCCGAAAGGATGGTAAGGGTGTAGTAGCCGCCGTTGAGGTATTGGTAAATCATCCCCTCATAAAGGATGCGTTATTGGATAAAGAAAAGTTTGCCCACATAGACGAGTATTTGGAAAAAGGTCACCAAATCTATGGAACCCAAACTTTCGACCAACATCTTTTGGAACTTTACAAAAAAGGGTTAATAGACGAAAGAACAGCCCTTTCCTATGCCGAAAACCCCACCGATATGGAGCTAAGAATAAAAGGATTATCCCTTTGAGGGAGGGAAAATTAACGGACAAGATAAAAAACATAATCGGGAAATTTCTCCTCCACCTTTTCAAAAAACTTTTTATCCCACACCCTAAGGGGGAACATTTTGTTAAAGTTGCTTCCAAAACCTTTGGTGGTGGTGAAATACCACGCATAAAGCCCTTTCTTGTAGGTGTAAACTTTTTCGAAAGCTAACCCGTAAGGGGAGTATTTGTTTTCAAAAACCTTTAATTGGTCGGGAGTTCTTACGGCGAAGTATTTTACGGGAAGTATTCTGTTGGGGGACAATTTAAGGACAAATTTTCTAATATCCAATAATCCTAAGAAAGGTCCCGATTTACAGAGGTATAAATCCTTTTCTTTCAATACGCAATAGGTGGGACTTATAAAGCTGTGTTCCCCTTTAAGGGTTGCAAAATTCCAACTACCGAAATAGGAAATCCAATAAAATTTCCCCAGCAGGTCTTTGGTAAAAGCCCAATACACCGGATGGTTTGAGGTTTTGTTCTGTATTAAAGCGCCGCTTTCAAAGAGTCTCTTAATCTCTTGCGGAGATTTTCCCTCTTTTAGGAGTTTATCTATACATTTTGCTCCGCAAACGGTTAGTGTTTTCGTAATATTGAAAGCCTTCTCTTGGGAAGGTGTTGTAAACCCCAAAGCGATAAAGTAGGTCTTGGGCGAGTGTTGGGAACCGCCGTCGTGAAAAGTAGCCCTTCGGGAGTAATACTGAATTGCATAGCCGTAGTCCCACCAGGTATAAATCCAAGCATTGGGAGGTGTCTGTTTTCCGAGCTCGATAAACGCTTTTGCTACATGCGAATTCATTATGGGAATTGGCACATACTTGAAGTCCTCCTTGTTGGCATAAACCACTATTGCGGTAAGGATTAAAGCCAGTCCTCCAAAGGTTATATGTTTTTTTATTCCCTCCAGGTGGAGGTATCTCTTTATAAAGTTCCAAAGGAGGTCTATTAAAAAGCCAAAACCTATTCCTAAAACGGGTGCCAGATACATAGCGAAACGGGATTCTCCTTTGAGCGTTATAAGACCGACCAAAAACACGGGTAGAACCAGTAGAAAAGTTCTAAATCTTAAAGCTATAAAAACAGCCAAACCTATAACGGCTAAAATCAACAGAACCTTACTTCCAACCGTAAAAAGTGCGAGTTTAGAAAAACTCAACTTTTGTAGTTCCGAAATCGATATGGATACATCGGGGAAATTATGCGCCTCGGGTTTGCCAAAACCCAATATGTAAACCTCGATTCGGTATAGGAGGCTTCCGATACCGTTTAAAAGAAAATAGGGGTTAAAGGCTAAGGTTAATAAACCTAAATCCAATAAAGTTTGTTTATCCAAATAAAACTTTTTCTCCCTCAAGGCTTTTAAAATGTGGGGATAAAGCCAATAAATCGTTGAAAATACCCAAAGAACCAAAATTAGACCCGTATGGTAATAACCCCAATAAAAGAGATTTACAAAAGCCGCTAAAAGTAGTAAATAGAGGTATTTTTTTCTTAAGCTTTGAGAATTGGCGGCTAAATAAACCGCCATAGGTATTGAGAAGAAGGAAAAGAGTATTATGGAATCGGTATCTAACCGATTTAAGGCTGTTCGAACCAAATACATTAGGGATATACTGCCTATTAGAGCACCCAAAAGGGCGGTGAAGGGTAAGGCTTCGCTGTAAAAGAGTATTACAAAGGGTATAACGAATAATACTGCAAAGAGAGGTATTAACCAGAACGATAGGTTTTCTATATGTTTCCCCGTTAAGGTGCTTAATTTTGCGAATAGCCAAGAGTAGAAAGGTATAACGGGGTAGTAATGCATATAATCGGGAACAAATCTAAGGCGGTCTATACCTTTGGGCTGGAATATTCCCAATTTGTAATCCTCGGCAAGGCGGGCGTATAAATAGGAATCGTAACCGGTAAAAATAGGTCTGTTTTCTACGTAAAACAAATCGTGATGTTGTTGCCAATAGGAGACAGGTTTGTACCTAACGAATAGACCTAAGGCAATGGGGATAAACATTAATAATAGAGGCATGATGAACTTTCTCGGAAACATAAAAACTAAATACTATCCATATTTGGAAGTTATAAAAGCTTTAGTCCTTATAGTTTTCTTTTATATCGGGCTTCATTACGTAGAAGTACACCTTTCTACACCGGTATATCCCAAATGTCTACTGGAAGCGCTGTTTTTATACTCCTTTGCGGGGTTCCTCTTTCTATCCTGGTTGTTGGGGGAGAGAAGAAAAAACTTACTAGTTTTTGCCTATTTTGTAACTTTTCAAATAATAGGTTTGGCATTGGTTTTAAAAGACCCGTGGGTTATACCCAGAGTGTTAATACCCACACTTTTAACATATTTAAGTTTGTTCCTTTTTAAATCCCCGGAGGAATTTGAAAGGGAAAAACAAAAACAGCTGATGGAAAATTTGAAGCGTAAGGTAAATCTTTTAAATGAAAAATTGACTTTTTATAAAGAACAATTGTTGCAATTAGAGGAAAACTATAGACTTCTTGAAACGGAAAAAAAACAAATAGAGGAACTTTATAACTCCACTCACTCGGAAAAATTGAAACGTTTACTGGAACAGAAAGAGGAGGAATTGGCAAAGTCTAGAAAGCAAATAGAGGAACTCACAGAAAAAATAGCAAATCTACAAAAAAACAATCGTGAATTGTGGCAGCTGCTAGAAGAATCTGCGGATGATAATATTCCCCAAAAGAGTAGGGAAGAACTTAGGAGACTTCGTAAGGAGCGAAAAAAACTGATAAAACGATTGGCGCGACTGGAGGAGGATTTCAAAAACCTCGAGGAGGAAAAGATAAAACTCGAAACCGAAAAAGAGAGTGTGGAAGAGGAATTAAACAAACTAAAGAGTAAGTTCGAAACGCTCAAAGGTGTTGCGGAGGAAAGAATGAAACGTATAAAGGAACTGGAAACTCTCCTCGATAGGGGTATAGTGGACTACTTAAACCTTTTATTGGAAAGGGTTGAGTTTACCCCCCGGGCTTTGGCGGACTTTGAAAGTTTGTCCGAAACCGTTAAGGAGAGTTTTCTTAAATATCTAAAAAAGTTGGATAAGATGGAGCCGTCTACCGCGAAGTTTGAAAGTTTGGAAAGTCCAAACCGGGTAGTTTTTAAAGATAGGTTTTCCGGTGGGAGGGTCTACTTTACGGTCAGAGATGGGAAGTTTGTAATAGAGGGTGTGCTGGAGGGGGAGGACGAAAAGACCAAAGCCCGTTTTATTAGGGAAAGGTTTTCTTAAGGGGATTGTAAAAGTAATAGTGGAGGTAGTAACCGTCGAAGAAGAAAAGTGGGTTGGCGGCATATCCCCAAATCAAAACCCCGAAGTGGAGGTGGTCTCCCAGCGCCAAGCCGGTTGTATCGGTATGTCCTATAAGTTGACCCTTTTTAACGTATTCGCCTTCACTGACGGTAAAGTCGTTTAGATGTCCGTAGAGGGTAAAAACTCCGAAACCGTGGTCTATTATTACGGTGTTACCGTAAATTTTCAGCCTTCCGGTAAAAATTACCCTGCCGTTGTTGGCCGCCACAACGGGGGCGTGGCGGTATTTGGCGAGGTCTATCCCTTTGTGAACGGATTCTCCAATTAGTTTTCCGTTGTAGTAATAGTAGCGGTGGTCGCCGTAAAAGGCGGTGGGGGCACTTCCCGGTAATTGAAGGAAGGCTTTTTCCGCCATCAATCGGGCTTCCGAATTGGAGCAGATTTCGCGAATATATTCCTCATCTTCCGCCCTAAAGAGGGTATTAATCTGTGTAAATTTTTCTACAAGATTGTCCGGTGAAGAAAAATACTTTAGAACTATTTCTTCCAGTTTTTCTTTCGTCAATTCTATTTTTACGGTGCGAAACTTTTTGGGTTTAATCGCTATTGGAAGGTAGACCTTTGCGGTGTTACCGGCTTCGTCGGTTGCGACGATGAAATAGTTCGCGGGTGATTTCAGTAAAAATAGGGGTGCCGTTATTACGGTTTTATACGTTCCATTTTCCGTAGACAACAGTTTAAATTTTGCCTCTCCCAGTTGAACGTATATATCGGCGGTATCGGGGGAGGTTTTTACGGCAACCACTCCCGGTTCACCGATAACCAGCCTGCGCGGTTTTTCCAATACCGAAATGGTCGGAGGAACTGTGTCGATGTATACCTCTTTTTGGAAGATTTTTTCCCTTTTAAAGGGAAGTTCGAGGTAGGCAACTATTTGAGCCTCTCCATTTTTAAAACCCGCCTCTTTGGTTTTAACCAATATGTCGGTATCGGCGCACTTTATATTGCCCTTGTAGAGGGTAAGGGTTTTATTTCCCTGAACCAGAAGTATTTCCAATTTTCCCAAGGGTGGGCGTTTGTTGGGCTTAATTTGGAGGTGTATATTTTCCTCCGCCGCCAATTTGTCCGCCGAAGGCGGGATATCGATATTTACCCGTAAATTTCCGTAAAAGTACCACAGAGCTCCGCCAACGACTAATAGGGCGAGGATGAAAGAACTTAGTAGCAGTCTTCGCATTCCCAATAAATGATATCTACAATAGAAGTATGGATTACCTCACTCCCGAACAGATAGAGGAGTTGAAAAATTTGCTCCTCCAACGCAGGGAGGAAGTTATTCAAAGAATCAAACGCTTTGTGGAAGGTGATACCTTAAAGGTTTCCTCCGACGTTGGGGATGAGGTCGATATAGCCGACCTCGAAATGGAGAGGGAAAAACTTCTCCGACTGAGGGAGAGGGAGACCCGATACCTCCGTAAAGTGGAATACGCCTTGAGGAAAATCGAGGAGGGGACTTATGGGATATGCGAAAATTGTGGCGAACCTATAGGTTACGAGCGTCTAAAGGCGCGTCCGGTGGCGATTTACTGCATAAGGTGTAAGGAGATGTTGGAGGCACAGGAGGAGGATTAAAACCACTCTATATCCAGTCCCTCCCTTTGGAGGAGCTCCGTCGTTATTCCGTTTTCGCCGCAGGAGGGACTTTTCGACTTTAGAAAAGCTTTTTTAATACCGAAACGTTTAGCCTTTTGAAAGGTTTTAAGTGCTCCGACACGGAAAAAGGGGGTTACATCCCTGCGGGTAAAGTTGGTTATTACCCTATCGGCTTCGCGGGTTGCCGGCTCGCGGGGGGTGGGCAGTCCTCCCTCCACCTCGGGGCAAACGGGGATTATCTCCTTATCCCTTAGCATTTGGAGAAGTTTTTCGTTCTTTTTATTCCTCCCGTCGTAGCGGCAATTCATACCCAAAAGGCAGGCACTGACTAAAACTTTATCTCTCGCCATTTCAATAAGGCTATACTAAAAATATGTCAAAACTGACATATTTACCCCCCGTAAGGGGGATTGGATACCTCCGCATATCGCTCACCGACGCCTGCAACTTCAAATGTCGCTACTGTAGGAAATACGACCCGACCTCTCCGTCGCCGGGGCTCTCAAAGGAAGAAATAAATCTCCTCGTAAAGGTTTTTTCCGAATGCGGACTTAAAACGGTTAGGTTTACGGGAGGGGAACCCCTGTTGAGGAACGATATAGTCGATATCGTAGCCTCCGTTGGGGATTATGTGGAAGATGTTTCCCTCACCACCAATGGGTTTTTTTTAAAAAAATTCGCGAAACCTTTGAAGGAAGCCGGTTTGAATAGGCTTAACGTTTCCCTCGACAGTTTGAACCCCGAAAAATTTCGCTACCTTACGGGGGGAGGGGATTTATCCAAAGTCCTCGAAGGATTGGAGGAGGCTAAAAGGCACTTTGGGGGGATAAAGATAAATACTGTCGCCATTAAGGGGTTTACCGAAGATGAGATAGACGACCTATTGATGTTTTGCGCCGATAACGGGTTCCACCTGAGGTTTATAGAGCTTATGCCGGTTGGGAATTTGCCCTTTTTTGGGGAAGATAGATTTCTCCCCCTCGATTGGGTTTTTAGCTATATAGGAGACCGCTACGGGGAACTAATTCCGCTCGACAGAACCGGAAGCGGTGCCTCAAAGGATTACCTCCTACCATCTTTGGGGATAAAGGTCGGGTTTATTAAGTCGGTAACCGAACCCTTCTGCGAGGGATGCGAAAAATTCAGGGTTACCGCCGATGGAAAATTGCACTTCTGTTTGAGAACCGATAGGGAGTTCGACCTAAAACCCTACCTCCTTTCGGAGGAGAAGTTAAAGGAGATTATTCCCACCCTTTTGAGGTTGAAATCCGAGAACAACGCCTTTATAGAGGCGAGCGGTTTCGGTTGGTTTGCCGACAAGAGGACGATGGTAAAGATAGGGGGATAAAAGGAAAAACCTCAAGAGGTGAGCTCGTTGTAGGGTTTCTCCCCGTGGAGGGTTTTGTTTAGACCTTCTATCTCCTGCTCCTCGGAAACCTTTGCGCCGCCGGTTAAGAATTTGACCACATACATAATCAATGCGGTCATTATTCCGGAGTAAATCATCGTTGCGAGAACACCTATTACTTGAACGATTAGCTGTTTGGGGTTTCCGTATAGCAAACCGGCACCGCCATTTATCGCGGGGTCTGCGAATATACCGGTTAGAATAGCGCCCGCTATACCGCCGACACCGTGAACTCCAAAGGCGTCGAGGGCATCGTCGTAGCCAAACATCTGTTTGAGCTTAACCACCGCGTAGAAGGGTAGAGGTGTTCCGATTATTCCCATCAATATAGCCCCTACGGGGTTTACAAAACCGGCGGCGGGGGTGATTATAACGAGACCGGCGACTATTCCACTCGCCAGACCGACGATGGTGGGTTTTTTGAAGTGTATCATTTCGAGCACCATCCAGGTGAGCATGGCGGCGGCGGTCGCCAAGGTGGTGTTTAGCATAGCCCAACCGGCGACTTGGTCGGCGGCGAGGGCGGAACCGGCGTTAAAACCGAACCATCCGAAGAAAAGAATTCCCGCTCCGAGCACCACAAAGGGGACGTTGTTCGGCAGTAGGAACTTCTCCCTACGCGCACCCAATAGGATAGCCGCTATTAAACCTGCGAGACCGGAGTTTATGTGAACGACCGTCCCACCGGCAAAGTCGAGCTCCCCTTCGTTGGAGAGGAATCCGCCACCCCACACCCAGTGGGCTATAATGGGGTAGACCAAAATGCTCCAGAGGAATGCGAACAACAGCCAAGCGGATAGCTTCATCCTACCGACGAGCGCACCGGCTATTATGGCGACCGTTATTGCGGCAAATGTGAGCTGGAATAAAACGTCCACGCTCATCGGGTAGCCGCTGGAGGTGAGCCCGTGGATTCCTTTACCGAATAAGTAATCGAGGGGGTTGCCGATAAAGCCTCCTATATCGGTTCCGTAAGCTATGGAGTAACCCACAACAAACCATGTGATGGCGGTTATGCCGAAGGCGGTCAGCACCATAAAAATGGTGTTGAGAATGCTTTTAGCCCTGTCCAAACCGCCGTAAAAGAGGGCGAGCCCCGGTATGGTCATAAAGACCACAAGGGCAGAAGCCACCATCATCCAGGCGGTATTACCGGTATCGAGGTGAACCTGCGCCATTTTTAGACCTCCGCAAGTTTTTAGAAGCCATTATCCGTAGGTGGGAATAAACGGGTGTTAACAGAATTACCAAAATTGTTAACCCGAAAATTACCACTTTTGTAGGTGAATTTTTTGAAAGTTTCCGTTGGGTTTTGCGCCGGAGACGTCCGTGACCTCCTCCCCCATCAGAGATGAGGAGCTTCCCGCTTCATCGTGGGGATAACCCCCACTCCACGGGCGTTACTTCCCCGCAGTCCACGGGTAGGGCAGACTTTAGGCGGTCTGCCAGCACCTTATTTTTCTTTGCCAATTGCTTTAATCCAATCTTTAATATGTTCCACGCTCCATTTAAATCCCTATCTATCTCTAAACCGCATTTTTGACATTTATAAGTTCTCTCGTTTAATTCAACTTTTTGCTTAAAACCACATCTACAGCAAGTTTGTGTTGTTGCTTCATATTTCGGCACAAATTCTACAGGGATAAAGGTCGCAAGGTATTTCAGCCTTGCAGTTATTCCCCCTATCCCCGTGTTTTGAACTTCTTTCCCAAACAATCCTTCATGCCAACCTTTTATGTCATCTCTTTGAACCGCTATAAACGGAAACTTCTTTAAGTAGCTTATTACCTTGTTTTGAATGTCTTTTCTTTTGTTCTTAATATATTCCCATTCCTTTTGTATTAACCTTTTAATCTTTTGATAGTTTTTACTCCCTTTTCTTTTCCTTGCCAAAATCTTCTGCAACCTTTTAAGCCTCTTCGTTTCGGGAATGTACCACTTAAAACTTTCCCCCGTTGTTAAAGTTAGCTGGTATTTAATACCTACAGGAATTGAAGTCTGTTTTTGTTTTATTTCCCTTAAAACTTCCTCTCTCCAAAGATAGCAAACCACATATAGATAGAAGCCTGAAGGCTTTTTAACCAGAAAAGCGTTTGCAATCTCCGAATTTTTAGGTATCTGGTGCAATCCCAAAACTCTAAACCACTTTCTAATGCCTTGAACTTTAATTCTGTTTCTTTTGAAGTCTATTTTGTAGGTGATTCTAAATTGCTTTAGGGGAATGCTTTTAAAATCGGATTTAAATTGGAGTTTTCCTACTTTATAGCCTTGTTCCTTTAGTTTTTTCAAAGCTTTAAGGCTGGTTTTAATCCTTTCAATAATGCCTTGCTTGACTTGAGAACCCAAGAGATTCAGTTCTCTTTTTTCAAAGCTGTTAGGAGTTTTAATTTCGACTACTTTAAGTTTTTCAGATTTTTTGTTTAATCGGCTATCAATATCGGCTATAAGGTAATTATAGAACCATTTAGCCTCTAAGAAAAGTCTTTCTAAGGTTTTTATATCGGATTTAGAGAGGGTTTGGAGTTTGAGCTGGAAGACTTTGGGAGTTTGGAGCTTCCTTTTTTCTTTGGTTAGTTTAATGGATTGTTTGATTTTATCGGCTTTAGTCACAGTTCCAAACTCCTTTAGATAGGGATTTTAAAACCTATAGGATGCAATTTATCTCTCTATCACAGATGGAAGGCTTTCTGGCGTGGGGTTCCGTAAAATAAGGAGAACTTTGTAAAAACCACAATAGGAGGTAGGAGAAAGTGGCAGACCTATTAATGGAAATAGTAAAGGAAGTTCAAGCTCAAGGTATTCAAAACATTTACAGGAGAAATGTTGAAAGGGTTCTAGCCGCCCTGCAGGTGACCACCGACTTTTGGAAAGTTGTGGACTATTCCGACCTACCCGTTCCCTACGCCAGCGCCATCATCAGGGCTTTGGCGGAAAGGGGCTTGGTAAAAATTGAAAACGACGAAATCCTCTTGACCGAAAAGGGTTGGGAAGTTATTAGGGAATACAACATAGGTCCCTACAAGGACTTTTCCTGCGAGGCTTGCCAGGGTAGGGGCGTTCCCTTCTACAAGAATATCGAGTTTTACAGAACCTTTGTCGAGATAGCCAAGGATAGACCGGAGCCGGTTCAGCAGTTCGACCAAGGTGCCGTCACCCCCGAAACCACCGTTTCCCGCGTTCTCCACATGGATATGAGGGGTGATATCGAGGGTAAAGAAATCATCGTTATGGGTGCGGAAGACGACCTCACCGGTCTCGCTATAGCCCTCTACGGAGGTTACAAACGCCTTCTCATTATCGACATCGACGAAAGGCTCATCGAGTTCGACAACAAAATTATCAAAGAGCTCGGTCTAAAAAATGTCGAGGCTAGGGTTCACGACCTGAGAAACCCCTATACCGACGAGTTTCTCGGCAAGTTCGACGTATTCGTAACCGACCCTCCCGAAACCTTTGCGGCGTTTAAAGCCTTCATCGCGAGGGGTATAGCCACCATTAAAGACCACGGCGGAGCCGGATACTTCGGTCTAACCTTGAGGGATAGCTCGATTTTCAGGTGGCAGAAATTCCAGAAGGAGCTCCTGCGCATCGGAGCGGTTATCACCGATATCATTCAGGACTTCAACGACTACATGAATTGGGGCTACCACGAGGAGACCAAGGCGGCGCAGGTTGCTCCCGTTAAAAAGGCTCCCCAAGACATATGGTATAGAAGCGCCTGGTATAGGATAGAACTGCTCCCCGGCTTCGAGAGAACCAACGAACCCATTTCCGACGAAGTTTTCTACCTCGACGAAGAGGGTTCCACCACCTAAACCCCCTTTTGGGTTTTTTCCTTCAACCCCCCTTGTTGGGTTTTAACCCTTTTATTCCCTTTAGATGTGTTTTCCTTTTCTCCGCTAAACTTTTGACGGACTGCGAATTTATCGCCCACCAAAATGAGTTTGAGGAAGCGCTTTTTGGCTAAAAGGGGTTGAAAGTTTTTTCTCCTCTTAGAGGAACGGGTTTTATCAATTCACTCAGACGGAGTGTGAATTTTTGTTTCCCTATAGGGGGTAAAATCCTAATCTCCAAATGTCTCTAAGGGTGCTTAGATTTCTAACCGCCGGAGAGAGTCACGGAAAGGGTCTTGTGGCTATACTGGAGGGTATACCGGCAAATCTCGAACTCTCCCCCGAGGATATAAACCGCGAGCTGGCGCGCCGTCAAAAGGGTTACGGACGCGGCGGTCGGATGAAGATAGAAAAAGACAGGGTCGATATCATTTCCGGCGTTCGCTTCGGCAAAACCCTCGGCTCCCCCATAGCCATGGCGGTGTGGAACAGGGATTTCGAAAACTGGAGGGAGCGGATGGCTGTGGAGGGGGAACCCCCGGAGGGCTACCAACCCTTTACAAAACCCCGTCCGGGACATGCCGACCTAGTCGGCGGTATCAAATACAATCAGAGGGATTTGAGGAATATCCTCGAAAGGAGTTCGGCAAGGGAGACCGCCGCCCGCGTTGCCGTCGGGGCGGTTTGTAAGAAGTTTCTATCCGAATTCGGGATAAAAATAGGTAGCTACGTCCGCGTATTGGGGGGCTACAGGGTAAAGGAGATGCCCCTCGACCTCTGGAGCAGACACCTAAAGGCGGAGCAGTCGGAGGTTAGAATTCCCAACCCCTTGGAAGACCCCTATGTGAAGACCCTCATAGATAAGGCGAAGGAGAAGGGGGAAACGCTGGGGGGAATAATAGAGGTGTTCGCCCTAAACGTTCCCCCCGGTTTGGGAAGCCACATTCAGTGGGATAGGAGGCTGGACGGTCGCATAGCCCAGGCGATGATGTCGATACAGGCTATTAAAGGGGTCGAGATAGGGAGCGGCTTCGAGACCGGCTTTCTCCCCGGTAGCAGGGTTATGGACGAAATAGGCTGGAGCGAGGAGAGGGGCTTTTTCCGCTACACCAACCGCCTCGGCGGCACCGAAGGGGGAATAACCAACGGCGAACCGCTGGTTGTCAGAATAGCCATGAAACCGATACCCACCCTAATGTCTCCCCTTAAGAGTGTCGATATTGAGACTAAACAAGAGGTTAAGGCTATGCGCGAGCGCTCCGATGTGACCGCCGTCCCCGCCGCTTCCGTTGTGGCGGAGGCGATGCTGGCTATAGTGTTGGCGGACGCCCTGCTTGAGAAGCTCGGCGGCGACTTTATGGAGGAGGTCAAAGAGAGATTTAAACTCTATATGGAACACGTCAAAAATTTCTAACCCTCCCTTTGGCGGTATTTCTCCTTTAACCTCTCCAAAAGGGGAAGGAATTTCCTATTTCTTACAAAATCCTCACCGAGGAATTTGCTCTTTTCCAACACGAAGCGGTCGATAATTTCCACCGCCTCCTCCGGGTGGTCTATTATTTGGAAAAAGTTAAGGTCGTCCTCGTCTATGGTGCCGTTTTCTACCATAACGTGGCGCATGTATCGGACTAAGGGCTTCCAGTAGTCGGAACCGAAGAGAAGGACGGGGAAGGGATACATCTTTTTTGTCTGCATGAGGGTTAGGGCTTCGAAAAGCTCGTCAAAGGTTCCGTAGCCGCCGGGAAAGATTATGTAACCGAGGGCGTAGCGCAGGAGCATAACCTTTCTGACAAAGAAGTGTTTGAAAACCAACCGCTTTGTGAGATAGGGGTTTTTATTCACCTCGGTGGGGATATCTATTTGCAGACCTATACTTTCGGCTCCCGCCTCGTAAGCCCCCCTGTTTGCCGCCTCCATGATGCCGGGTCCACCGCCGGTGACTACCGCATACCCCTCCTTTCCGAAGAGGTAGGCGGTTTTGTAAGCCAGTTGGTAGTAGGGGTTATCCTCGCCAAAGCGGGAACTTCCGAAAAAGGTTACCGATGGTCCTATCTCCGAAAGTAGGTCAAATCCCTGCACGAACTCCGACAGTATGCGAAATAACCTCCAAACATCTCCCTGTTTGGCTTTCAGTTCGCCGATAAGCTCCAGCTCCTTCGGGTGGAGGAAACCTTTCCACCTCTTCATTTTCTACCTCCGGCTACTAGGAAGTTGAAGGGGTTGGAAAAGAAGTTGAAGACCAATAGGAGGTTCCAGTCATAACGGTTGTTGTCGAAGTTGTACTCCCTTTGATAGCGGAGACCTATACTCCAACAGTTTCGGTTGTAGTCCACACTTAGGGAGTTTCTAATGTTTTTACCCCTTAGGGAGTCGTAGTAATTTTTCCCCTCCACCCGAAGGTTTTTCCAGTTGAGTTTCAACCCGTAGGAGTATTGGTCGGTTTGCTTCTCCCCGAGGTGGTCTTTACTTAGGGTATAGGAAAAGTCTAGGTCTAACTTCGCCGTTAGGGTTTTTACGGCTGTCCAATTTATCCAAGCGGTGTTGTAAACGATTTCCGACAGGTGGTGGTCGTAGTAGATTTGCCCGCCCAAGGAAATATCCCCCGAAGGGGGGTTTATGTTGTAGTAAAGCTTTAGGGGTAGCAGTTTGCCGTTTATGTAGGCTCCGTCGGTGGGGAAGTTGTAGCCGCTGTAAAAGTTGTAGGGCTGTTCCACGATAAAGTTTGCAACCTCTTTCCCGCCGTAGTTTAGGGAATTTACACCCCTCAAGGTTAGAAGATTTTGTTTCGAAAGTTCGTCGAAGGTGTCAAAGGGTGGGTGATTCTTTTCCTCAAAGGGGTGGAATTTGTAAACCCACTCCCAACTGGAGAAGAGATTCCAACTCTCGGTCCTCACGAGGTTGAAGTTGTATAGGAGACTCTTTGCGGTTAGGCTGTAACCGAGAACGTTCTTTCGGTTTCCGTAACGGGTGGAGGAGTAATAGATGTAGTAGGGTTTAAAGTAAAAAGCCACCGGAGTGGTTCCAAATGTGTGTTTCCATCCCAGTTTCGGAACGAGTCTATACCTCCAAAAACTCTTATTGTCGGTGTAGAAGTTTGTGAGTTCCGTCGTCAGGTCGTAGGTAAATCCCTCTCCCAAAGGTTGGGGTTTCAGATAGAGATAGATATCGGGTAGGGTTGCGAGGTCTTTCGAACGGTCTCTCGTGGTGAGGTTGTAAAAATACTCCCCTTTTAGGTTTAGGTTAAACCTCTCCCCGTTTAAGGTGTATTGGATAAAGCTTTTCGCAAAACTCTTGTAGTGTTGGTCTTTGTCGAAGAAAAATATGTCGTAGAAGTAGTCTATGTCGGAGGGCAACTCCCATTGGAAGGTGAGATTTCCCTTATACCCCTTGCCGAAGAGCAGGTATCTAAGGCGGCGGTGGTAGTCCCTTCCCTCCCACCACTTGCTGGGATAGGCGTCGTCGTAGTAGAGCTGATTTAACGTTTCCAAATAGCTATCTCGGGCGAAATACTTCCTAAACTGCAAACCCCCCCCGTAGAGTCCCCCCGCCCTGTAATCGCCGGTAAAGGTTAGGTCGGAATAGGGGGAGATTGCCCAAAAGAAGGGTTGGCGGTAGACGAAATCGCCGTAGTTGTCAACCCCCATCTTGGGGGCTAAAAAACCGGTTTTCCGTTTGGTCTGAAAGGCGTAATAGGGGGTGTAGAATATCGGGATACCCTCAACCTTTACCGTTGCCGAATAGGCTACACCCTCGCCCTTTTGCCGTTTGAATACAAATTTCCTCGCGCAAACCTCCGCCGAGCGGTCGGCGCACTTGGTGGCGCAAGCCTCTTTGAAGAGGTAGATTTCGCCCCTTATCCTAACGTAGGAAGAGTTTATATAATTCCCCTTAAGTTTTCCCCTTACGTTAAACAATTCGATAACCCTTTCTGAAAGGTAGTAAACGAGTTTCTTCGCGCGGAGGAAAACACCTTTGCCGTCGGTTAAAAATACATTTCCCTCCGCTATTAGGAGACCCTTATCCCTCAAATACACCAAACGGTCGGCTTTTAGTCTGTAGTTCCCGTAAAGGGCTTTTACATTTCCCAAAGCCTCCACCCGTTGGTTGTCGGATAACACTTTCACCTCGGTGGCGTTTAAAAAAAGAAGGTTTCCGAAACCCGCCGAGGTTAGCGAGAGAAGGGTAAAGAGGGCGAGGGTTTTTTTCATTACGAGGAATTAATTATCAACTCCCTAAGGGGGAGGGTGAAAATTAAACAACGATGGGAAAGCTGCTTATAAGGGGTGGTTACGTCGTCGACCCCTCCCAAAATCTCGAAGGGATAGCCGATATCCTCGTGGAGGACGGAAAGATTTCCAAGATAGAGAGAAATATCCCCCCTACGGGGGGGGAGGAAATTATCGACGCCCGCTATATGGTGGTCGCCCCCGCATTTGTAGACCCTCACGCCCACCTGAGAGACCCCGGCTTTACCCACAAAGAGGATATAGAGAGCGGTAGCCGCGCCGCCGTTTTCGGGGGTTTTACCGCGGTCGTCTCGATGCCAAACACCAATCCGGAAACCGACAACCCCGCCCTAATCGAATACCAGCGCCTGAAGGCTGAGAGGGTTGGCTTAATCCGCCTCTTCCCCGCAGGGGCTATAACCAGGGGTAGAGAGGGCAAGGAGCTGACCGAATTCGGCGCGCTCAAGGAGGCGGGGGCGATAGCGCTGACCGACGACGGGACGACCCCTACCGACGAAGCTCTCTTGAGGACCGCATTCGAGTGGGCTGCAGACCTCGACCTGCTTATAGAAGACCACGCCGAACTTCCGTCTCTGTCGGCGGGTCATATAAACGAGGGGAAAATCTCCGACCTGCTCGGTATCGCGGGCAGAAACAGGAGTGCCGAGGCGATAGCGGTCGCTAGGGACGGCTATCTGGCGCAAATAACCGGCGCGAAGGTTCACATACAGCACATCACCGCAAAGGAAACCGTAGAACTTCTAAAACTCTTTAAGGAAAAGGGGGTAAGGATAACCGGCGAGGTGAACCCGAACCACCTGCTCCTTACGGAGGAAGATGTTTTGAAATACGGTTCCCTCGTAAAGGTAAATCCGCCCTTGAGAACCGAAGGGGATAGGAAGGCTTTAAT